>NZ_CP026102.1:321170-642340 GCF_002902945.1 Paraburkholderia caribensis
CGATCGCGATCATGGCGCACCGCCGGGTGGGCGCACTGATCGTCGCAAACGAAGGACGCCTGGCCGGTATCGTGACGGAGCGCGATTACGCTCGGAAAATCGTCCTGATGGACCGCTCGTCAAGGAATACGCCGGTGCGCGACATCATGTCGACCGAGGTGCGCCATGTCGGCCCGCAGCACACGACCGACGAATGCATGGCGATCATGACCGCGCACCGGATACGTTATCTGCCTGTGATCACGGCCGGGCAGGTGATCGGAATGGTGTCGATCGGCGACCTGATCAAGAACCTGATTGCCGAGCAGGAACACACGATCCGGCAACTGGAGCACTACATCCACGGCAACGGTTTTCACGTGGGCCATCACGGCTTGCAGGCTCAAGGGCCGCGAGTTTGACGAGTCAATAAATATTACTGTTCGTAATGTTTTCCGCGCGACTATGAAGAGCGCGATCCGGGTAGCCCCCGGACTTACCAAAAGGGGTTTTTTATGTTCATGCAATTCGTCAATCACCTTCGACGCGCTGCCGGTACGGTAACGCGCGGGACGGCAGCGCTGGGTCTGGCGGGACTGCTGGCGCTCGGCGCCGTGGCGTCGAACGATGCAGAAGCGAAGCGGGTGGGCGGCGGTCAAAGCATCGGGCGCCAGTCGCAGTCGGCGTCGCCGTCCGGGCCGGCGCAACAGCGCCAGCAAGCCCAGCCCGCACAACAGGCGACCCAGGCGCCTGCTGCCGCGGCGCGTAACCGCTGGATGGGCCCGCTCGCCGGCCTCGCCGCCGGCCTTGGCATTGCGGCGCTGCTGTCGTCGTTCGGGATGGCTGAAGGACTGGCGCAAATGCTGTCGAATGCGCTGCTCATCGGGCTGGTGGTTTTGGCCGGCGTGATGCTGTTCCGCTTCATTGCCAACCGGCGTCGTCCGGATCTGGCTTATGGACATGGCGCCGCGAACCGGCAGCAAACGAACGGCTCGCCATTTCTCAACCAGATGGGGCAAGCGCGGCCTGAAGCGACGCCCATGGGCTGGCCGCGCGCAGCGATGGGTTCGGCGGGCGCTGCAGGCGCTGTGCAGGCACCGGGACTTGCGCTCGGGCCCGACCAGGCGGCCTTTCTGGTATCGGCAAAGACTCTGTTCATGCGTCTTCAAGGCGCGTGGGACAGGAACGAGCAGGGGGACCTGTTCGAGTTGACGACGCCGGAAATGTTCAGGCAACTGAAGATGGATCTGGAAGCCCGGGGGCGCGAGCCGAGCGTGACGGAAGTCACGCAACTCGATGCCGAGGTGCTGGGCACGCAAAGCAACGCGGAGGAAACACTGGTCAGCGTTCGCTTTTACGGTCAGATGCGGGAGGACGACGCGCAGACGGCCCAGCCGTTCCAGGAGATCTGGAACATCGTCAGGAACGCACAGGGCGACCAGGCGTGGCGAGTGGCGGGCATCGAGCAGATGAACCACTAACCATGCGTAGTTGAACGGGCAGTCGGCTTGCTGCATGTCAGCGAGCCGACGTCGTTTTATTGTCAGCGGGGCAGCGACCGTTGGAGAGGGTAAGCAAAGCGCGCTGCGCGAACAGACTCCAACGCATGAGTTCGCCACCTTGATGCTCATCAAGGACGCGCCGGATCAGATCGAACTTGGCCGCGCTGAGCTCGACACGCTGCTGCAGCGCCAGCCCATATCACTGAGAAACCTCGCTTCAGGACGCCCACGTCCTCATGTCACGCGCGATGGCGATTCCATGCTCAAGGCGGTTTCCCGGATCCGCCAGACAATCAAGCTTCCCGTGCTGCAAACCGTTACACATGACTGTGCGACGGGGCAGCGCTGACGACGTCCATCGTGCCGAGCTCTTGCATGATGCCGCAATCCTGGACGGCATTTTCGGCAGGACAACGCCCACGCAGGGCCAACAACTGACTTTTCAGAACGCCAAGCTCTTCGATACGGCGGACGACGTGTTCGATATGTTCGTCGATAAGGTCATTCACAGCCGTACAGTCCGCTTCTGGCGAGTCCCCAGCCTCTAGAAGTTTGCGGATCTCCTCGTGACTCATATCGAGCGCCCGACAGTTGCGGATGAATCGTAGCCGCTGAACGTGCGAGTCGTCATAGCTGCGGTAATTAGCATCTGTCCGCGCGGGGAGCGGAAGAAGACGCTCCTTCTCGTAAAACCGCACCGTATCGGTCGTGCAGCCCGCTAGCCGGGCGAGTTCGCTGATTTTCATCGAGATTCCTTTCAAACGCTTGACCTTGGAGTGGCTCCAAGGTGTTTACTGCACCATAAATCAAGCAAGGAATCCACCATGTCCGCTTCCAGTCTGTCTCGCTCCAAATCGCACGATGCGCCGGGACTTGCGCACGATCACCCGCGAGATCACGGCCACGCGCATGACGATCATGACCACGACCATGCCGATGACCGCAATCACGCGCACGGCGACGGTTGCTGCACGCCGGCCGCGGCGAGGTTCGAGATGATGGAGGCATCGACGGTGGTCGCGGACGGGGTTCGCACGCCAATCCGCATCCTGCAGATGGATTGTCCGACGGAGGAAGCACTGATCCGCAAGAAGCTGGCAGGCATGAAGTCGGTCACGAGCATGGAATTCAACCTGATGCAGCGGGTGTTGACGGTGGTCCATGCTCCAGATGCGCTCGATGCTGTGCTCGCCGCAGTCCGCTCATTGGGTTTCACGCCCGAGGTGACCGAGTCCGGCGCGAAGGCGCAGCCCGTCCCGGAAGTCCCCCAGAAGCCGTGGTGGCCGCTCGCGTTGTCCGCCATTGCGGCGATTGCGTCCGAAGCGGCCAGCTGGCTCGGACAGCCGCAATGGGTGACGGCCGCACTCGCCATCCTGGCGGTTGTCGCGTGTGGATTGACGACGTACCGCAAGGGCTGGGTCGCCATCCGTAACGGTAACCTGAACATCAACGCGCTGATGAGCATTGCGGTGACGGGCGCATTGATCCTGCGCCAGTGGCCGGAAGCCGCGATGGTGATGGTCCTGTTCACGATCGCCGAACTGATCGAGGCGAAATCTCTCGACCGTGCGCGCAACGCGATCCAGGGCCTGATGCGACTCGCCCCGGATAAGGCGACGGTACAACAGGCCGACGGGTCGTGGGTCGAAGTGGATGCGCAAGCCGTAGCTGTCGGCGCGACGGTGCGCGTGCGACCGGGTGAACGAATCGGACTCGACGGGGAAATCGTGTCCGGTCGCTCAACCATCAACCAGGCGCCGATCACGGGAGAAAGCCTGCCCGTCGAAAAAGCGGAAGGCGATCAGGTATTCGCCGGAACGATCAACGACTCGGGTTCGTTTGAGTATCGCGTCACGGCAACTGCAAGTAACACGACCCTTGCGCGGATCATTCATGCGGTAGAGGAGGCGCAGGGTGCCAAGGCGCCCACGCAACGCTTCGTCGACCAGTTTGCGCGAGTCTATACACCCGTTGTTTTCGCGATCGCGCTCGCCATTGCCGTGGTGCCACCGCTCGTGATGGGCGGCGGCTGGCAGGAGTGGATCTATAAGGCGCTCGTGCTGCTCGTCATTGCCTGCCCGTGTGCGCTTGTCATTTCGACGCCCGTTTCGATCGTCAGTGGTCTTGCCGCCGCTGCACGGCATGGGATTCTGATCAAGGGCGGCACCTACCTCGAACAGGGCCGGAAGCTCACGTGGCTGGCTCTCGACAAGACGGGCACCATCACGCACGGAAAGCCCGTCCAGACCGATTTCGAACTACGTGCCGAAGTCGATTCCCAACGTTGCCGCACGCTGGCCGTCAGCCTTGCAGGGCGTTCGGATCATCCGGTATCGCAGGCAATTGCCCAGACGCCCGACGCTCGAAGCCTGGTGCAACTGGCGGTCGAGGACTTCGCGGCGATTCCGGGGCGCGGCGTGCGCGGGGTCATCGACGGTGTGCAGTATTCGCTCGGCAACCACCGGCTGATCGAGGAACTGGGCCGCTGTTCGCCCGACCTGGAAGCCCGTCTCGACGTGCTGGAGCGGCAGGGCAAGACCGTCGTGATGCTGGTCGATGCCAATCGGGTCCTTGCGCTCTTTGCCGTCGCGGATACGGTCAAGGACAGCAGCAGAGCGGCGATCGCGGCGCTGCACGGATTGGGCGTTCGCACTGCGATGTTGACGGGTGACAATCCGCACACGGCGGACGCGATCGCGAAGCAGGTCGGTATCGATCGGGCCGAAGGCGACCAGTTGCCAGAAGACAAGCTGCGGGTGATCGAAGCGCTATCGGCGGATGGTGCGGTCGTGGGAATGGTCGGCGATGGCATTAACGACGCACCTGCGCTGGCACGTGCGGACATCGGTTTTGCGATGGGTGCCATGGGTACCGATACGGCAATCGAAACCGCAGACGTGGCGCTGATGGACGACGACCTGCGGAAGATTCCGGTGTTCATCCGTCTGTCGCGCGCGACCCGCACGATTCTCGTTCAGAACATCACGGTTGCCCTGGGGATCAAGGCAGTCTTTCTCGGCTTGACTCTGGCTGGTCTGGGCACGATGTGGATGGCGGTCTTTGCCGACGTGGGCGCGAGTCTTCTCGTCGTAGGCAATGGGCTGCGGCTGCTGCGCAAATGAAGATCGTCGTGATCGCGCAACTATCCTGAAGAGGCAAACGATATGGGATTCTGGGAAAGGATGCTTGGCGGACATCATGGCAGTCAGGGCCAGGGCCACGGGAGTGGGCATGGCAGCGGACACGGTCACGGCAGCAGCCATGGTCATGGGTACGGCGGCCCTGTCGATCAAGGTTGGGGGCGCGGTCCTGCTCCGATGACATCGGCAAACGGTGTGGCATGCCCGCAATGCAAGGCGGTCAACGCGCAAGGCTCGCGCTTCTGCGGCCAGTGCGCGACGTCGTTGGTGCCCGTGTCATGCACGAAATGCAGCAGCGCCATTCCTGCAGGCGCGAAATTCTGCAGTCAATGCGGGAATTCCGTTGGGTAACGCGAACGTGCGGACATGCTCTTATCCGATATGGATTGTCGAGCATGTCCCCGGTCCACACCTTTTGTGAACGACCAGTAAAGGATGGCGTGAGAAACCTGTTCCAGGCATCGAGGCCGCCTGGCTTGCAGTTGACGCTTTACTTGTCGGAAGCCGCCCTCACGCACCTGAACCCCGCATACACATGCTGATACCGCGGCTGAAACCAGTTGCGGAACGTCGGCCTGATCATGCATTGCGCGGTGCGTGCCGAACCGCCCTTCAGCACGTAGTGCTGTCCGTCGTAGAAATTGGCCGAGTAGCCGAGATAGAACGGAAAGGCCTCGAAGCCCGGCAGCGCGTCGAATAACGACGACGTCCATTCCCACCCATTGCCGAACTGGCCTTCGACGCCAAACGCGCTGACGTTGTCGGGCGATGCATCGACGGCTTGCGGGTCCCAGCTGCGGAAATCGCAGTTGCCCGAAGCCGTGTTCGATGCGCCCAGCGCGGCGCGCTGCCATTGTGCTTCCGTGGGCAGTGCCTTGCCGGCCCAGCGCGCGTAGGCGCTCGCTTCGGCATGGCTCACATAGACGGGCCAGTCGGGCGGCAGCGCGATATCTTCGAACATCGTGCGCAAGGTCCACTGGCCATCAGCATGCTGCGACCACGTGACGGGATGCGCGACGCCCTCGGCTTCCTTCCACGCCCAGTCCTTATCGTTCCAGTAAGCGCGATGGCGATAGCCGCCTGCGTCGATGAACTCGCGGAATTGCGCGTTGGTCACCATGTAACGGTCGATCTCGAACGCGTCGACCTGCACGCGCTGCTCGCCGAACTCGTTATCCCAGCCGAAGCGGCCATCTTCCTTCTTCATGCCGAGCACGGCTTCGCCCGCTGGCACGCGCACCATCGGCGGCGCCTGGACGTTGCGCTCATATTGCGCGGTCGAGGTGGCGCCCGGCGGCGCGGCTTTCATCTCCAGCGGCAACTGATGCAGCATGTACGCGAGCGTTTCCGCGTGCATCAGACGGTGTTCGATGGCGACATGCATCAGTTGCTCGGGCGAGCCCGTCGCCATGCCGCCGCGGCCGAACTCGCAGGTCGCCAGACGGCTGTCGATCTGCGCGCGCGCCTTGTTCGCGTAGTCGCGCACGACGTCGATCGAAGGCCAATCGGAAGGTTGATCGGTTGGAAAGCCGCCGTCGACGGGATCGATGCCGAACGCGAACAACCTGTCGAGTTCCGGCTCGAACGCGGGCAGCGGGCACAGGCGTTCGTCGAAGAGATTGCGGTCGAAGGCTTCGAGATGGCCGATGTAGAACACGATCCGGTGGCGTTCGCGGATCGGCCGGTCATAGAGGTATTCGGGTTTGACAACCGAGAACAGGGCGTCGGTCACGCGGCGCGCGTCGATGAGACGTTCGGCCAGCGGGTGGTGCGGTGCGGGATCGCGGTTCATTCGCCGGGTCTCCTCGTGAGGACAGCAAGCATCTTTGCACGAGACGAGTGCGGGGTACCGAAGACCCGACTCTCGCCGAGAAGGATAATCTTGGACTGTACCGCAGGCGCAGGAGACGTGCCAGGCGGATGCGCGCCGGCGTCGTGCGAGACGAAGCCGCGCGGCGGGCCTGGCGGATCAGGCGTTAGACGAGGCGCCGACCTGTCGCAAGCCTTCCGGATCGACGATGTGGATCAGGCGGCCTTGTGCGTCGATCAGTCCGCGCTTTTGAAATCTTGACAGGGTGCGGCTCACCGTTTCGAGCGTCATGCCGAGGTAGCTGCCCATATCCTCGCGCGTCATCCGCAGATTGAATTCCGCCGATGAATAGCCGCGCTGGGCGTTGCGCTCGGAGATATCGAGCAGGAAGGCAGCGACACGCTCGTCGGCGCTCAGCGAACCGAGCACCATCATCTGCGCGGCCTCACGCACGATCTGCTCGCCCATCAGCTTGTGCAGCCGCTCCTGCATCGAGCCGATCTCGCGGCACAGATGCTTGAGCGCCGCGTAAGGAATGATGCACACGGAGCTGTCTTCGAGCGCGACGGCGCTGCATGCGTGCTGGTCGCTACTGATGCCGTCGAGGCCGAGCGCTTCACCTGCGATCCTCAAGCCCGTGACCTGTTCGCGGCCGTCGCGATGCGCCATCACCGTCTTCAGCGATCCCGAGCGCACGGCGTAGAGGCTGTCGAACGAATCGCCCGCGCGATAGAGCGCCTCGCCGCGACGCACCGGGCGCGCCGAGCAGATCAGCGCTTCGAGCTGCGGCATTTCATTGGCAGACACGCCTTGCGGCATGCACAGATGCCGCATCGCGCACGATGAACAGCGCGCCGTGCTGCGCACGGCGCGCTGCGCGGGGGAGGCGGGGCCGCGGCGGACAGTGCGGGCAGGGGCGACAGCGGCGGTAACTGCGATGGGATTGAGCATGGGACCAACCGGCGTTAAAAGGTTGACAAGCAGGGTGACAACCGATTGTCCCACTCGATGCGCGCGCAACCAGGCGGCAAAATGACGCGCCACAAGGGGCCGCGCTGTTGAGCGGCGTCAGGCTTCGCTTTCGCGCGCAACGCTCAGGCCTTGGGTTCTTCCTCAGCTTCGCCGCCGCCCGCAGCGGACGGAATCAGCAGTACGGGCAACGTAGATTGACGCACGCAACGCTCGGCCACGCTGCCCAGAATCAGGCGCTGCACGCCGCGCCGGCCATGCGTGCCCATGATGATCAGGTCTGCGTTGAAATCGGCGGCGGCGCGCAGCACGAGCGTCGGCACGTCGTCGAGCGACGAAGCCTCGCCCACCGCGATATCGCCCGATACCCCTTGCGCGCGCATCGCCGCCGACAGTTCCGCCGTCAGTTCCTTGCCCTGCTCGACGAGACGGTTGCGCAGGATGGACGGATCGTAGCCGGGCGCGTCGAAGTACATCGGCGTGTTTTCGACCGCATAGAACGCGCGCAGCGTCGCGCCCAGTTTGCTGGCCAGATTCAGGGCGCTGTCGAACGCGCGGCGTGACGTGTTGCTGCCGTCGACGGCAACGAGGATGCGTGTGTACATGAAGCCTCCGTGTCGTGGAGAGCGTCGCGCCGCCGTGTTCGGCCGGCGCGAGCCGCCTGTGAAAGCCGTATGAATGGGTCCAGATTGCGGTAGCAGCATAAATGATCGACGAAAAAGGCGCGTTTTGGTCAGCGGGAACCCAGATGTCAATCAAGGATTTGTCAAATTTTGCCGTCCGACGCGAGGTCCGTCATACTGGCGGCGTGCGCGCCACCACACGTCTTCTGCCTGGCGTGAGGCGTTATTTCAGGCGGTAGCGCGCGTTATTTGCCTTACAATTCCAGTCTATTCTGACAAGCCGTTTCTCGACGATGAACGAGCGCAAATCGACCGGTCTGCCGGACAAGATCTACGGCGACATCCTGAACCGCATTCTCGAAGGCGAATACAAGGAAGGCGAACGCCTGCCCACCGAGCATGCGCTCGCGGAACGCTTCGAGACGTCGCGGCCGACGGTGCGCGAGGCGCTCGCGCGGCTGCGCGCCGACGGCATCATCGTGACGCGGCACGGTTCGGGCACGACGGTGGCGCGCCGTCCGGACCCCGACGTGCGCCGTTTCGCGCCGCTGGAGACGCTCTCCGATATTCGACGCTGCTACGACTTTCGCATCGTGACGGAGTCGGGCGCCGCCGAACTGGCCGCGCAAATGGCCGAAGCCGATGACATCGCCGCGATCCAGCACGCATGGGATGAACTGGAGCGCGTGATCGAAACGCAGGGTATCGGCGCGAAGGACGACTTCGCGTTTCACCTCGCGGTTGCGCGGGCGTCGAAGAACCAGTTTTTCATCACGATGATGTCGTTCATCGAAGAGCAGATCGTTTTCAGCATGAATCTGTCGCGCAATCTGTCGCTGGTGAAGACGCTCGAACGCCAGCGGCTCGTGCAGGCCGAGCACCTGGCCGTGCTCGACGCGATCCGCAGCAAGGACGCGGCCGCAGCCGGTCAGGCGATGCGCCTGCATCTCGAGCATGCACGCGACCGGATGTTCGGCTCCTGACGTTTTCGCCTTGCTTGCCGGGCCGTCGCGCTGTGCTTGCGGCCCGGTTCCCTGTTCCCCTGATCTGAAAATGCGGCGCGCACTGCGCCGCACCGCAAAGAAGTGAATCCTTCCCGTCCCCTGGTTTTTCGCGACGCACTGCTGGCCATGCTTGGCATCGGTCTCGTCAACATGCTGGTCGCGCTCGATCAGACGGTGGTCAGCACGGCATTGCCGTCGATCGTCGTCGAACTGCACGGTTTCGAGTATTACGCGTGGATTGCGAGCGCCTATTTGCTTGCATCCGTGGTCACGGTGCCCGTGTTCGGGCGTCTCGGCGACTATTTCGGCCGCAAGTATTTCGTGATCACGGCCGTGATCGTCTTCACGGTGGCGTCGGCGCTCTGCGGACTCGCTTCCAGCATGCCGTTTCTGGTGTTCGCGCGGGGCCTGCAGGGTGTGGGCGGCGGGATGATGGTCGGCACGGCATTCGCGTCGATCCCCGACCTCTTTCCCGACCCGCGCACCCGCGTGCGCTGGCAGGTAGTGCTGGCGGCCGCGTACGGAATCGGCACGGCGGCGGGGCCGTCGCTGGGCGGCTGGCTCAGCGAGCAATTCGGCTGGCGCTCGACATTCCTCGTCAATCTGCCCGTCGGCGCGCTCGCGCTGTATTTCATCTGGGCGCATTTGCCGTACTACCGCCGCGAGCGCACGGGCGACGTGCGGATCGACTGGGCGGGCGCCGCGCTCGTCGCGCTGGTGCTGGGCGGGCTTCAGACCTTCATTGAGGCCGTGCCGAAGGACGGCGTGACCACGGGCAACCTGATACTCGCGGCGCTGGTCGTAGTGGGCGCGGCAGCGCTGCTGGCCTGCGAACGCCGCGCGACGCACCCGATCGTGCCGCTCGACCTCTTCAGGGACCCGCAGCTCGTGACACTTTTCACGCTGTCGGTACTGTCGGGTTTCGTGATGTTCTCGCTGATCTTCTTCGCGCCGCTGCTGCTGCAAGGCGGCTTCGGGCTGTCGCCGCAGCAGGCCGGCCTGCTCGCGACGCCGATTGCGGCCTGCATCGCCCTCGGCAGCATGATCAACACGCGCATCGTGATTCACATGAAGCGCCCGACGGCGATCCTGACGATCGGCTTCAGCCTGCTCGTGGCTGCGTCGGTGGGCATCGCGCTCGCCACGCCCGCGACGCCGCATCTCTATCTCGAACTGTCGATGGCGGCCGTCGGCATCGGTCTCGGTTTCATTCTCAACAATCTGAACGTGTTCGGCCAGGAGATTGCCGGCCGCGAGCGCTTCGGCATCACGACGGCGCTGCTGCAATCGACGCGCATGGTGGGCGGCATGCTCGGCACCAGCATCGTCGCGACGATCGTGAACCGGCGCTATGCATCGGGCGTGGAAGAGTCGCTGCGCGTGCTCGGCGAGACCGTCGCGTCGGCGTGGCGGCCGAAGCTCGCCGATCCGCGCATTCTCGTCGACGAAAACCTGCGCGACTCGCTGCTGATCGAGCTGAAACGCGCCGGCCTCGAAGGACCGGCGCTGTTCGACGCCGCCCGTCACGTGCTGGTGCAGTCGATCCACATCGGCGTCGTGCTGACGGGCTGCGCCGCGCTGGCCGCGGCGTTGCTCGTGCGCCGGATCGCGCACATCACGTTCCGGCGCAGCTAGTCTCCGCTCAGGCTCGAACTCAAACTCAAGCCGCCACGGGCATCGGCTTGCAGACGGCGGCGCGAATCGCGTCGACGGTGATGTCGAGCGCGATCGTGCGTTCGACGCCGATCCGCACGGGCGGCCCCAAGCGCGTCACCTCGATGCCCGTACGCCGCAGCAGCCGTTCGATCGCCGTCGTCGTGACGGTCACATAGCGCGTAATACTCATCCGGTCCGCGAAAGTGACCAGTTCGTGGATCGCGTGCATCGTCAGATCTGCAAAGCCAAACGTTTGCTCGCCATCCGTTTCGATAGCAAAGCGGCTCAGTTCCCATATATGCCGTCCGACTGGCGCGTCGTGACCGTCGAGCAACTGCGGGAAAGTGTCTTTCAGCATGTTCGGGCCCTCCGTCGGCATCAGCCGCCAGCAGCCGCGCACCGCGCGGTCGGCGTCCTGGATGAGCATGTAGTACGGCCCGAGCGCGTCGTAGCCGTCGATCTCCATGCCGGCGATGGTCGGAACGTCCCATCCCATGCGATCCCGGAAGACGCGGGCGCGCAGCCGGTACATCTCGTTGATGTGGTTGTTGTCGAACTCTTGCCGTGTGCCAATCCGAATCGCCGTATGCATGGTGTGCTCCTTACGTTGGTCGCGGTACGCAGGAAACCGTATGCATTTCGGATAAAAAAAACACCTATTCACCTGGATAGGTGTTCAGTCCGTCTGATGATTACAAAATTGAGATGAGGGCCAAACACAGGGAAAAACCATCATGGAACTTCAGAATCACTGGCAAGCGGGCGTTCACGCAAACGTTCAACCGACCGTGCAGAGCCGCGGCGCGGATACTTCGACAGGTGTGGACCGCGTGCTGATCATCGCGTACCGCAAGAAAAAGAAAGAGAGCCAACGTCAATTCTGGGCGCGTTTCGGCGTAACCCAGTCGCGCGGCAGCCGCTTCGAATCGGGCGCTGAAATTCCGGCACCCGTCTCGATCCTGCTGGGCCTCTACTTCACGAAGACGGTCACGGACGGCGATCTGGGCAGGGCGGAAAAGGTGCTCCACAACCCGGAAGCGCGTGAGTTCATCAACCTGGATCAATAAGGCCGAGTTGCGTTGCAATCACGGCCGCCGCGCGCCGTGAGTTCACACCGAATTTCGTGCGAATGTTCTTAAGGTGGAAATTCACCACGGCTTCCGAGCAATTAAGAATGTGCGAAATTTCCCAAGTGGACTTACCGCGTGCGGTCCATTTCAGGCATTCCTGTTCCCGCGGCGTGAGCTTCGGCACTAACGCCTGCGTGTGAGCATTCAGATGAGGCTGGCTCGTGTCGATGACGAGATCGCGCAACAGCACGAGGTTGGGCAGGACGACGTCGAGATGACGCCAGAAGTCGTCGGTCGGATTACGGTCGTTGACGAAGCAGATCAGGCCCGATTCCTGTCTCGGCCCGTGGATAGGCAGGCTTACACCGGCGCGCAAGCCGTGCGCGCGCGCCTCCTCATACATGGCTTGCGCCGGATTCGATTCGAACAGATCCGGCGACCAGATCAGCGGCGACGACTTCGTCATGCAATGCGCGACCGTAGGGTCGATGTGCGCGAACCCCTGGTCGTTGTAGAACTGCCGCCAGGACGGTGAATACGTGCTGCGGATGAACGCGTCTTCCAGCCGCATGCCCGGCCGCGGAAGGATGCCGACCAGCACGCGGTCGAAGCCCCAGCCCTCTGCCAGCCGGGCGACCTCGCGGAACCAGCTGACATCGTTCTCCGCTTCCAGCAACGGCGACATCTGTTCAATAAAATGTTGCGGCAAAGTGCTATCTCTCGAGGTTCGCAGCGGAGGGGGCTATGGCCATGCCGATGCTGCGGTGACTCATGGTCTTGTTTCGCATTAATCTATCACTATATTCGCCAGCTAATACGAATTAACGTTAGAGAATTTCTCACCTGTTTCATTTATGGTTCAGAAATCAGGTGCCGCGCCGGGTGACATTTAATCTAGTTGACGCAATTCTCCAGCAAATGCCGCAAATCCGCTCCTGCCGTGCCTCACGGCCATCTGAATAAACTTTTATTCCGTAGGGTTTTACACGGCTTTGAATCGGTACTAAATACGGTTCTTATCTTGAAAAGCGGAAGAGATTACAAAACGTTTGATTCAAACCAGTCCGATACTCCGCCTGTTGTCATACGAGCATTTTTGAAAGCCCAATCTGCGCTGCAGCACGCCGCGCCTGTATTCATATGAAGAAATCAGATCCATGCACGCAGCATTACGTAGACTAGCGATCAAAGTTGTTTGACAACATTGGCGTGGCGATGCTAACTTGCCCCGGTGATCGTCGCTCGCGAGCCGCCCATGGGCGTGTCGCCGATCGTACGTCGATACGCTCGCAGGGCGCGTGAATCGCGGCACATCCGTTGCTGTGCAATAGGCGATCGTGCGCGACGATCCTTCGCGCGACGACTGCCTGAGCCGGCCACTGAAAAGCGTGGATCGGGAAAAGGTGATATCAGAAGTGGGCGGTTTCCTTGCGCTCGTACCGCTCGAAACCTTGCGCGACGACATTTCGCTGAGGCGCGTGCTGCACGGCGTGCTCACCTTGTCGAAGCTCGCGGACAGAGGGCGGCAGCTGCCGCCGTTGCGTTCGACGCCGCCTGAACATCATGCGAAGATCGAAGCCGCGACGCTGGCTTTGCTCGACGTCGAGCGCCGTCTCGCGGAATCGTCCGCCCATTCTTGACGTCGCACTATTTGGATTTCCGGCCGCGCGACGCGACATGCGTTCCTGCCGCGCAGCCACCCACAGGAGCAGGACATGCAAATTACCGGAGACATGCTGATCGGCGGGTCCGAGGTGCGCGGCACCAAAGGCACGCTGCGCGCGTTCGACCCGGCGCGCAACATGGAAATCGAACCCGAGTTCGGTGCGGGCGGCGCAGTCGAGGTGGATCGCGCGTGCACGCTGGCCGCGCTCGCGTTCGACTCGTACCGTCAGACGTCGCTCGAAATTCGCGCGCATTTTCTCGAGACGATCGCCGAAAACATCCTCGGGCTTGGCGACACGTTGATCGAGCGCGCGCAGGCCGAATCCGCGTTGCCCAAGGCGCGGCTCGAAGGCGAACGGGCGCGTACCGTTGGGCAGCTCAAGCTTTTCGCATCGCTGGTGCGCGAAGGCCGCTGGCTCACCGCTACGCTCGATTCCGCTCAGCCGGATCGCAAGCCGCTGCCACGTCCCGACTTGCGTTTGCAGAAGATTCCTGTCGGTCCTGTCGGCGTGTTCGGAGCAAGTAATTTTCCACTCGCCTTTTCCGTAGCGGGCGGCGATACGGCATCGGCGCTTGCGGCGGGTTGTCCGGTTGTCGTAAAGGCGCACGCGGCGCACCTCGGAACGTCTGAACTGGTTGGCCGCGCCCTTCAGAAAGCAGTCGCCGATTGCGGCCTCCATGAAGGCGTGTTCTCGCTGGTGGTCGGCGCGGGTAATGAAATCGGCGAAGCGCTGGTCCAGCATCCGGCAATCAAGTCGGTCGGCTTCACGGGTTCGCGCGCCGGCGGCCTTGCGCTCGTGAATCTCGCGCAGAAACGCCGCGAGCCGATTCCCGTGTTTGCCGAAATGAGCAGCATCAACCCGTTCTTCGTGCTGCCCGGCGCGCTTGCAAAGCGCGCAGAGCAGATTGCCGCAGGTTTTATCGAATCGGTCACGCTCGGCGTCGGACAGTTCTGCACGAATCCTGGTCTCGTGCTGCTTCTCGACGGACCGAACAAGCAGATCTTTATCGACGCTGCTGCAAAGGCGCTCGCGCAAAAGAGCGCGCAGACGATGCTCACGCCGGGCATCGCCAGCGCGTATCAGGGCGGCATTACGCATCGCACCGAGCAACGCGGCGTGCAGAGCATTGCGCGCGGCACGTCCTCGGATGCGACCTGCGCCGCGCTGCCCGCGCTGTTCCAGACTTCGGCGATACAGTTCCTGACCTCAGCGGAACTTGAAGACGAGATCTTTGGGCCGACTTCGCTGATCGTCACGTGCGCCGACATCGAAGAAATGGTGAAGGTGGCCGAATACCTCGAAGGCCAGCTCACGGCAACGCTGCAGATCGAGCCCGAAGATCATGAGATCGCGCGGCGCCTGTTGCCCACGCTGGAGCGCAAGGCCGGGCGCATTCTGGCGAACGGCTTCCCTACGGGCGTCGAAGTGTCATACGCGATGGTGCATGGCGGCCCGTTCCCGGCCACGTCCGATCCGCGCGCGACCTCGGTCGGCGCGACGGCGATCGAGCGGTTCCTGCGTCCTGTCTGCTACCAGGACCTGCCCGCTGACTTGCTGCCGCAATCGCTGCAGGACGACAATCCGCTGAAGCTCTGGCGTCTGCGCGACGGCAAGCCGGCGCAGGCTTGAGTTGAACCGCGACAGCGTTTCAAGCGGCATCGTTACCAATAACCAGTAACCACCACGAACGCCGGGCGTCGATCGAATGATTCGACGCCCGGCGTTGCTCTGACAGCGCCATGACCGAAATCAGCCACCCGAACCAGCGCCGCTATCCCGATCCCTCCATTCGCAGTTTCGACCCTCGCTTCGATGCATTACGCCTCGCCTCGGCTTCCGTCGAATGTCTTTATCAGGGCGCGCGCTGGTCCGAGGGACCCGTGTGGTTCGGCGATGGCCGCTACGTGTTGTGGAGCGACATTCCTAACGACCGCATCCTGCGCTGGGACGAGGAGACGGGCGCTGTGACGCCGTTTCGCCGGCCATCGAACAACGCGAACGGCAATACGCGCGACCGCGAAGGGCGGCTCGTCACCTGCGAGCATCTGACGCGACGCGTCACACGCACCGAATACGACGGGTCGATCACCATAATCGCCGACCGGTATCAGGGCAAGCGCTTCAATTCGCCGAACGACGTCGTCGTGAAGTCGGACGGCTCGGTCTGGTTTACCGATCCATCGTTCGGCATCGACAGCTTCTATGAAGGCGAGAAGCAGGAACCGGAGCTGCCGCAAAATGTGTATCGCGCGGATGGGCAGACGGGCGAAGTAACGATGGTCTGCGACGAAGTGATCGGCCCGAACGGCCTCGCGTTTTCGCCGGATGAGTCCGTGCTGTATATCGTCGAGTCGCGTTCCACGCCGCGCACGATCCGCGCGTTCGATGTGGTCGGCGAAGGGCGGACGCTTGCCAACAACCGCGTGCTGATCGACGCGCAGCAAGGCACGCCGGACGGTTTTCGAATCGATATTCACGGCAACCTGTGGTGCGGCTGGGGCATGGGCACGGACGAACTCGACGGCGTGCGCGTGTTTTCGCCACAAGGCGAAGCGCTCGGGCATATTGCGTTGCCGGAGCGCTGCGCGAACGTGTGCTTTGGCGGCAGGCATCGCAACCGCCTGTTCATGGCCGCGAGTCATGGTCTGTATTCGCTGTATGTGAATACGCAAGGCTTGCGCGGCGGCTGAAGTTGCCTAACAAGTCGACTCTTGGTGTTCTCCCTATGCCGACCGGACGAATCGAAAAAACTCGCTGAAATCCTTACCATAAAAGGACTTGAAGAATTTGAAAGGTCATCGCGCGATGAACGTGTCAGGCTAAAATTTGCTTGACATCATGCGTGCCCGTTCGTTATGTTTCACCCACTAGCAGCCCGTAACACGTCAGCGCCGCGCATCCCGTCGGCGGACGTTCCATATAAAGAGGCGAGGAGACGAAATGGCTTTTTCTGGCAAGGTGTCAGCGAAGTTGCCACTGAAGGTGGCCGCACTATGCGTAGCCGTCGGCGCAGCAGTGGGAGGGTTCACGCAATCGGCGCGAGCGGCGGACGCCGTCACGATCAACATCGTCGACGTCGCGGGCGATCTCCAGTTGACGCAAAAGGGCTTTGAAGCCTTCAAGGCCAAGTACCCGAATCTCGTTTCCAACATCACCTATACGAACGCGCCCGCGCCGCAGTTGCCCGGCAAGATCAAGGCGATGCAGGCGGCCGGCCGCTCCGACATCGATCTCGTCCTGACGGGCACCGACGCGCTTGCCGCCGGTATCGAGCAGAACCTGTGGGTCAAGCTGCTGCCGGAGAACAATGCGGCATTCCCCGGCGTGCTCGACAAGTACGCGCCCGGTCCGCGCAAGATGCAGGATCTCGCGCAGGGCTTCGGTCTCGAAGTCGCCTATATGCCGGCGGGCCCGCTGATCGAATACAACCCGGCCAAAGTCAGCGACCCGCCGAAGACGCCGGATCAACTCCTGCAATGGTGCAAGGCGCATCCGAACAAGCTGATCTACGCGCGTCCGGCCAATTCCGGTCCGGGCCGCACGTTCCTGATGGGCCTGCCGTACGTGCTGGGCGACAAAGATCCGAAAGACCCCGTCAACGGCTGGGATAAGACCTGGGCGTTTCTCAAGCAGTTGAACGACTGCATTCCTTACTACCCGGGCGGCACGTCGGCGGTGATGAAAGAACTGGGCGAAGGCACGCGCGACATGACTGTCACGGTGACGGGCTGGGACATCAACCCGCGCGCGCTCGGCATCGTGCCGGCTGAATTCAAGGTGCAGGCGTTCGACAACATGACATGGGTCAACGACGCGCACTTCATGGTGATTCCCAAAGGCGTGCCGAAAGAGAAGCTCGACGTGCTCTACAAGCTCATGAACTTCATGCTGGAGCCCGCGCAGCAAGCCTTGACGTATGACGACGGCTATTTCTATCCTGGTCCGGCCATCAAGGGCTTGACGGAAGCGCAAGCGCCCGAGCACAGCCAGGACGTGCTGAAGAAGTTCGGCCGTCCGGAGTACGCGAAACTGCTGGCCGACCGTCCGCACGTTCAGCCGCTGAGCGCGGCAGCGATGGTCGCAGCGTTCCAGAAGTGGGACCGCGAAGTGGGCGCACAAAAGACCAAGTAAGTTCAAACCAACGCGTACCCATCACCGCGCAAAGCGGAGCAGCCAATGCCGCGCAGGGCGTGCATGACGCCTTGCGCGGCATCGCCGATCGTGATGACGCGTCATGGGGAGTCGTGCCGTTGGGCGCGCTTCTGGCGTGTCACGCAACATCGTAGGGAAGCGATCATGAAGCATCACTTTGAACAGTTGCGCCTCGAGTCCGTCAGCCGGAGTTTCGTGAATGCCGAAGGGCAAGCGGTTTCGGCGCTGCAGGGTCTCGATCTGAATATCCGTCGGGGTGAATTCATCGCGTTGCTCGGGCCGTCGGGCTGCGGCAAGTCGACGGCGCTCAACTGTATCGCGGGCTTGCAGCCGCTGTCGGGCGGCGGCATCTGGCTCGACGACAAACGCATCGACGTGCTGCCGCCCGAGAAGCGCGGGTTCGGCATGGTGTTTCAGAACTACGCGCTGTTTCCGCATATGTCGGTGCTGGACAACGTCGGCTTCGGCCTGAAGATGCGCGGCATCGCGAAGGCGGAAACGGTGAAGCGCGCGCGAGAAGCACTGCAACTCGTGCAGCTGGTCGGGCATGAGAAGAAGTTGCCGGGGCAGTTGTCGGGCGGTCAGCAACAGCGCGTCGCGATTGCGCGGGCCATTGTGATCGAGCCGCCGCTCATTCTGATGGACGAGCCGCTGTCGAATCTCGACACGAAACTGCGCATCGAAATGCGCGCGGAGATCCGCCGCATTCATAGCCAGCTGGATCGCGCGACCATCTACGTGACGCACGACCAGGACGAAGCGCTGTCGATGGCCGACCGCATCGTCGTGATGAAAGAGGGCGTTGTGCAGCAGGTCGGCACGCCGAAGGAAGTCTACGGGCGGCCGAAGAATCTGCATGTCGCGCGTTTCATGGGCTATCGCAATGTGTTGCCGTTCACACTAGAAGGCACGCAGGGCGAAGGCGTCGCCGTCGAAGCGAACGGTGTGCGGCTGATCGGCACGGCGATGGACGGCTTCAACAGCAAGCGTGTTGCCGTCGCGATGCGTCCCGAGGACATGGAGCGCGCCGCCCCCGGCTCCGAAAATGCGTTCGACGCGCAGGTCACGACGGTCGAATACGGCGGGCGCGATTCGCTGATTCGTGTGAACAGCGCGTTCGGCGAATTGTGGGCGCGCGTCGCGGGCGAATTCGCTGAAGGCGAGCGCGTCACGCTGCGTGTGCCTCCGTCGCGCACGCTGGTGTACGACGGAGAGCCGTCATGAGCACGCTGACGCCCGCCGCCGCCGCGACACCCGTCGCGCAGCGCGATGGCAAGGCGTGGCTCGTGTCGCCGGCCCTGCTGTTTATCCTTGCGCTGTTCGTCTACCCGTTCGTCTACGGCCTCGCGCTGTCCTTCAGTCCGATGGAAGGCGGCGGCATGTGGGCGAACTACGCGAAGTTCTTCAGCGACACGTCGATGTGGCCGACCATCATCGTCACGCTGAAGCTCGCGGTGCCTGCCACGTTGATCAACGTCGGCATATCGGTGCCTGTCGCGTTCGCGCTGCGCCGCCCGTCGCCGTATCAGAAGTTCGTGACGACGCTGCTGGTGATTCCCATCACGCTCGGCACCGTGCTGATCGCGGACGGCATGCTCACTTACTTCGGCCCGAACGGCTGGTTTCCGCAAGCGCTGCAAGGGCTGCACCTCTATACCGACGAAGTGCGCCTCACGCACAACTTCTGGGGCGTGCTGATCTCGCTGGTCGTGTCGGGTTTTCCGTTCGCGTTTCTTTTGACGCTGTCGTATGTGACGGGTATCGATCCGACGCTCGCGAGCGCCGCTGCGACGCTTGGCGCCAACCCATGGCAGCAGTTCCGGCAGATCTATCTGCCGCTGCTCGTGCCGGGGCTGACGATGGCGGCGTGCCTGTCGTTCGTGCAGGCGTTTTCGGTGTTTCCATCGGCTGTGCTGCTCGGCGCGCCTGCGGGGCCGACGCGCGTGATGTCGATTGCCGCGGCAGAGGCCGCGTTCGAGAGCTACGACTATTCGCTTGCGTCCGCAATTGCGATCGTGATGGGTTTCGTGCAGTTGGTGATCGTCGCCGCGATGCTCGGCGCGCGCCGCTTCTTCTACAGTGGACCGGCGACGGGAGGTAAGGGCTGATGGCAACCGATCGTCAAGTCGCGCATCCGTGGCCCGCTGCGCCGCAAGGGCAGACGGTGAAATCGATGAAACCGCATGTCAGTTTGCGTGACCGCGTGTACAAGGCGCTCGTCTGGGGCGCGATGATTTTCTTCCTGCTGAACATCGTGCTGCTGATCGCCACCGTGGCGGTCAATTCAATCGCGACGCGCTGGTTCGGCACGCTGCTGCCGCAGGGCTTCACGCTGCACTGGTATGCGCAGGCGTGGAGCGACTTCCAGCTTGCGGCCGTGCTGTGGGTAACGGTCGAAGTGGTCGGCGCGGTGGTGCTGCTGTCCATTCTGCTCGGCGTGCCCGCCGCCTATGCGCTCGCGCGCGTGCAGTTTCGCGGCAAGCGTTTCGCGATGCTCGTGTTTCTCCTGCCGTTGATGGTGCCGCCTGTCACATACGGCATTCCGATGGCGACCGTGATGTACAAGATCGGGCTGGCGGGGACGCTGTCCGGCGTGATACTCGCGAACCTGGTGCCCGCGCTGCCGTTCGTCATTCTCGTGATGACGCCGTTCATCGAGCAGATCGATCCGAATCTGGAGTCGGCGGCACGGATCTTCGGCGCGAACACGTTCCGCTACTTCCGCTATATCCTGCTGCCCTTGCTGGTGCCCGGCATGCTTGCCGCTGGTTTGCTGGTGCTGGTGCGTACCATCGGCATGTTCGAGCTGACGTTCTTTACGGCGGGGCCGGCGACGCAAACGCTGGTCGTCGCGTTGTACTACGCTGTATTTTCAACAGGCGTGCGCGCGCCGCAGTCGATCGACGCGATGGCGATGATCTACATGGCGATCACGCTGATCTGGGTATTGATTGCGCTGCAGTTCGTCAGCCCGACGCAGATCGTGTCGCGGGTGAAGGAGCAGCGCCCGTAGGAGTCGAAGTGTCGAACGATCACACGAAGAAACGCAAGTCCCCCGACGAACTGCGCAGCCACCGCTGGTATGGCGTGAACGATCTGCGCTCGTTCGGCCATCGCTCGCGCACGGCGCAAATGGGCTACAGCCGCGAGGAGTACGCGGGCAAGCCGGTTATCGCGATTCTCAACACATGGAGCGAGATGAACCCGTGTCACACGCATTTCAAGCAGCGTGTGGAAGAGGTGAAGCGCGGCATCTGGCAGGCGGGCGGCTTTCCGATCGAGTTGCCGGTGCAGACCTTGTCGGAGCCGTTCCAGAAGCCCACCACGATGCTCTACCGCAACTTCCTCGCGATGGAAGCGGAAGAGACGCTGCGCTCGTATCCCGCTGACGGCGTCGTGCTGATGGGCGGCTGCGACAAGACCACGCCCGCGCTGCTGATGGGCGCGATCAGCATGGACCTGCCCACCATCTTTCTGCCCGCCGGCCCGATGCTGCGCGGCAACTGGAACGGCGCGACGCTCGGCTCGGGCTCCGACACGTGGAAATACTGGGCCGACCTGCGCGCGGGCAAGATCACCGAAGAAGACTGGCAGGGCGTCGAGGGCGGCATTGCGCGCTCGCCGGGCCACTGCATGACAATGGGCACGGCGTCCACCATGACGAGCGCCGCCGAAGCGCTCGGCTTCACGCTGCCGGGCTTCGCGTCGATTCCCGCGCCGGATTCGCGTCACGCGCAGATGTCCGCGAAAACGGGCATGCGTATCGTCGAGATGGTGTGGGAAGACCTGAAGCCGTCGGACATCCTCACGGTGAAGTCGATCGACAACGCGGTGACGACCTGCCTCGCGCTGTCGGGCTCGACCAACGCGATCGTGCACATGATTGCGCTGGCGCGCCGCGCCGGGATCGAACTGACGCTCGACCGCTACGACAGCATTTCCCGCCGCACGCCGGTGCTGGCCAATATCCGGCCGACGGGCGCATATCTGATGGAAGACTTCTATTACGCGGGCGGCCTGCAGGCGATGCTCGCGGAGCTGGGCGAACTGATCGACGGCTCGCAGAAGACCGTGAACGGCAAGACGCTCGGCGAGAACCTGGAAGGCGCGCAGATTTTCAACGACGACGTGATCCGCCGCCGCAGCCACCCGCTGATGCCGGACAACGGTCTGGCCGTCCTGCGCGGCAACATCGCGCCCGATGGCGCCGTCATCAAGCCGGGTGCGGCCGAGCCGCATCTGATGGTGCACACGGGCCGCGCGGTGGTGTTCAAGGACTACAACGACATGGCCGCGCGCATCGACGACGACGCGCTCGATATCGACGAAACCTGCGTGATCGTATTGCAGCATGCAGGGCCCGTCGGCGCGCCGGGCATGCCCGAGTGGGGCCAGTTGCCGCTGCCGAAGAAGGTGCTGCAAAAGGGCGTGCGCGACATGCTGCGCATTTCCGATGCGCGCATGAGCGGCACGAGCTATGGCGCATGCGTGCTGCACGTGGCGCCGGAGTCGTTCATTGGCGGGCCGTTCGCGCTGGTGCGCGACGGCGACATGATCGAACTCGACGTGCCGCAGCGCAAGCTGAACGTGCTGGTATCGGATGAGGAACTGGCGCGCCGCAAGGCCGAGTGGGTCGCGCCCGCGCCGAGGTTCTCACGCGGCTACGGCGCGATGCATCAGGTGCATGTGCTGCAGGCCGACAAGGGCTGCGACTTCGACTTCCTGCAACGCGATGGCGCAAGCGCTGCGGCGGGTGAGCCGGAGATTCACTAAACGGCAAGCGCCGCGCAATGAAAAACGAGCGCACGACAACGTGCGCTCGCGAACAGAAGCCAACCCAATGTTCTAGTAGCCGACGCGATACACGCGTCCCGTCTGCGCGCCCTCGACGCTGCGCAGATACGCCTGCGCGGCCTTCTTCGCGTCGACAGGTTCGAAGCCGCGGAAGAACGGCGCGTAGCTTTCCATCGATTCCGTCAGCACCGTCGGGCTCACGACATTGATGCGAATGCCGCGCGGCAGTTCGATCGCCGCGCCGCGCACGAAGCCTTCGAGCGCGAGATTCACTGTCGTCGCGCTGGCGCCCAGCTTGATCGGCTCGTCGGCGAGAATGCCGCTGGTCAGCGTGAACGAACCGCCGTCATTCACATACTTCTGCGCCGCGAGCACGACATTGATCTGTCCCATCAGCTTGTCGCGCAGGCCGACCCAGAATTGATCGACGGTCATCTCGGGCAACGGGCCGAAGTGAACCTTGCCCGTCGCCGTGACGACGCCGTCCACTTTGCCGATTGTCTGAAACAACCGTTCGACGCTCGCCGGGTCCGTGCTGTCGACCTGATGCGCGCCACGCGTCGCGCCGACTTCGATCACTTCATGCCGCGCTTTCAGTTCGGCGGCGACGGCCTGTCCGAGCGTACCCGTTGCACCGATCACGACGATTTTGCTCATCTGCTGCTCCGTGGATGAAATTGCGCCGATTGTGCTGATCGTTTCAAACGCGAAAAAGATGCGCGTGCGACGAAGTCATGCAACCAGGAGTTTCGAATCGCATCGACATTCGCAAAAACGCGAACGCGCACGACGCGCCACGCGACGGCGCATCGTGCGGCAGGCGCGCGGCATTCACTTGACGCGCTCGAGTTCGATCACGCGCATCGGCCGCTGATGATTCAGCGCGAAATGAATGCGCCCGCGCGTGCGTTGGTCCGCTGGCGTCGTGGCTTCATGAAAGCGGTCGTCGAAGTGCTCGGCGGGCTCGGGCACCGTCATGCCCTTGTCGATCACGCGATAGCCCGGCTCCAGCGCGAGCAGCAGATGGTTTCCGCCGATGCGGCTGTCGAATCCCGCCAGTTCCGCATACGGGTTGTCGGGCACGCTGTTGACGAGCGATGCGTTGCTGGTGGTGATCTCATCGGGGCCGATCGGCGCGTGGCCTGCGATGCGCGCGGCTTCGTGATTCTTGCTGTCGGTGTCCACCGTGCTGTCGTGCGTGCGGTCGTTGTGCATCTCGGCGCTGCGCGCGACATGGGTTCCTGATTGTGTCGCCGGTATCTTGCGGGTGTTGAGGCTCATTTTTACGCCCTCCTTGACTCATGCCTTCAAAGCATTGGGAGCGAGCAAAACTCGTTCCGCGTGAGCGCCCAATCACGTTGGAATCCACGCGCGACGGCGCTTAGGGTAACGCGCGAATTTTTACTATTTTTTTGGTGGACGCCCTTTTCCTACAGAGTATTATTCTGGTTCGAGTGCAGCAACGCATACAAGAGCATGACCGCCGCAGTCTCATCGACTGCCTCGACACACGGCATTGCACTCGCAAAAGGACCATCTATGAGGCAGTCAGGGGCGGGTGACTCATGCACGTTGATGCTGCATTCACACATCGTGGCTACTTGCTTAACTGCGCGCCGGCGCGCGCGGGCGATGGGACATGGCAACCGTATGTAGTCGTGTCGCGCTCCAGCGATGGCGAACTCGTCGCCAACCGCTTCTTTCCCACCGACCTCCGCTTCACTGACGAAGCAGCCGCTATCGCGCATGCTCGCGACTGGGCGGTGCGCTGGATCGATGCAAGCAGTATGACCGTATAGCACGTCATTTGCTACGCACTCCCGCGCATGCAACGCCCGGTACTGCATGAGCCGTTCCTTATGCGTTCTTTATGCAATCCGCACCGGCGCCCGGCGGCGTGCGCCGAAACGCGGTAATCTCTGGGGACAATTCACTTTCGTCGCGCTTCGCGCGCGACTGCCGTTCTCGCCATGTCAAATGTTTCCTCCCACAACTGGGGCCTCGAACAGATCGTCGCCGAACTGCGCGCGTCGCGTGAGGAACTGCATCGCACGCGCCATCCGCGCGGTATCCGCGAACTGCCGTCGCGCGACGGCGTGATCAACATCGTCGCGGGATTGCGCGCCGCGCTTTTCCCGACGCACTATGGCGCGCCCGATCTGACCGACGAGAGCGTCGATTATTACGTGGGTCATACGCTCGAAAGCACGCTGCGCCTGCTGGCCGAACAGATCCGGCGCGCGCTGCGCTTCTTGCCGGAGCACGCAGAGACGCCGGATGCCGATTTGAGCGCGCTCGCATTCGACGTCGCGCGCCAGTTCGGCAAGCAGTTGCCGGGCATTCGCGCGTTGCTGGTCAGCGATATCCAGGCGGCGTATGTCGGCGATCCCGCCGCGCAGCACATCACCGAAATCCTGCTCTGCTACCCGGGCGTATGGGCGATGACGCACCACCGGCTCGCCCATGCGCTGCACCAGCTTGGCGTGCCGCTGCTGGCGCGCTTCATCAACGAGATCGCGCACTCGGCGACAGGTATCGACATTCACCCGGGTGCGCAGATCGGCCCGAGTTTCTTCATCGATCACGGCACGGGGGTCGTGATCGGCGAAACGGCCATCATCGGCGAGCGCGTGCGTGTCTATCAGGCGGTGACGCTCGGCGCGAAGAGCTTCGCCGCGGACGAAGACGGCACGCTCGTGAAAGGCAATGCGCGTCACCCGATCGTCGAAGACGATGTCGTGATCTACGCGGGCGCGACCATTCTGGGCCGCGTGACCATCGGACGCGGCTCGGTGATCGGCGGCAACGTGTGGCTCACGCATAGCGTGCCGCCGGGCAGCAGCGTGTCGCAGGGCAAGATTCGCGAAGGCGAGCGCGGACGCAACGACGAAGGGCGGCGCTGATGCGCGGGCGCCTGAGACGATGAAGCCGCGCGGGCGCGTCCAGATGTTGCGTTGCGCGCTCGACGGCGTCGAGGCGACCGTCGCGCACACCACTCACACGTTTGCGCGTCATTCGCACGATCGCTTTGGCATCGGCATCGTCGTCGCTGGCGGACAGCGTTCGGCAAGCGGGCGTGGACCTGTCGAAGCGCGCGCGCACGATGTCATCACCGTCAATCCCGGCGAAGTGCATGACGGCAGTCCGCTCGACGAACACGGACGTGCCTGGCGGATGCTGTATTTCGAGCCGTCGCTGGTGATCGGCACGGTCGCCGAATGCGCGGAGTCACCGTTGCGGGAAGTGGAGTTGACGCGCCCCGTGTTGAACGACGCGCAACTATCGCTGCGGTTTGCGCGACTTTTCTCCGTTGCAGTGCATGAGGCAAACGAGGGCGCGTCGCCCGACAATCTCGCTTGCGAAGAAGCGTTGATCGCGTTGCTTTCTTATGTGGGTCAATACCACGCGACGTCATTGCCGCACAGACCCGAACGCATCGGCCCTGTCTCGCGCGCAAAAAACCGTATCGATGACGATCCCGTGTCGGCATCGACGCTCGCCGATCTCGCCGCCGAAGCCGGTATGAGCCGTTTTCAGCTGCTGCGCAGTTTCGCGCATGAAGTCGGTTTGCCGCCGCATGCCTACCGGATGCAGCGCCGTGTCCTGCTGGCGCGGCAACTGATCGCCAGCGGGTCTACGCTGGTGGATTCCGCTGTCTCGGCGGGTTTCTCCGATCAAAGCCATATGACGCGCGCGTTCGTGCGGCTTCTTGGTGTCACGCCCGCGAGCTACGCGTCCGCCGTCCGCTGATGATCTTCTGCAATAACGTTCAAGACCGCGCGTGAGCGCGGGCCGTACGCTCGCCTCATCGTTCGATACGAGGAGGCAGTGGCATGAACGTGCGTTACGTCGGATATTCCTTTTGTGCGCTGGCGATGATCGGCGTAGGCAGCACGGTCGTCGTCAGCAAGGCGATAGCGGGCGGCTTGCCGCCGTTTTCGGCGACGGCTTTGCGCTTTGCGATGGCGTTTCCCATCTTTGCCGCAATGATGCGTTGGCGAAAAGTCCGCTGGCCGAAGCTCGACGCGCACGATGCGTTGCTCGTGATCGCGCAGGCGGGCGCGGGAAGCGTCGGCTATACGGTTTGTCTGATCGGCGGGATGCGGCTCGCGTCGGCCGCCGATGCGGGTGTGATCGCGGGGACCTTGCCCGCGGTATCAGCGGGCTTCGCGGCGCTCGCGCTCGGCGAGCGGCCGTCACCCGCGCTGCTCGGCGCGATTGCGCTCGCGACGCTGGGCGTACTCGCCTGCACAGTGCGCCTCGACGACGTGGCGGTCGCGAGCGGCACGCATTCCCTCGCGGGTAATGCGCTGGTATTCGCCGCAATCGTCTGCGAAGCGCTCTTCATCTTGCTCAACCGCAAGCTGCACAGGCCGGTCCCGGCTCTGCCGCTGTCCGCGCTGATGAGCGGAATCGGCTTGCTTGTCGCGATCGTGCCCGCCTGTTTCGAGCAGCCGTGGCGCCTGCCATTCGATGCGAACGTCGTCGCCGCGCTTACGGGCGTCGTCTATTACGCGCTCGTGCCGACGGTGCTTGGCTTCGTGTTGTGGTACGCGGGCGCTTCTCGCCTCACCGGCGCGGAAGCGGGCCTCGTGACAGCGCTGGTGCCTGTGTCGACGCTCGCGCTTGCATCGGGCGTGCTGCATGAGCCGATCAGCCATGCGCAGATGGTAGGCGTCGCGTGTGTGCTGGCAGCGGTGCTGCTCGCGACGTTCGGACGGTTTCGGTCGATGAGAATGCGCGCGGAAGCGTGAGTTGGTCGATCCTGGCTTTGCTTGGGCCGCCTCAGACGCCAGAATTTTTGCCGTTTATGCAACTTCAATCAGAACCACTAAGCGTGCTTTGAGAGCTGCGGCACTGACCAGACCGTTGAGACAACCACGCGCCATCCGCGCGCGTGGCTAAAGCGGGCCAATCAACCTCGACCAATCAGGTATTCGCCACGCTAACGGAAGTCGGGCCGTGGACAATCGACAGAAACTCCCGGCGCGTCGACGGGTCGGTGCGGAAAGTCCCGAGCATGCGCGACGTCACCATCTCGACGCCGGCCTTGTGCACGCCGCGCGTCGACATGCATTGATGCGATGCTTCGAGAATCACGCCTACTCCCTTCGGCTGCAGTACTTCGTTGAGAGTGTCGGCGATCTGCACCGTCATTTTTTCCTGAATCTGCAGACGCTTGGCGAACGCATCGACGAGCCGCGCGAGCTTCGAGATGCCCACCACGCGATGCTCCGGCAGATAAGCGACGTGCGCGCGCCCGATGATGGGCACCATGTGATGTTCGCAATAGCTTTCGAAGCGGATGTCCTTCAGCACGATCATCTCGTCGTAGCCGTCCACTTCGGAGAAGGTGCGCGCCAGGATCTCGCGCGGATCGACTTCATAGCCCGCGAAAAATTCTTCATACGCCCGCACCACGCGCGCGGGCGTGTCGAGCAGCCCTTCGCGCTGAGGATTGTCGCCGGCCCAGCGCAGCAGCACGCGCACGGCCTCTTCGGCCTCGTCGCGGGACGGCCGGCCGGGTGCGTCGGCGGACGTTGTGTTCTTCGTATTCATCCTTCGCTCCAATTCCATTAAAACGCGCATCGCACGTTGCGGCATTGTTCCATGTTTCCTGGCCCTACGCCGAGCAGGGATATGCGTCGCGGCTCGTGCGGGCGTGACGGGCGGGGATCATTTCGGCCACTCGTCCTTCGCATCGTTGAACAGCTCCGCGACCACGCCGCGCAACCAGCTCGCGCGCGGATCGTTGTGGAACTTGCGGTGCCAGTGCTGGCGCAAGTCGAAGCGGGGCAACGGCAAAGGCGGCTCGACGAGCGTGATCGACGCGTGTTCCGACACGTACGCGAAGCCGATCGCGTGCGGCACCGTCGCGATCAGATCGGTGCGCGCGAGGATGAACGGCAGGCTCATGAAGTGCGGCGTCTCCAGCACGGCGCGCCGTCGGATGCGCTTTTTCTCCAGATACTGCTCGAGCACTTCCTGGCTGCGTCCTTCGGCGCGCACGACCGCGTGGCCCAGGCCGATGAACTGATCGAGCGTGAGCGGCGCGCCCGCGAGCGGATGATCGCTGCGCATCAGACAGATGAACCGGTGTGTGAACAGACGCTGCTGGAAGAAGTTGTTCCCGGAGAGATCGGGAAAGTAGCCGACGGCGAGATCGACATCGCCCGATTCCAGCCCGCGCTCGACATGCGCGGGCGGCAACGATACCGAACGCAGATTCGCATGCGGCGCGCGCTCGGCGAAGAGTTGCAGCAGCCGGGGCAGGAACACGATTTCGCCGACATCGGACAAGGCCAGCGAGAACGTATGCGTCGACGTCGCGGGATCGAAGTCCTGCGAGTCGAGCATGCCTTTCTCGATGCGCGCGAGCGCCTCGCGGGCAGCGGGAATCAGCGCGAGGGCGCGCGGCGTCGGCTCCATGCCGCGCGACGTGCGCACGAACAGCGGGTCGTTGAAATATTCGCGCAAGCGACCCAGCGCGGTACTCACGCGCGGCTGGCTCACGCCGAGACGTTCGGCGGCGCGGCTCACGTTGCGCATGTCTTCGAGCGCGACGAGGTAGGGAATCAGGTTGAGATCGAGTTCGGCCATGCTTAGGCGCGCGCGGGAATGTAACGCTGCACAGTATCGGTTATGCGTATACAACCTATCCTAAAAATCGCGTTGTCGCATATTCGGGAAAGCGCCGAGAATCAATTGATGACTCGAACAAAAGACTCGGAGACGAACGATGCGCACTCAAGTTGCCATTATTGGCGCGGGTCCCGCCGGTCTGCTGCTGTCGCATCTGTTGCGGCTGGCGGGGGTTGAATCGGTGGTGCTGGAAAGCCGGTCGCGCGAGCACTGCGAGCATCGGATACGCGCTGGCGTGCTCGAACAGGGCACCGTCGATACGCTCGATGAAGCCGGCCTCGGCGCCCGGCTGCGGCGCGAAGGGCTCGTGCACCATGGCATCGAATTGCTGTTCGAGCGCAAGCGGCATCGAATCGATCTGACGGCGCTGACGGGCGGCCGCGCGATCACGGTGTATGGGCAGCATGAGGTGGTGCGCGACATGATCGCCGCTGCCGTCGAACACCAGCAACAGCTGTATTTCGACGTGTCCGACGTGTCGCTGCACGATCTGACGGGCGACGAACCCTGGGTTCGATTCACGCACGATGGCGCCGTGCAGCGCATCGACTGCGACTATGTGGCGGGCTGCGACGGCTTTCACGGCATCGCGCGGGAGTCGATTCCCGCCGACGCGCTGCAAACGTTCGAACGCGTCTACCCTTACGCATGGCTCGGCATCCTCGCCCACGCCGCGCCGACCTGCGACGAACTCGTCTACGCGCATCACGAGCGCGGCTTCGCGCTGTTCAGCATGCGTTCGCCGGAGGTGACGCGTCTCTATCTGCAATGCCGTCCCGACGAAGACCTGGCGCAATGGCCCGACGAGCGCATCTGGGCGGAACTTCACACGCGCTTCGAGAACGCCGACGGCTGGCTGCCTGCCATCGGCGACGTCGCGCAAAAGGGCGTGACGCCGATGCGCAGCTTCGTGTGCGAGCCGATGCAATACGGGCGCCTCTATCTAGCCGGGGACGCCGCGCACATCGTGCCGCCGACGGGCGCGAAGGGCATGAACCTGGCCGTCGCCGACGTGCGCGTGCTGTCGAAGGCGCTCGCGGCGCGTTATCGCGAAGGCCGCGACGACCTGCTTTCCGCATATTCGGCGACCTGTCTGGAGCGCGTCTGGCGCGCCGAACATTTCTCGTATTTCATGACGAACATGCTGCATCCGTCGTTCGACGACACGCCGTTCGTCAACCGGCTGAAGATGTCCGAACTGCGGTACGTCGCGCATTCCGATGCGGCTTCACGGATGCTGGCGGAGAATTATGTGGGGCTGCCGTTTCGCGACTAAACCACGACCCGGCGGCAAACCCGGCGGCACGCCGCCGCATAGGGCAAACCACGAAACCGTTGCCTTGACAAGAGATGCGAGCGCAAACCATAATGCGCCGGTACGTTCGCTAAACGAAACTGTGTTCGCATAGAGAACTTTTCGAGAGTTCGACGGGCGACAGGAATTGAAGGGCGAGCCAAACACATGCGGCCTCCAGGAGGTCTGCATGCCGTCGTCAGCAGGCTATGCAGGACGAAAGCGGACGTGGAGACCGTCCGGCGCGCGTTTCACCGTTAATGGGGAAGCGCGCGGCGCGGATCGACGCGTTTCAGAGGATATTCGACATGATCAACAAGATTTTCGAGTCACTCCAGTCGGCGGTTGCCGACGTGCATGACGGCGCGACCGTCATGATCGGCGGCTTCGGCACGGCGGGCATGCCTTCCGAGCTGATCGACGCGCTCATCGAACAGGGCGCGAAAGAACTCACCATCGTCAACAACAACGCCGGCAACGGCGATACGGGCCTCGCCGCGCTGCTCAACGCGAAGCGCGTGCGCAAGATCATTTGCTCGTTCCCGCGTCAGACCGATTCCTACGTCTTCGACGCGCTCTATCGTGCGGGCGAAATCGAACTGGAACTCGTGCCGCAAGGCAATCTGGCCGAGCGCATCCGCGCGGCGGGCGCGGGCATCGGCGGCTTTTTCACGCCGACGGGCTACGGCACCAAACTGGCCGAAGGCAAGGAAACGCGCGTGATCGACGGCAAGCATTACGTGCTGGAGGCGCCGCTGCACGCGGACTTCGCGCTCATCAAGGCGTACAAGGGCGACCGCTGGGGCAACCTGGTCTATCGCAAGACGGCGCGCAACTTCGGCCCGATCATGGCAAGCGCGGCGAAGACGGCGATCGTGCAGGTGTCGGAAGTGGTGCCGCTCGGTGCGCTCGACCCGGAAGTGATCGTCACGCCGGGCATCTTCGTGCAGCGCATCGTCGAAGTCCCGCAGGCGGCTCACGCCTCGCAACGCCCCGAACAAGCCGCCTGAAGGAGACCGGACATGAAACGACTGACCCGCGATGAAATGGCGAAGCGCGTCGCGCAGGACATTCCTGAAGGCGCTTACGTGAACCTCGGCATCGGCGTGCCGACGCTGGTGGCGAACCACCTCGACGCGAACAAGGAAATCTTCCTGCATAGCGAAAATGGCCTGCTCGGCATGGGCCCCGCGCCCGCCAAAGGCGGGGAAGACGACGAACTGATCAACGCCGGCAAGCAGCACGTCACGCTGCTGACGGGCGGCGCGTTCTTCCACCATTCCGATTCATTCGCGATGATGCGCGGCGGCCATCTCGACTACTGCGTGCTCGGCGCGTTCCAGGTTTCGTCGAAGGGCGACCTCGCGAACTGGCACACGGGCGCGCCGGATGCGATTCCCGCTGTCGGCGGCGCGATGGATCTGGCTATCGGCGCGAAGCAGGTGTTCGTGATGATGGAGCATCAAACCAAGCAGGGCGAAAGCAAGATCGTCGCCGAGTGCTCGTACCCGGTGACGGGCGTCGGTTGCGTGGACCGAATCTACACCGACCTCGCGATGATCGACGTGACGAAAGACGGCCTCGTCGTGCGCGAAATCTTCTCGGATATCGACTTCGCGGAACTGGAAAAACTGACGGGCGTCGCGCTGATCGACGGCACGCAGCAGGCTCGCGCGGCCTGAGCGATACACAGACGCGACACGTAGCAGCCACGCGCGCGCAAATGCGCGCGTGACCTCTGCGCGGCGTTCGGCGACAATGAAGCCGAACGCCGCGCGCTGACAGGCGCGACCCAACGCGCATTCATCCCAAAGCACAGAACATCATGCTAGAAGCTAGCGCTCGCTTGACTGGCCTGATCTGCGGCACGCCGCCGATGAACGACATCTGGTCGCCGCGCGCGACGCTGCAACGGATGCTCGACGTCGAAGCGGCGCTGGCGCGCGCATCGGCGGCACATGGCGTGATTCCGCAATCGGCCGTGGCCGCCATCCAGTCGACCTGCCGCGCGGAAAAACTGGACGCCGACGCGCTCGCCCGCGACGCCGCGCTCGGCGGCAATCTAGCGATTCCCCTCGTCAAGCAACTGACTGCGCGCGTCAAGGACGCCGACGCGGAAGCGTCGAAGTTCGTCCATTGGGGCGCGACGAGCCAGGACATCATCGATACGGCGACCGTGCTGCAACTGCGCGATTCGTTCGATCTGCTCGACGGCGCGTTGTCATCCACCTGCGATGCGATTGCCGCGCTTGCGCAGCAGCATCGCGCCACGCCGATGATCGGCCGCACGTGGCTGCAACAGGCGCTGCCCATCACGCTCGGTTTGAAGTTCGCGCAATGGCTCGACGCGCTGCTGCGTCATCGCGAGCGGCTCGACACGTTGCGCGAGCGCGTGCTGGTATTGCAGTTCGGCGGCGCGGCCGGGACGCTCGCGAGTTTGCGCGACAAGGGCGGCGTGGTGGCCGCCGCGCTGGCGAAGGAATTGAGCCTGGCGATGCCTGCCGTGCCGTGGCACACGCAGCGCGACCGCATCGCCGAAACGGCGTCGTTCTTCGGCATGCTGATCGGCACGCTCGGCAAGATTGCGCGCGATATCTCGTTGCAGATGCAGACCGAACTCGGCGAGCTTGGCGAGCCGGTTGCCGCCGGCAAAGGCGGCTCGTCGACGATGCCGCACAAGCGCAACCCGGTTGGCTGCGCGGCCGTGCTGACGGCGGCGGCGCGCGCGCCCGGCCTCGTCGCAACCGTATTCGGCGGCATGGTGCAGGAGCACGAGCGTGCGCTCGGCGGCTGGCAGGCCGAATGGGACACGCTGCCCGATCTGGCGCGTCTCGCGGGCGGCGCGCTGGCGAACATCGAACAGATCGCGCAGGGACTCGAAGTGAATATCGAGCGGCTCGCGGCGAATCTGGAGGTGACGCATGGGCTGATTCTCGGCGAAGCGGTGATGCTCGCGCTCGGCGACCGGATTGGCCGTATGGATGCGCATCATCTTGTCGAGCATGCGTCGAAAGAGGCTGTGAAGAGCGGCAAGACGCTCTTCGACGTGCTGGCAGCCGATGCGTCCGTCACGCAACATCTGCCCGTCGAGCAACTCAGGCGTCTGCTCGATCCGGCGCATTACGTGGGCAGCGCGCACGCTTTCGTTGACGCCGTGCTGGCTCTTCATACCGCGCGCAAAGCGCGCGCGAATCAACATCAGGAGTAAAGGAATGCCTTACGCCGCAGTCAATGGCATCGAGCTTCACTACCGGATCGACGGCGACCGGCACGGCAGCGCGCCGTGGCTCGTGCTGTCGAATTCGCTCGGCACCGATCTGTCGATGTGGACACCGCAGGTTGCCGAATTCGCGAAGCACTTTCGGGTGCTGCGTTACGACACGCGTGGCCACGGCCATTCGGAAGCGCCGAAGGGACCGTATTCGATCGAGCAATTGACGGGCGACGTGATTGGTCTGCTCGATACGTTGAAGATCGCGCGCGCGAATTTTTGCGGCATTTCGATGGGCGGATTGACGGGCGTAGGCCTTGCGGCGCGCTACGCGGACCGCATCGATCGTGTCGTGCTGTGCAATACGGCGGCGCGCATCGGCTCGCCGGAAGTCTGGGTGCCGCGCGCGGCGCGTGCGCGCACGGAAGGCATGCTCGCGTTGTCGGATGCCGTGTTGCCGCGCTGGTTCACGGCGGAGTTCGTTGCACGCGAGCCGCTGGTGTTCAACTATGTTCGCGACGTTTTTGTGCACACCGACAAGGAAGGGTACGCGCTGAACTGCGAAGCGATCAATGCGACGGATTTGCGTCCTGAAGCGCCCGGTATCAAGGCGCCAGCGCTGGTGATTTCGGGCACGCATGATCTTGCCGCGACGCCTGCGCAAGGCCGCGAGCTGGCGGCGTCGATTCCGGGCGCACGTTATGTCGAACTGGATGCTTCGCATATCTCGAACATCGAAGTTTCCGACGTGTTCACGAAGACCGTGCTCGATTTTCTGAAGGGGCAGCGATGAACGACGATCAACGATACGACGCGGGCATGGGCGTGCGCCGCGCGGTGCTGGGCGATGCGCATGTGGACCGGTCGCTGGCGAATCGCACTGAGGTGACGGAGGAGTTTCAGAACTTCATCACGCGGTATGCGTGGGGTGAGATCTGGACTCGCGAGGGGCTGCCGCGGCATACGCGGAGTTTGCTGACTATTGCGATGATGGTCGCGCTGAATCGCAGCGAGGAACTTGCACTGCATTTGCGCGCGGCGCGGAATAATGGGGTGACGCGGGAGCAGGTTAAGGAAGTTCTGTTGCAGACTGCTGTTTATTGTGGCGTGCCGGCGGCGAATTCTGCTTTTCATCTGGCTGATAAGGTTTTTAAGGAGCAGGATGCGGAGGATGTTCCTAAGGGGTAGGTTCGGGTAGGGTTTTTTTTGTTTGGCGAAGCCGTTGTGATTTGTGTGTCACGCGGCTTTTGTTTTTTTGCTGCGCAGGCTTTGGGGTGGTGTGCTTGTTGTTTGTGCTGGCATCCGCCGATTTGCCTCTTCGCTGGCGTCCGCGAATTGTTAGCGTGCTTCAGGCGTCGCCCCTGTGCGGGGCGGCACCTACTTTTCTTTGCCGCCGCAAAGAAAAGTAGGCAAAAGAAAGCGGCTCACACCGCCAATTCTTGACGTTTGCCCACGGGCCCCCAACGTCCCCATCCTTCACACGGCAATCACGTCATTCGTGTTCGTTGCCAGCGCTCTTGCTGAGCGCCTCACCCGCTTCACGCACCCGCGTTTCAGCATGCCTCACCAGCCAGTCCACGGCCGCCCAGGTGGCAAACTGTGTGTAGGCCGTAGTGCCTCACACGCCTCACTCCGGACCGTTAGCACACGCGTTCCACCCTGTAAGAGCGCCACCCTGTACGACGCGACGACCTACACACAGTTCGCCACCTGGGCGGCGCATACCATTCGCTGCCGCTGGCTCATGTATGGGTGTTTGAAGTGGGTGAGGCGCGGATTCAGCGCGCTGGCAACGCACACGAACAAGGGCGTTGCGGTGTGAAGGGTGGGGCCGTTGGGGGCCCGTGGGCAAACGTCAAGAATTGGCGGTGCGAGCCGCTTTCTTTTGCCTACTTTTCTTTGCGGCGGCAAAGAAAAGTAGGTGCCGCCCCGCACAGGGGCGACGTGTGGAGCACGCTAACAATTCGCGGATGCCAGCGAAAAGGCAAATCGGCGGATGCCAGCGAAGAGGCAAATCGGCGGACGCCAGCGAAAAGTCAAATCGGCGGATGCCAGCGAAGAGGCAAACGCCCAGCGCACGCACAAGCAAACCAAAAACCAACGCCCGCGCCGCGAAGGTGCAAACGCGGATCCCAGCACAAAAGGCAGAAAGCCCACCGCCAAAGCCTCGCGGATGCGAATAAAGAAGCCCCACCCGATCGCAGATCAAAAAACCCCTGCAAACCAAAAACATTTCCGGTATACCTGTCGCCCGACATAACCCGAAGCCAAACCCGCACCCCATCCACCCGCCGCCAGGCAAAAATGCTCCCCAACCTGCTAGTCCAACTGATCAACGGACTCGCCGACGCCTCGGCGCTCTTCCTCGTCGCAGCGGGCCTGTCGCTGATCTTCGGCGTCACGCGCATCGTCAACTTCGCGCACGGCTCGTTCTACATGCTAGGTGTCTACGTTGCCTACAGCATCGCGAGCCGCTTCGGCACGAGCAGCGTCATCGGCTTCTGGCTGTCGATGCTCGCCTCCGCGCTCGTGATCGGCGTACTCGGCGCGCTCGTCGAGTTGATCGTGCTGAGGCGCATCTACAAGGCGCCCGAGCTGTTCCATCTGCTCGCGACATTCGCGCTCGTCCTGATCTTCCGCGACGCCGCCCTCGCAATCTGGGGACCGCAGGACCTGTTCGGCCCGCGCGCGCCGCATCTGTCCGGCGCCGTCGAACTGCTCGGCCATCAACTGCCGACATGGGACATCGCATTGATCGTAATCGGACCGCTCGTGCTCCTGTTGCTGTGGTACGCGTTGACGCGCACGCGCTGGGGCACGCTCGTGCGCGCAGCGACGCAGGATCGCGAGATGCTCGGCGCGCTCGGCATCAACCAGGCGTGGCTGTTCACGGGCGTGTTCTTCGTCGGCGCGTTTCTCGCGGGGTTGGGCGGCGCGCTGCAAGGGCCGCGCATGTCGGCCAATCTGTCGCTCGATCTCGAAACGATCGGCAACGCGTTCGTCGTCGTCGTGGTCGGCGGGATGGGCTCGATTCCGGGCGCGTTCGTCGCGGCACTGCTGATCGCGGAGATCAAGGCGCTGTGCATCGGCATCGGACATGTGTCGCTGTTCGGCATCGACTTCTCGTTGAGCCGCTTCACGCTGGTCGCGGAATTTGTCGTGATGGCCGTCGTGCTCGTCGTGCGGCCGTGGGGCCTGTTGGGACGCGCGACGTCGACGGTTCGCGCGGCAGCGCCCGCCGACATGCCATTGAAGCCCGCGTCCAGCCAGTTCAAGTGGCTCGGGGCATGCGTGCTAGCGATGCTCGTGCTCGCGCCGCTGGCCGCCGGCGCGTTTCCGTACATGCCCGTGCTGCTCGTCGAAATTCTGATTGCCGTGCTGTTCGCGGCAAGCCTGCACTTCATCATGGGACCGGGCGGCATGCATTCGTTCGGTCATGCCGCGTACTTCGGCCTCGGCGCATACGGTGCAGCGCTCTTTCTGAAAGTACTCGATCTGCCGATGGAAGCCGCTCTCGTTCTCGGGCCGCTCCTCGCCGTGCTCGGCGCACTGGTGTTCGGCTGGTTTTGCGTGCGCCTGTCGGGCGTGTATCTGGCGATGCTCACGCTCGCGTTCGCGCAGATCGTCTGGTCCGTCGTGTATCAGTGGGATGACGTGACGGGCGGCAGCAACGGCATTCTCGGGCTGTGGCCGTCGAACTGGTTATCGTCGCCCGTCGCCTATTATTACCTGACGCTCGCGTTTGCCGTGCTCGGCGTGTGGCTGCTGCGCCGCATGCTGTTCTCGCCGCTCGGATTTGCGATGCGCGCGTCCCGCGATTCGGCGCTGCGCGCGGAAGCCATCGGCATCGACACGAAACGCGTGCAATGGGCGGCGTTCGTGATTGCGTCGCTGTTCTGCGGGCTTGCCGGCTCGCTGTACGCGTTTTCCAAAGGCACGATCTCGCCGGAAGTGATCAGCGTGAGCCGTTCCGTCGACGGACTCGTGATGGTGTTGCTCGGCGGCATCCAGACCTTGACGGGGCCCGTCGCGGGCGCGGCGCTGTTCACGTGGCTGCAGGACGCCGTCGCGCGTCAGACCGACTACTGGCAGGCGCTGCTTGGCATGGCGATCCTGTTGCTGGTGATTGCGTTTCCGCAAGGCATCGTGGGTTTCGTGCGCGAGCGCTTCGAGCGCGATGACGTACAGGCAGGAGGCCGCCAATGAGCCTTCTGCGCGTATCGAACCTGTCGATGTCATTCGGCGGCGTGAAAGCCGTCGACGACGTTTCGTTCGACGTGAAGCCCGGCGAACTGCTCGCCTTGATCGGCCCGAACGGCGCGGGCAAATCGACATGCTTCAACATCGTCAACGGACAGCTGCGTCCGGCGCGCGGCTCCGTGATGCTGGACGGACATGAGCTGGTCGGCATGCGGCCGCGTGAGATATGGCGGCGGGGTGTCGGCCGCACGTTCCAGGTCGCGGCGACCTTCAACTCGATGACCGTGCTGGAAAACGTGCAGATGGCGCTCGTATCGCGCGAAAAGCGTCTATACGGATTGTGGAAACCTGCGGCGTCGCACTTCGCGGACGAGGCGATGGCGTTGCTGGAACAGGTCGGCATGACGGCCCATGCGCGGCGCGCGTGCAGCGTGCTTGCCTATGGCGACGTGAAGCGCGTCGAGATGGCCATCGCGCTTGCGAACCGACCCAAGCTGCTGCTGATGGACGAGCCGACGGCAGGCATGGCGCCGCAGGAGCGCACCGAGCTGATGGCGCTGACGAAGCGTCTTTCCGCCGAGCGTCAGATCGGCGTGCTGTTCACCGAGCACAGCATGGACGTCGTATTTTCGACTGCGGACCGGATTATCGTGCTGGCGCGCGGCAAGCTGATCGCACAGGGCGACGCGGACACGATACGCAACGACGCCAACGTGCAGGCGGTCTACTTCGGCACGGGCAAGACGTTCCAGCCACGCGCGGCGTTATCGCGCGATGGCGGCGAGCCACGCACGGAGTCGCGCACATGAACGCACCGCTGCTGAAAGTCGATGGATTGAATGCGTTCTATGGGCGCGCGCAAATCCTCTTCGACGTGAGCCTCGAAGTGGGGCGCGGCGAAGTTGTCGCGCTGATGGGCCGCAATGGCGCCGGCAAATCGACGACGATGAAGTCGATCATGGGGCTGATGGCGCGTCGTGAAGGCGTGATTCATTTCGATGGGGCCGATATCTCTGCGTTGCCGCCGCATCGGATTGCCCGAATGGGGCTTGGTTATGTGCCTGAGGATCGTCGGGTGTTCTCTGGTCTCACTGTGATGGAGAATCTCGACACGGGGCGGCAGCCCGCGCGCGCGGGGGCGCCGGCGTGGACGCCCGGCAAGCTGTTCGAGCTGTTTCCGAATCTTGGTGAGATGCCGCGGCGTCTCGGCGGGCAGATGAGCGGTGGCGAGCAGCAGATGCTTACTGTGTCGCGGACGCTGATGGGGAATCCTTATCTGGTGTTGCTCGATGAGCCGTCGGAGGGTGTGGCGCCCGTGATCGTCGAGCAGATGGCTAATATGATTCTTGAGCTGAAGCGCGAGGGGTTGTCTGTTCTTCTGTCTGAGCAGAACTTTCATTTCGCTGAGCTTGTTAGTGACCGCGTGTATGTGCTTGAGAAAGGTCAGATTCAGTATGGTGGCGCGATGCGTGAGCTCGCGCGGGATGAGGGGGTGAGGCGGGCGTATCTGGGGGTTTGATGTTTTGGTTTTTGCTGCGCATGCGGTGGGGGTGGGTAGTAGTATCTGCGATGGCATTCGAGTTATGGCTCTGCGCTGGCATCCGCGATTTGCTTTTGCTTTCGCTGGCATCCGCGGATTGTTATCTAGCTTCATGCGTTGCCCCTGTGCGGGGCGGCACCTACTTTTCTTTGCCGCCGCAAAGAAAAGTAGGCAAAAGAAAGCGGCTCACACCGCCAGCCCATGTTCTTGCCTGAGGGCCCCCAAAGGTTCTTACGCTTCACACGGCAACCACGTGGCCCGTGCTCGTTGCCAGCGCTCTGAATGAGCGCGTCACCCGCTTCACGCACCCGCGTTTCAGCATGCCTCACCAGACAGTCCACGGCCGCCCAGGTGGCAAACTGTGTGTCGGCCCTCGGTGCTCCACATGCTTCACTCCAGACCGATTGAGCACGCGCTCCACCCTGTAAGAGCGCTAACGTGTACGTCAGGAAAACCTACACACAGTTTGCCACCTGGGCGGCACATACCATTCGCTGCCGCTTGACCGGGTACGGGTATCCGAAGCGGGTGAGGCATTCATTCGGCGCGCTGGCAACGGGCATCAATCAGGGCATTGCCGTATGAAGCGTGGGGACGTTGGGGGCCCGTGGGCAAACGTCAAGAATTGGCGGTGTGAGCCGCTTTCTTTTGCCTACTTTTCTTTGCGGCGGCAAAGAAAAGTAGGTGCCGCCCCGCACAGGGGCGACGCCTGAAGCAGGCTAACGCAACGCGGATGCCATCGCAAAGGCAAGCGCACAGGGGCGACGCCTGAAGCAGGCTAACGCAACGCGGATGCCATCGCAAAGGCAAGCGTACAGGGGCGACGCCTGAAGCAGGCTAACGCAACGCGGATGCCATCGCAAAGGCAAGCGCACAGGGGCAACGCCTGAAGCACGCTAACGAATCGCGGATGCCATCGCAAAGGCAAGCGCACAGGGGCAACGCCTGAAGCACGCCAACGAATCGCGGATGCCATCGCAGATACTACCCACCCCCACGGCACGCGCAGCAAAAACCAAAACAAACAAAAGAACCGGTACGATTCACCCTTCCCCGTCCCACGGATAAAAAAACGGAGCCACCCCATGACCTCGCGCGCAGCATGGACATCCCGAGTCGCCGCTTCACTCGCAGTCTCGCTCACGGCCCTAACCGCCTCCGCGCAACAGACAATAAAAATCGGCGAAATCAACAGCTACAAGGCACAGCCCGCATTCCTGATGCCCTATAAAAACGGCTGGAACCTCGCACTGGATCAGGTCAACGCAACCGGCGGCGTGCTAGGCAAAAAGCTGGAAGTCGTCTCCCGCGACGACAACGCGAACCCCGGCGACACGATTCGCGTCGCGCAAGAACTCATCGCCCGCGAGCAGGTGCAACTGCTATTCGGCGGCTATCTGTCGAACACAGGCCTCGCGCTAACCGACTTCGCGAAGCAAAAGCGCATGTTCTTCCTCGCCGCCGAGCCCCTCACCGACAAGATTGTCTGGGCCGACGGCAACAAGTACACGTACCGCCTGCGCCCATCCACCTACATGCAGGTCGCGATGCTCGTGCCCGAAGCGGCAAAGCTGAAGAAAAAACGCTGGGCGCTCGTATATCCGAACTACGAATACGGCCAGTCGGCGGCCGCGACGTTCAAGAAGCTGCTAAAGGCCGCGCAGCCCGACGTCGAGTTCGTCACCGAACAGGCAACGCCCCTCGGCAACCTCGACGCCGGCTCGACTGTGCAGGCGCTCGCCGACGCAAAGCCCGACGCGATCTTCAACGTGCTGTTCAGCGCAGACCTCGGCAAGTTCGTTCGCGAGGGCAACACGCGCGGGCTCTTCAAGGACCGCAGCGTCGTGTCGCTGCTGACGGGCGAGCCGGATTATCTCGACACGCTCGGCGCAGAAGCGCCCGTCGGCTGGATCGTGACGGGCTACCCGTGGTATTCCATCGATACGCCCGCGAACAAAAAGTTCGTCGCCGACTACGAGGCGAAGTATCACGACTATCCGCGCCTCGGCTCGGTGGTCGGCTATGCGGCGCTGATGTCGATCGCGAACGGCATCAAGAAAGCCGGTTCAACCGATCCCGACAAACTCGCGGCTGCCTTCAAGGGCTTGAATGTCGATACGCCGTTCGGGCCGATCACATATCGCCCGCAGGACAACCAGTCGACAATGGGCGCGTTCGTCGGTGTGACCGCGTTGAAGGACGGCAAGGGTGTGATGACGTCGTATCGCTATATCGACGGTGCAAGCGTGCAGCCGTCCGACGCCGAAGTGAAGAAACTGCGTCCCGCGGACTGATTCCGCGAACCTCCGGGACGCAGGACGCGTCCGGAAGGCCAGCCGCGCGGCTGGCCTTTTTTCATGGATGCGCCGTCATTCCTCGGCGTCGTGCTCGGCCACGAAATGGCGCAGATACGCGAGCACGGCCGCTTCCGCCGCGCGATGGTCCGCGCAGCTTTTCGAACCGGCGTTCTCTTCGTCGCCGAACAGCGTCGATGGCGCATCGTGCACATCCACCTCCTGGCCTTCGCGGAAGATGCGGATCTCGTGCATCGTCTCCGCGTATTCCGCCACCCAGTGAATCCCTTCGATATGGGCGCCTGCCCTGACTGTCTGTGTGTTCATGAGGCGTCTCCTGACGGTTGCATCGCCGCCTTTGACGTAAACCATAGACGCTATCGGCACATTGCGCAGCCCTCGTTGTGTATCGAGGCCGCTTCTGCCGGCACTGCAGGGCAGCGCGAATCGACGCATCGCCTGGCTTCGCGAACGGCCACGGACCGCAAAAAGCAGGGCTAACCGCGCGTCAGCGAGGACAAGGCACAGCCGTTGCTGTGTATATCGGGCCACCATTCAACGGGAGCACTATCATGCCTGATAAAGCAACCCTCAAGCGTGCCGCCGCCGACAAGCGCGCCGGCAAGTCGTCAAGTACGCAAGCGGGCGAATTCGTGAAGGAAGAAATCGACCACGTGCGCGAAGGCAAGCATGGCGTCAAATCGGCGAAGCAGGCCATCGCGATCGGTCTGTCGAAGGCTCGCCGCGCAGGCGTCGCGCTGAAGCAGCCCAAGGCGGGAACGACGAGCGCCGCCACGCGCAAGAAAGCCGCCGCGGACACGTCGGCGGGCCAGAAGAAGGCGCCCGCCGCAAAGCATGCGGCGGCGAAGAAAGCGACTTCGGCTTCGAAGACCAAGGCCGCACGCCGTCCGGGCAGCGAATCGACGGCGAAGCGCTCGCGCGTGGCCGAGGCCGTGCTGAAACGCGAAAGCGGACAGGGCGCATCGAAGGAAGCGTTGTCGAAGCAGGCCAAGGCAGCGGCAGCGCGCCGTCCGGCTGCAAGCCGTTCGGCTACGGCAAAGAAGGCGGCTGCAACGAAGGGCGCGGCGGGCCGGTCGGCGGCTGCGAAGAAAGCTGCGCATACGCGGGCCGCGCGTGCGCATCATTGAAGGTATAGCTGAAGGCTGACAGGAGAACCGCCGCTGTGCGCGCCGTGGTTGAAACCGACGGCGCGCACAGCGGCGTGCAAGTCGCTTACTGGATCGAGGCCAGCGCGTTGCGCACGGTCTGGAAGATCTGGTCGATCTGCGCTTCGTCGATGATCAGCGGCGGCGAGAAGGCCAGAATGTCGCCCGTGAAGCGGATCAGCACGCCTGCCTCGAAGCACTTCACGAACGCCTCGTAGGCGCGGGCGCCCGGCGCGCCGTCGCGCGGCTCCAGCTCGATGCCCGCGACCATGCCGAGGTTGCGGATGTCCTTCACGTGCTTCGCGTCGCGCAGCGCGTGCACGGCGGCTTCGAACTTCGGCGCCATCGATGCCGCGCGCTCGAACAGCCCTTCGCTACGGTACAGGTCGAGCGTCGCCACGCAGGCAGCGGCGGCGAGCGGGTGCGCCGAGTACGTATAGCCGTGGAACAGCTCGATCGCGCCCTGCGCGCCGGCGTTGACGATCGTGTCGTGCACCGTGCGGCTCGCCGCGACGGCGCCCATCGGCACGGCGGCGTTGTTGATCGCTTTGGCCATCGTCAGCAGATCGGGCTTCACGCCGAAATACTCGCTGGCCGTTGCCGCGCCTAGACGCCCAAAGCCCGTGATCACTTCGTCGAAAATCAGCAGGATGCCGTGCTTCGTGCAGATGTCGCGCAGCTTCTGCAGGTAGCCTTGCGGCGGGATCAGCACGCCCGTCGAGCCCGCGACGGGTTCGACGATCACGGCGGCGATCGTCGACGCGTCGTGCAGCGTGACAATGCGCTCCAGTTCGTCGGCGAGATGCGCGCCCCAGGCCGGCTGGCCCTTCGAAAACGCATTGTGTTCGAGGTTGTGCGTGTGCGGCAGGTGATCGATGGAGGGCAGGAGCGCGCCCGAAAACGTCTTGCGGTTCGGCGCGATGCCGCCCACCGAAATGCCGCCGAAGCCCACGCCGTGATAGCCGCGCTCGCGGCCGATCAGGCGCGTGCGCTGCCCTTCGCCGCGTGCGCGGTGATAGGCGAGCGCGATCTTCAGCGCGGTATCGACCGATTCCGAACCGGAGTTCGTGAAGAACACGCGGTCGAGCCCTTCGGGCATCAATTCCGCGACTTTCGACGCCGCTTCGAATGCCAACGGGTGACCCATCTGGAAGGTCGGCGCGAAATCCAGTGTTGCGGCCTGCTTTTGAACGGCGGCGACGATCTCGTCGCGGCCGTGACCCGCATTCACGCACCATAGGCCAGCACATGCGTCGAGCACGTCGCGCCCGTCGGTCGAGCGGTAGTACATGCCTTTCGCCGATTCCAGCAGGCGCGGCGCGGACTTGAACTGGCGGTTGGCGGTGAACGGCATCCAGAAGTTCGACAGATCGTCGATTACGGGGCGCGAAGTCATGGGTATCTCCTCGAATGGATAGCGAAACTGTAGCGTCCGAGGTTAAATGGCGGACATAAACAGTTGAGTCACTGCGCTGCTAACTGTGCTGGTCGAATTGGCTCAACTGTGCTGGAATTGGCTCGATATCTGTTGCCGTCTGGATGAACCCCGATGATCGAACTCGAACTGGATCGTGACCGCCGTCTTGCGCCGACGCTCGTAGAGCAGGTCGTGCAGGGCTTCGCGCATGCGATCGACAATCAGGCGCTGCGCGCCGGCGCGCTGTTGCCGTCGGTGCGCCGGCTCGCGCAATCCCATTCGCTGAGTACCTTCACTGTCACGGAGGCGTACAACCGGCTCGTGTCGATGGGCCTCGTGACGGCGCGGCGCGGCTCTGGCTATCGCGTCGCGCCGCGCGCGCGGGCCGCGCATGCGAATCCCGTCGACTGGCAGCCGCCCAGCCTCACCGCGACATGGCTGCTGTCCGACGTGTTCGCCGACCATTCCATGCCGATCAAGGCAGGCTGCGGCTGGCTGCCGAACGAGTGGATCAACGAAACGGGCATGCAGCACGCGTTCCGCGCGATGAGCCGCGTGCCCGCCGCGCGCCTGGGCGACTACGGGCATCCGTACGGCTTCGCGCCGCTGCGCGCGAGGATCGCCGAGCAGATGGACCGGCTCGGCCTGCCCGTCGAGGTATCGAACGTGCTGCTGACGCAGGGCGCGACCCAGGCCCTCGATCTGATCGTGCGTACGCTGCTGCGCGCGGGCGATACCGTCGTCGTGGAAGATCCCGGCTACTGCAATCTGCTGCAAATCCTGAAGCTCGCCGGGCTGAACGTGATCGGCGTGCCGCGCACGCCGGCAGGCATCGACACGGACGCGCTGGAGCAAATCGTCGACGCGCATCATCCGAAGGCGATCTTCGTCAACACGACCTTGCAGAATCCGACGGGCGCGACGTACGGCATGGCGTCTGCGTTCCGCCTGCTGCAGATCGCCGAGCGCAACCGCATGTGGGTGATCGAGGACGACGTGAGCCGCGAGCTCGGCTCGCCCGGCGCGCCGATTTTCGCGGCTATGGAGGGCCTGCGCCGCGTGCTGTACATCAGCGGCTTTTCGAAGACCGTGACGCCCGCGCTGCGTTGCGGCTATGTGGTCGCCGAGCGCGACGTGCTGCGCGAGCTGGCGCGCACGAAGATGGCGGTGGGGCTGACGTCTTCGGAGGCGATCGAGCGGATCGTCGACAAGGTGCTGCACGAAGGGCGCTATGCGCGGCATGTCGAGCAGGTCAACGAGAGGCTGCGCGCGGCGCACGCGATCGTCGAGGAGCGGCTGGATGCGCTGGGGCTGGAAGCCTTTCACCGGCCGCGCGCGGGGCTGTTCCTGTTCGCCCGCTTGCCCGTCGAGCCGGAGCGCGCAGGCGAAATCGCGACGGCGGCGCTGTCGGACGGTATCTGGCTCGCGCCCGGTTCCTACTTCCGTCCCGACGATGCGCCGAGCGCGTGGTTCCGTTTCAACGTCCCGCATTCGACCGACGACGCGTTGTGGCGCTTCATCGAACGAACCGGCCGGGGCTGAGCGCGGCAAGCGCGCGAGGCACCGTCATGGCCGCGCGAGCGAGTCGATCAGTTCGCCGATGTTGGCCGCGCCGACGTTGTCTTCCAGCAGCCCGATGAACACGCGGCTGTACAACTGATCCTGCTGGACTTCGGGCAGGTCCGTGCGGGCCTTCGCGATCGCTTCCGCCGCGCGGTGCGCCGAACTGACGATGCGTTGTGCAAGTTTCTTTTCCATACCCTGCGCTAACGACAGCAAGCCGCAAAGCTTGAGCCGTTTTCCCCTGTTTAGAGCATTCGTTTCGTCACGAGCAAGCTGGTGCGCCGAATGCGTTGTTGTGGTCCTGCCCCGGGTTCTGCCTGAATCGTCCAACTATCACGCGACGAGCGCGTTCTTTGCCCTTGGCGCGCGGTTGGCGCGGCCGAGTTCCTTTGCGTCGTACATCACCCGGTCCGCGCTCTTTACCAGATCCTCCGCGCGTTCGCCGGGTTGCAGCACCGCGATGCCGAGACTCGCGCACACGCGGTACGCATTGCCGTGCACGCTGACGGGCGCTTCCAGCGCCGCCGTGATCGCGTCTGCCACTTGGGGCGCCAGCGCCGCGCCGTCCTCGATCACGAGCAGAAACTCGTCGCCGCCCAGCCGTCCGACCTGCGCGCGGCCTTGCGCAACCTCCATCAGGCGCCGCGCGATGTCGGCAAGAATCGTGTCGCCCAGATGGTGGCCGAAGGTATCGTTGAGTTCCTTGAAGCGGTCCAGATCGACGAAGATCACGGCCACGCGGCCGGCGGCGTCCGGCGCGGCGACGGCTTCCTCGAGCCGGTCCATGATGCAGCCGCGATTGGACAGACCCGTCAGGCGGTCGGTATGCGCGAGCCGGTGCAATTGCGCCCGGCCCTTCAGCAATTTCAGGATCAGGGCGGCGATCCACGTGGACAGTCCGACCAGAATCGCTGAAATCACGCTGGCCATCGTCACGTAGACGCGGCGCATCCGGTAGTAGTCGTCGAGCGTCTCAGCGACCGAGAGGCCCGCCATCACCGTGAGCCCGTAGCGCTTGACCTCGCGGCGCGCGACGATGCGCTCTACGCGGTCGATCGGGTCGGTGAACATGTCGTCGTTCCCGCGCGGATCGACGTAGCCGGTCGGCAGCGACTCGCCCGTGCGGCTCGGCGCGCCGCCTGCGCGGCGCGACAGCATCGAGCCGCGGTCCGACAGCACCGCGATCATCCCGTGCTCGCCGAGCGCGGCACTCGTGTAGAAGCCGTCGGTGAGCCAGGCGGGATTCTCCGACACGATCACGACGCCGCCGAAGCCGCCGTCCGGACGGTTGATGCGCCGCGTCGCCTGAATCGACCATTGCCGCGAGATCCGGCCGATCAGCGGTTCACTGAGGAACAGTCCGACATCGGGCCGCTCGCGATGCACGCGGAAGTGCTTGCGGTCGCTGAGATCGATCGCGCCGGAAAACGGAATCGTCGACGCGATCACATGGCCGTCCGCGCCCGCTAGTGTGACTTGCAGCGCCGTGTCGGCAGTGATGAGGCCGTAGGCCTGGTATTTCTTGAGGTCGAACGTATCGGGCGAGCTTTCGTAGCCGTATTTGACCAGCAGCGCAATCGTGTCGACGTCGTGAATCGTTTTCAGCGTGTGCGTGTCCAGCGCGCTGGCGACGGTGCCGGCCGCGACACGCGCGTCGTGCAGCACGGCTGCCTTTTCGACGCGCAGCCGCATCAGGATCGTGACCCACAACACAGCGAGGATCAGCACGGTCAGCGCGGGCAGCAGAATGAACGCGCGATGCGGCGCCTTGCCGTGGCCGTGCGGCCGCAAGCACTGGGCGAAAGTGCGAAGTCTGCCTGTCAGCGACCTCGTTACGGACGCGGTGTTCTTCACTGGCTGATGCCTGATGGCTGACGCGTGAGGCGCCTCAACTCGACCGTTCATGGGAGACGGCGCGCGCGTGGCCGCCGTCTTGCTGAACCCTTATAACGGCAGCGCTGGGCGGAAGTTGATTGCGATTCTCAGATTCGATCGAAACAGCATGGACGTGCTGACCTTGGCGGCGTCGATGGCGGGAATCGACTCGATGGAAGCGCTGCCTCGCGTCGAAATCATCCGGGCGGAATGGGGCTGACGGCGAACGCGTAGCCGTTCTTGCCGTGGCGCTTGACTTCGTACATCGCGCCGTCGGCGGCGGCGACCAGCAGCCGGTGATCGGCGATGCGATCGGGATAGGTCGCGATGCCGACGCTCGCACGCACGAGACCGAGGCCCATTTGCGTATCGGTTTCGCCGACGCAGTTCATCAGCCGCGCGGCAATGCCCGCGAGTTCGGTGTCGTTGCCGAAGCCGGACACGAGCGCCGCGAATTCGTCGCCGCCCATGCGCGCGACCATATCGCCGGGGCGCAGCGACTGGCGAAAGCGCTGCGCGAGCGCGATCAGAAATTCGTCGCCGATCGCATGGCCCAAGGTGTCGTTGACCTGCTTGAAGCCGTCGAGATCGACATACAGCACGGCGCATTTGCCGGGCGCGCGTTCGGCTGCGATGCGGTCGAGCCGCGCGAGCAGTTGCTGGCGGTTGGGCAGCCCAGTCATCGCGTCATGCTGGGCGGCGTGGCGGAACTGATGCGTGAGTCCCGCGAGCCGCCGATGCCGCCGCGCAAACACCACGAGCGCCGCGAACAGCGCGCCCGTCACGACGACGGTCAGCACGGCGAGCACGCTCGCCACGCGCAGCGTGCGCCGGCGGACATCGTTGCTGACGGCGTCCCGGCGCGCGCGCCAGTAGTCCGCCGTGGCCGCCAGCGACTGCTTCAGTTCGTCGAGACTTTTTGCCGTCGCATTGGCCTGCGGCAGGCGCGGCGCGGGAACGGGGCTCGATCCGATCAGCGCGTCCAGTTCGGTTACGCGTGCGCCCAGTTCGTCGAGCGCCTGCCGGTATGTCGCGTTAGCGGCAGTCGAAGGTGCGCTGCGCTTCAGCAGAGTCGCGACGTTGAGCGCATTGTCGGCCCGCCCGACGGCCTCGAGCACGAGCGTTGCGTATTGCTGCCGGAAGTGGTCGGAGAAGAGCGCCTTGACCTGCACGGCGACATAAAGCAACCCGACCACGAGACAGGCGAGCGCGATCGCGCCGACCGCGATCGGCTGCGGGCGCCATCGCGGGCTGAGCGGGCGGATCGGCGTGACGGTTCGCTTCACGCCGCTGGGCTAGGGGTGCGAATACGGATCGGGGTGGTTGCCGGGCTCCCGGCCGCTGCGGCGATAGGTGACCTTGCGGAACATCGCGGTTAGCCGCGACACGAAGGTTTCCTTCGGTTTCGCCCGTTGTGCATGGCGCGCGGCGTTGCCCGGCTGCTTGCCGCGGTCGGCGCGAGCGGTAGCGGAATTTGGCGCCGGTGCGGCGCGCGTAGCTTGCGGCGGGTCGTTCGCGTCTGCGTTTGCGTCCGTGTCGTCGTCGGCTGTCTGGTTTGCGGCGAGCGAGTCGGTGCTGGTGGGCGCGGGTTGCTGCGCCGGCGTTGCCGGTATCACCCGGCCCGACACGGAACTGGTCGGCACGGCCGCATGGCTCGGGATGCGCAGGTCGCCGTTCGCGCTGGCGGGCGTCGTGGGCAGCGGGCGCCGGGCCGACTCGACCGCGTCGGCGTAGGCCACCTGATCGCGGTTGAACCAGATCACATACGCAGCCGTACCCATTACACCGACGGCAAGGCCCATCGCTGAGATCAGACAGATCTGCACCCAACTGTAATGGCGTGCCTGCGGATCGTCGCTATCGGGTAGGTAGGCGCTTTCGTACTGCTGCTGCCGGCCGCCGCGCGCGCGGTCCGGAGATTCCTGTGCGTCCATGTGTGCAACGCCTCCGACCCTTGCGGTCTGCGTCTGTCAATGGCGGGACTGGCACGTCGCATCCGCGCCGAAATCTGCTCTGAGATAACCGTGGACCTTGAGCAATTATCGAGCCCGTCAAATGCCGGAATCCGGCGATGGTGCCGGTGAGGACAGCGCTGAGCCCGCTTGCGAAGACAGGGTTATGTGTCGGCTATTCTACTGTCAATTCGCAAGACGGGCCGTGGTGGAAAACGGACGTTCGAAGCGTGCGGCAGTTGCCTGAAAGGCATGCAAAGCGAGAAAAATTTCCAGACTGTCCGCGCCTCACGCCATGAGGCGCAACACGATGGGATAAAGCGTCGCGACGAGCATCAGCGCCATCGCGATGTTGAAGGTGCGCAGCCACACAGGGTTCGACAGGGCGCGGCGCATCGCGGTGCCGAACGCGGCCCACAGGCAGATGCACGGCAAGCCGATCACATAGAACAGCACGGCCATCAACAGCGCGTTGATGCCGAAGTCGGCGCTCAGATGAATGGTCGTTGCGGCCGTGAGCACCATCATCCATGCCTTGGGATTGACCCACTGGAACGCGATCGCTTCATGAAAGCGCATCGGGCGGCGTTCGCCTTTCTTGACCTGCATCTCGCCCGACGTGCCGATCTTCCACGCGAGATACAGCAGGTAGACGACGCTCAGCACTTCCAGCACCGTGTACAACACCTCGAAGCGGCGAAACGCTTCGCCGAGCCCGAAACCGACCGACAGCATCAGCAACGCCACACCCGCGCTGATGCCGAGAATATGCGGCAGCGTGCGGCGAAAACCGAAATTGACGCCGGATGCCAGCAGCATCGTATTGTTCGGTCCGGGCGTGATGGTGGTGACGAGCGCGAACAGGATGCCGGCGGGCAGGGCGCTGGCGCTCAGGGTGTCGAGGGTCATGGACGGCTCCGCGAAGTATTTCGAGATTGGCAATCAGTGTACCGAGTGGAGCCTGTACAGTACCGGTACAGATATGTGAATGATTTCCGGTACGGAGCGCGGGTATGCCGAGGTGCCTTGCCACAGCGCAAACATTCAGGGCACGATGCGTGGATAGCACCCCAACGTACTTGAAGCATGCATAACTCGAAAGACAAATCGTCAGCATCCCTGAGCCTTTTGAAAGGCATCCTGCCCATCGGCCGCGCGAGCGCATGGCGCGACGTGTTCTCCGGCATCTCGCTCGCGTCGATGGACATACCGCAGGTGCTCGGCTACGCGCGCATCGCCGGTATGCCCGCCGTGACGGGGCTTTACACCGTATTTCTGCCGCTCGTCGCGTTCGCGTTCTTCGGCGCGTCGCGCCACCTCGTGGTCGCCGCCGATTCGGCCACCGCGACCATCTTCGCCAGCCGCGCGTCGACCATTGCGCCGATGGGCAGCGCCGAGTACGTCGCGCTGGCGGGCATGGTCGCATTGCTGACGGCCGCGCTCCTGCTGCTCGCGCGCATCTTCAGGCTCGGCTTTCTCGCCGATTTCCTCTCGCGTACCGTGCTGGTCGGCTTTCTGACGGGCGTGGGCGTGCAGGTATCGATTGCGATGCTCGGCGACATGTTCGGCATGACCGTGCCGTATCCATCGTCGCGAAGTCTTGCGCAACTGGTCTACGTGATCGGGCATGTCGTGCACGCGCATCTGCCGACGCTCATGCTCACCGTGCTGGTGGTCGGCGCGATTCTCGCGGGCAAGCGCTTCCTGCCGCGCGTGCCGATTCCCCTCGTTGCCGTGATCGGCAGCATCGCCGCGAGCAAGACCTACGATTTCGCCGGGCACGGCATTACGATCCTCGGCCCGATCAGCGGCGGTCTGCCGCCGTTCGCGTTTCCGGCTGTCACGTGGCAACAGTTTCTCGACCTCGTGCCCGTGGCGGCATCGTGCTTCGTGATGATCATTGCGCAAAGCGCGGCCGCTGCCCGCGTGTTCGCGCAGCAGTATCACGAAGAAGTCGACACCAATGCCGACATTCTCGGGCTGGCGGCGGCCAACGCCGCCGCTGCGTTCAGCGGCACGTTCGTCGTCAACGGCAGCCCGACGCAGACCGCGATGGCCGAACGCGCGGGCACGCGCAGCCAGATCGGGCAACTGGCGTTTGCGGGCGTGGTCGTGGTGGTGCTGCTGTTTCTGAGCTCGTATCTGCAATACCTGCCGCATTGCGTGCTCGCCGGTATCGTGTTCACGATCGCAGTCGGTCTCGTCAACGTGCCGAGCCTCGCGGCGATCCGCGCCGAAAGCCCCGGCGAGTTCACGCTCGCGCTCATCACGGCGGCCGCCGTCGTGATGCTCGGCGTCGAGCACGGCATTCTGCTCGCCGTCGCTTTGTCGCTGCTGCGGCATGTGCGGCACAGCTATCGTCCGCATACCATGGTGATGGAACCGTCGCCCGCCAACGGAAGGTGGCAGCCCGTGCCCGCGAGGCCGGGCATCATGACCGCGCCGGGGCTCATCGTGTACCGCTTCGGCTCCGATCTGTTCTTCGCCAACGATCACGTCTTCACCGCCGAGGTGATCGAACTCGTCGATGCCGCATCCGGCGACCTGCAGTCGCTCGTCGTCGATGCGGGCGCGATCACCGCGCTCGACTATTCGGCGGCCCTCACGCTGAGCGATCTGATTGCGGACCTGCGCGAGCGCAAGGTGGTTGTTATCTTCGGGCGAGTGAATCCCTATCTGCGCGCCGATATGGACCGGCATCGCATTACGCAGATCGTCGGCGAGTCGAACATATTCGACACGCTGCATGAAGCGCTCGCGGCGGCGGGCATCAGCCCGCCGCGCGAGGTGAACGCGTTGTAACTTCGCGGGCCGCGTCATCCACCCGATGGCGCGTTGCAGCAGCCGCGCTGCGGCATTCGCACGGGCCTATCGCTTACCCTGGATCGGGCGTCGAACAGCAGCATGCGCCGTGCGCGCATGTTGCGCCGCACTTCGTTGCCCGGCGGCGCATCGCATCGTCTTCACACGCCAGGACTCCCGCCCATCCCATCCATCCGCACGCATCTGCAACATAGGGCAAGTCCCTAAGCGCATTTAGCCCTGCATTACCACGGCGCACATTGCCCTCCTACACTCAGCATCAAACGGAGGAGGGACGACATGGCCAAGATGATCCACACGATGGTCCGCATTCAGGACCTCGACCGCTCGCTGAAGTTCTATCAACGCGCGTTCGGGCTCGAGCCTTCGCACAGGCTCGATTTTCCTGATTTCTCGCTTGTCTATCTGCGCAACGACGAATCCGACAACGAGATCGAACTCACCTGGAACAAAGGACGCGAAGACCCGTACTCGCACGGCGACGGCTACGGGCACGTCGCGTTCGTCGTCGACGACGTGAAGCGGGAGCGCGAGCGTCTGATCCAGCTCGGCATGACGCCGAACGACGTGCGCGAATTCAAGAACGACGACGGCGCCTTGCTCGCGCGTTACTTCTTCATTCAGGACCCGGACGGCTACAAGATCGAGGTGCTCGAACGTCACGGACATTACCAATAGAAAGCCGCGCGCGACGCGGTACCCCCACAACACAACCACCAAGGAGACAGGCATGAGTCACAGAGTGATTCCAATCGCCGCACCGTCTGCCACGGCTCATGAGCCGGATGCACCGCATGCGCCGCGCTCGCTGGCGAGGCGCGAGTGGCTCAAGGGCACGGGCGTGCTGATCGGCACGCTGGCGTTTCCGTCGATCCTCGCGACGCTTGCGCCCAGCCGCGTATGGGCGCTCGAAATGCAGGCGCTGGATACTCACCAGGGGGCAGTGCTGCTCGCCTTCGTCAAGCAGCAATACCCGCACAAGACGCTCGACGACGCGGTCTATGCACTCGTCGTCAAGGACCTCGACGCGAAGGCGCAGAAGGACCCGGCCGTGCGTCAGCAACTCGCCGATGGCGTGAAGCAGCTCGACGCGCTCAACGGTTCGGACTGGACTAAACGCTCGCCCGCCGACCAGGCGCGCGATGTCGCCGCGATGCAGAAGACACCGTTCTTCACGACGGTGCGCACCACGGCCATCGTCTCGCTGTACAGCAACGACATGGCGTACGCGCACTTCGGCTACGGCGCGGCGAAAGGCGACGGCGGCTATCTGACCAAGGGCTTCAACGATCTGGCGTGGCTGCCGAATCCGCCCGCCGCCGCGAGCGGTCCGATTCCCACCGACAGCTGAGCAACGGAGACCTGACATGGACGACAACAACAAGGTGCATTTCTCGCACAACGATGCGCGCGCCGTGGTCATCATCGGCTCCGGCGCGGGCGGCGGCACACTCGCCAATGAGCTGGCGCAAAAGGGCATCGACGTGATCGTGCTCGAAGCGGGCAAGATGCATACGCAAGGCGATTTCACCACTGACGAATGGGGCTCGTTCTCGATGCTGTCGTGGCTCGACAAGCGCACGACGTCGGGCAGCTGGCGCATCGCCACCGACTTTCCGAATCTGCCCGCGTGGATCTGCAAGACGGTCGGCGGCACGACGACGCACTGGGCGGGCGCGAGCCTGCGCTTTCAGCCGCATGAGTTCAAGGCGAAAACGAACTACGGCACGATCAAGGATGCGAACCTGCTCGACTGGCCCGTGACGAGCGAGGAGATGGCGCCGTGGTACGACCGCGCCGAAAAGAAAATGGGCGTGACGCGCACCAACGGCTTGCCCGGGCTGCCCGGCAACAATAACTTCAAGGTGATGTACAACGGCGCGACGAAGGTCGGCTACAAGGAATGCAACACGGGCCACATGGCGACCAATAGCATCGTGCGCGACGACCGCGCGCATTGCTTCCAGCGCGGCTTCTGCTTCCAGGGCTGCCGCACGGGCGCGAAATGGTCGACGCTGTACACGGAGATTCCGCGCGCGCAGGCCACGGGTCACATGGAATTGCGCACCCAGGCGCAGGTCGTGAAGATCGAAACGGATGCGAAGGGCAAGGCCAGCGCCGTCGTCTATTACGATGCCGCCGGCAAGCTGCAACGCCAGAAGGCGCGCATCGTCGCGGTGGCGGGCAATGCGATCGAGACGCCGCGTCTGCTCCTGAATTCGCATTCGAGCCGCTTCCCCGACGGACTGGCGAATTCATCCGGACAGGTGGGGCGCAACTACATGCGTCACACTACGGGTTCCGTCTACGCCGTGTTCAACGACAAGGTCGACATGTACAAGGGCACGACGATGGCGGGCATCATCGAAGACGAAGCGCGCTTCGATACGTCGCGCGGTTTCGCGGGCGGTTATCACATGGAGACGGTGTCGCTGGGGCTGCCTTTCTATGCGGCGTTTCTCGACCCCGGCGCATGGGGCGCGGACTTCACGCAGGCGATGGAGGCGTATCCGTACACGGCAGGCATGTGGATCGTCGGCGAAGACATGCCGCGCGAGACGAACCGCATCACGCTGAATAACGACGTGAAGGACCAGTATGGCTTGCCCGTGCCCAACGTGCATTTCGACGATCACCCGAACGACGAAGCGATGCGCGAGCACGGTTTCAAGCAGGGCAGCGCCGTGTATCAGGCGGCGGGCGCGAAGACCGTGTACCGCGTTCCGCCGTATCCGTCGACGCACAACCTGGGCACCGCGCGCATGAGCGCGAAGCCGCAGGACGGCGTGTGCAACCGTTTCGGCCAGACGCATGACGTGCCGAACCTGTTCATCTCCGACGGCAGCCAGTTCACCACGGGCGCGGCGGAAAACCCGACACTGACCATCGTGACGCTGGCGATCCGTCAGGCCGACTACATCGCAGGGCAGATGAACAGGCGCACAATCTGATCGATCGCACGTGAACTCATCGGGTGCGGCAGGCGGGCGCGATGGCCGCCGCCGCACTCATACGAACAATGGAGACAAGCCATGTGCAACGTCTACGTGAACGCGGACCCGATCCTGTACGAATCGCGCACGCGTTCGCTGCGCATCCACGGCGTGATTACGACTGTGCGTCTGGAGAATCTTTTCTGGGACGTGCTGCATGAAATCGCGTCGCGAGAGAACATGACGACCACGCAATTCGCCGTCAAGCTCTACGACGAACTCATCGCGCTGCGCGGCGAGGTGCCGAGCAATTTCGCATCGTTCCTGCGCGTGTGCTGCTTGAGGTATCTGTCGATCGTTGCGGGTAAAAGCGAGTTAACCAGCTTTCCCGTCCCCGTTCCCGTGCCCGAAGTGAAGCCGCGCGTGCTGAAGACGGTGTGATCCGTCGCGGCGTTTTTTTCACACAGGCAACCAACGCGCGCCTCAGCGCGAGTGCGTGCGGAACGCCTCGCCACCCAGGCCCGCGCGATCGACGGCGACGATGCGGTTGCGGCCGTTGTCTTTCGCCTGATACAGCTGCGCGTCGATCAGATTGATGAACGCGGTCGTGTCCATGCTGCCCGAAGGCGAGCCGTTCGGCACGATGGTGCCCACGCCGAAGCTCGCCGTGACGCGCTGCTGATGCGGCGAGCGTACATGCGCGATTGACTCGGCGTCGATCAGATCGCGGCAGCGTTCGGCCATCTTCACGGCCGTATCCGCGTCCGTGTCCGGCAGCACCAGCACGAATTCCTCGCCGCCGAACCGTCCGAGAAAATCGCCGGAACGCGCGGCCTGCGCGAGCACGCCCGCGACGCGCTTCAGGCAATCGTCGCCCTGGATGTGGCCGTAGTAATCGTTGTAGGACTTGAAGAAATCGATATCGATCATGATCAGCGACAGCGGCTTGCCGCTTTCCTGACCCGCAATCCACTCGCGCTGCATCACGGCGTCGAACATGCGGCGGTTGCCCACGCCCGTCAGTCCGTCCTGGAACGACAGCGCTTCGAGTTCTTTCTGCAGACGTGCGAGCTTTTCTTCCGTGCGCTTGCGTTCGCTGATGTCGAACATGAAGCCGATCAGCGAATCGACGCCGCCGTCGGGCTTGCGCACCACATGCACGACGTCGCGCAACCACACGTAGCCGCCGTCTTTCGTCAGCGCGCGATAGTCCGCTTCGTGATCGGTGCCTGCCTGCGACTGCGCGACGCAAAACTCGACCACCTTCTGCCGGTCATCGGGGTGCATCCGTTCCGCCCAATCGTTGACCGTTTTCCACGACGACGGCGCCCAGCCGAGCAACGCCTCGATCTGCGGGCCGATGTAGGTGAAGGCCATCGTTGCCCAGTCGATCTTCCACGGAATCGCCCTGGTCGATTCGAGCAGCGTGCGATACACGGCGCTGTCGTGTTCGAGCCGCTCGCCTTCGGCGCGCATGCTGGCGCCTGCATCGTCATGGCGCAGAAACGCGGCGCCGAGCATGTCTTGCGTGTCGTCGATGTTTTTCATGGTCGATTCGTGTTGGTCGATTGCGCCCAATGGCGCGCCTCGCCATGTCAACGGCACGGCGGCATCGTTTCCTGATCGGCGGAAACCCGGACGGACAATTCTACTGATGCGGTGGCGCTGCGTCGCGCGCGAGGTACGTCCTGAACGTCTCGATCAGCGCACGGACCTTGGGCGGCGTGTGCTGCGTCGGCGGAAACACGGCCTGGATGCCCGCCGGTTCCGTCGACCATTCGGGCAACAGCCGGATGAGCCGTCCCGCCGCGACGTCGTTGCCGATCGAAAAGTCCGTCAACAGCCCCAGTCCGCCGCCCGCGAGCGTCGCCGCACGCGCGGCTTCCGCCGTGTTCACGAGAAACGCGTTCTCGCAGCGCACGCTTTGCGTGGCGCCGTTCGTGTGCCGCAAGTCGAGCGTCTGCGGCCGCGGCAGCACCGTCAGCGCTACGAAAGGCAGCGCGGGGAGGTCGGCGGGCGTTGGCGGCTCGCCCCACGTTTCGATGAACGCCGGGCTCGCCACGACCCATTTCTCGAAGCTGCCGAGCGTCACCGCGCGGTAGTTCGAATCCGCGAGACGCCCGAGCCGGATGGCGACGTTGATGCCGTCCGCAATCAGGTCGACGATATGGTCGCTGCACAGCAGTTCGATATCGAGCCGTGGATGCGCGCGGCGCAGTTCGACCAGCACGGGTGCGACTACCAGCGTGCCGTAGTCGATCGGGCAACTCACGCGCAGCGTGCCGCGCACGGGCGCCTCCTCGCCGCCGATTTCAGCCAGCGCTTCCTCGGCGGCGCGCAGGATCTTCACGCTCGCGTCATAGAACGCGCGGCCCGCCTCGGTGACGCCGAGACGGCGCGTGGTGCGCACCAGCAGGCTCGCGCCGACTTCCGCTTCGAGCCGCTGCATGTGCGTGCTGACCATCGTCTTCGCGAGCCCGAGCCGCTTGGCGGCCGCTGTCAGTGAGCCCGCTTCGACCACGGCGACGAACACGGCCAGCCGGTTCAGGTTCACGTCACGCACGTCGGCCATGTCGATTGTCCACTTCAGGAGGATTGTGTATCCAAGGTTATCAGGCTTCTGGGGCAAGGCATCGCGCATTACTCTTCGGATTGTCCAATATGACTGAACCCGGAGTGACGAATGCCCGCAGCCAAGCCCGCCCAGCCGATCCGCCTGTACACGACCCTGCTGTCGGGGCACGGGCATCGCGTGAAGCTGTTCCTGACGTTGCTCGACCTGCCGTTCGAAGTGATCGAACTGGACATGCGCGCCGGTGACAACCGCAAGCCCGAGTATCTGGCGCTGAATCCGTTCGGCCAGGTGCCCACCATCCAGGACGGCGACGTGACGCTGTTCGATTCGAACGCGATTCTGGTGTATCTGGCCAAGCGCTATGGCGACGCGTCGTGGCTGCCGGAAGACCCGCTGGGCGCGGCGGCCGTGCAGCGCTGGCTGTCGCTGGCGGCCGGGCAGATCGCATACGGCCCGTGCTCCGCGCGGCTCGTCACCGTGTTCGGCGCGCCGCTCGATCATGAAACGGCGAAGGGCATCGCGGTAAAGCTGTTCGACGTGATCGAGCGCGAACTGGCGGCGAAGCCATTCGCAGCCGGCGAGCACGTGACGATCGCCGATATCGCGGCACACACGTATATCGCGCACGCGCCGGAAGGCGGCGTGTCGCTGGACCCGTATCCGAACATTCGGGCGTGGCTGCGCCGCGTGGAAGCACTGCCGCGCTTCATCGCGATGCCGCCGACGAAGGCGGGCCTGCTCGCCGAATAGCCAGCGACGAGCGGTTCCGCATTACGCATCACGCTGACGTTTTGCCTGCAGGAGCCTGACATGTCCGGTTTCACTCCTCTGAACGGCTGGGGCCTCGACACCTCGCCGTTTCACGCCGAAGAACTCGCCGCGCAGCGGCTCGCAGGCGTGGACCGCCAGGCTGATTCGTCGGGGCGGCGCGGCATTCGCCGGTACATGCCGGACCAGCACCGCGAGTTCTTTGCGCAGCAGCCGTTCATGGTGTTCGGCGGCGTCGACGCGAGCGGGCAGCCGTGGGCGACGATACGCACGGGCGATCCGGGCTTCGTGTCGTCGCCGGATGCGCGCACGCTGCGCATCGACAGCCGCGCGCTGCCCGGCGATCCGCTCGGCCCGCGCTGGCAGACGGGTGCGATGATCGGCGGCCTCGGCATCCAGCCGCATACGCGGCGGCGCAACCGCATCAACGGCGTCGTGACGGCTGTGGCCGGCGACGCGGTGACGCTCGAAGTGACCCAGAGCTTCGGCAACTGCGCGAAGTACATTCAGGGGCGCGTGCCGACCTTCATCGACCGTGCCGAAGGTGGCGTTCCAGCGCCGCAGGACATCTCGACGCATTTGAGCGATGCGGACCGCGCGTTCCTCGCGCGCGCCGACACCTTCTTCATCGCGAGCGCGAATATGGCGGACGACGCGGACTTTGCACGCGGCGTCGACGTATCGCATCGGGGCGGCGCGCCGGGCTTCGTGCACATCGACGACGCGGCGACGTTGACCGTGCCCGACTTCACCGGCAACAGGTTCTTCAACACGATAGGCAATCTGCTGCACGATCCGCGCGCGGGCCTGCTATTCATCGACTTCGCGAGCGGCGATCTGCTGTATCTCGCCGTGCGCGCCGAGATCATCTGGCAGGGCGCCGAACTGGCCGCTTTCGAAGGCGCTGAAAGGTTGGTGAGCTTTCATGTGCAGGAAGTGCGCCGCAGCCGGGGCGTGTTGCCGTTTCGCTGGTCCGATGTCGAATACGCGCCGCAATTCGCGGCGGCGATTCGCAAGACAGCGGCCGCGTCCCCATGGCACAAGCTGAAGGTGGCGGCCGTCGTCGAAGAGACGGCTTCGATTCGCTCGTTCTATTTCGAATCGACGGATGGCGCGGCGTTGCCTGCGTATCAGGCGGGCCAGTATCTGCCGGTTCGCGTGCCCGTCGAAGGACACGCTGCGCCGTTGACGCGCACCTACACGCTGTCCGGCGCGCACGATCCGCATCATTACCGGATCAGCGTGAAGCGCGAGGGCATCGCGTCGAACTGGCTGCACGACCATCTCGTGGCGGGCATGGAGATCGAAGCGATGGCGCCGCGCGGCGCATTCGTCTACGACATGCAGAGCGCGCGGCCGGCGGTGTTCATTTCCGCCGGCATCGGCATCACGCCGATGATCGCGATGCTGCATCACGCACTGAACGCGCGCGTCGCTGGCGATACTCAGGCGAAGCGCTTGTACTTCTTTCATGGCGCGCGCAGCGACCGCGAGCGTCCGTTCAGCACGAATCTGAAAGACGTGGCGGCGCGTTATCCGTCGGTGTCGCTCCATTTGTTCGATAGCGCCGCGAGCGAGGCCTTGCGCGGGATCACACCAGGACGCGTGAACATCGACGCGTTGAAGCGCGCACTGCCGTTCGACGACTACGACTTCTATCTATGCGGCCCCGAGCCGTTCATGCGCGACCTGTATCGAGGTTTGCGCGCATTGAATGTCGCTGACGAGCGCATCCGTTTCGAAGCGTTCGGCCCCGCCAGCGTGAAGCGCACGCCGACGCGCGCCGAACCCGTTGCGGAAGAAAAGGCTGAATCGGGCGGCGCGCAAGTGACGTTCGCGCGGTCGCAACGCACGGTCCAATGGCTGCCGAAACAGGGCAGCCTGCTCGAACTCGCGGAAAAACACGGCATCGAAGCGCAATCGAGTTGCCGTTCAGGCATGTGCGGCACGTGTTCGACGAAAGTATTGTCGGGACAGGTCGCGTACGACGGCGACGTCGAAGCGGACGTCGCGGACGGTTGCGCGTTGATCTGCATGGCGCATCCCGCTGTCGAAGGGGAGCGCGCGAGCCTGACGCTGGACCTCTGAGCCTGGCGGCTCACATCATTTGCCCGCGCCTGTCGACGGCACGCAGGTGAGGACCAGTGAACTGCCGTTGCCCGCTTCGGCGCTCAACATCGCGCGATGAAACTCGCGGCGATCGCACGACCACGCGGCGGTGAAATCGCGCGCGCACGACGCGCGTTGCTTTGCATCGAGCCGTGCGTTCACGATGTAGCGACAGGTCGCGCGGTCGTTGCAGTGCCTGGCGAGGTCGCGCGTGGCGTTGCCCGATGCCGCGCCGCAATTCGCGCCGTATGTGCTCGATTCGATGCGGATGTGTTGCGCTTGCGCCGCGATGCTGAAGACGCAAGCTGCAACAGCGGCGATCACGAACAAGCCGGGTTTTCGCGCCATGCTGTGTCTCCTGCTATTCGTTTCCCAATCGCGCCAGCACCGAAACGACGATGCGGTCGCAACGCGCGCCGCCGAACTCGAATAGCGCCGGACCCAACTTTTCCACTTAGTCCGCAAGCGATTCGCGCAACAGCAGTTTCGAGATTCAGCCGTGCGTGCGCGTTTTGCGCACGGGTGGGAAATGCTTTTTGCCCGATGTAAAGCTCAGACGCCTGAATTGCTCGCGCTTGTGTTCTTCCTCGAAGTGCGCGACGGAAGGCTTCACAAGATCGCTGCGGGACACGACGCCGAGCAGTTGCATCGAATCGCGATCGACGACGACAGGCAGCCGCTCCAGTTCGTGCACGGCAAGACGCGTCGCAACGAGGCGGCAGGTTTCGTCGGGCAGCGCGACGACCAGCGACTCGCCTTTCAGCAGGTCGGCGAGGGGCGTATCGAGCGTGTGCGGCGTCGCGCCTTCGCGCACGGCGTCGAGCATCGCGCGGTCGACGATGCCGAGCACCGCGCCGCTCTCGCGCACGACGGGATATGCACGCCGTTTCTGCGTCGCGCCGAAATAGGCGGCGAGCGCGTCGCCCACGCTGAGCGTGCCGTCGATCGAATCGGCCTGGTGCGTCATCACTTCGTCGACGTAATGCCGTTCGAGCGGATCGACGCCGTACTCGCGATAGATGTGGTAACCGCGCCGTGCGATTTTCTCGGTCATGATCGAACGCTTCATCACGACGGTCGCGAAGCCGTGCGCGACCAGCGTCGCGGCCAGCAGCGGCAGCAGCGCGTTGCTGTCGTGCGTGAGACCGAAGGCGAACATGATGGCCGTCAGCGGCGCGCCGAGCGTGGCGCCGAGCGTCGCCGCCATGCAGACGAGCGGCCACAGCGCGGGCTCGTTGCCGGGCAGCACGTGGCCGAGCACGGTGCCGAGCCCCGCGCCGAGCATCAGCAGCGGCGCGAGCACGCCGCCCGACGTGCCGGAGCCGAGCGCGATCACCCACATCACCGCCTTCACGACGAGAATCGCCACCGCGACCTGCAACGCAATATGTTGATGCAAAAGATCGCCGATCACGTCGTAGCCGACGCCGAGCGCGCGCGGCTCGATGAATCCGCCGATACCCACCGCCAGCCCGCCGATGGCAGGCCACCACATCCAGTGCAGCGGCAGCCTGTGAAACAGGTCTTCCGTCTTGTAGAGCGCCGCCGACAGGCCCGACGCGAGCGCGCCCGACAACAGCCCTGCGATCACGCACGAGACCAGCGAGATAGCCGTCGGCGGCGCGGTTTGAAGCGCGAACAGGGGATCGGTGCCGAACAGGATGGCGCGCGCGAAACCGGCGACAGCGCAGGCCAGCGCGACGGGCAAGAAGCTGCGCGGCCGCCATTCGAACAGCAACAGTTCGACGGCGAGCAGCACGGCGGCGACGGGCGTGCCGAACACGGCCGTCATGCCCGCGGCGGCGCCCGCGACGAGCAGCGTCTTGCGCTCCGCCGACGTCACCTTCACGCACTGCGCGATCAGCGAACCGAGCGCGCCGCCCGTCATGATGATCGGGCCTTCCGCGCCGAACGGGCCGCCGCTGCCGATCACGATGCCCGACGACAGCGGCTTGAGCACGGCAACCTTCGGCGACATGCGGCTCTTGCCGAACAGAATGGCTTCGATCGCTTCGGGAATGCCGTGCCCGCGGATTTTCTCCGAGCCGAAGCGCGCCATCATGCCGACAATCAACCCGCCGATCACAGGAATCACGATCACCCACGCGCCGAGCGTATTCGTTGCAGGCGAACGGTCGGCGAACGAAAAGCTGCCGAAGAAGAACAGGTTCGTGAACAGATGAATCAGGCTCAGCAGCACGAACGCGGCCAGCGTGCTGAGCAAGCCGATGCCCGCCGCCAGCGCCGAAATGCCGGGCAGCCGCGAGTTGCTGGAAAAGTCCCGCTTGTGAGAGTTGTCGCGCATGAGTGCTGTGTCGAATGCGGTGTCGCTTGCTGGCTAGAGGCCCGAATCAGAGATCGATTTGCGGAATCGTGAACGCGCCCTTGAGCGAGCGCAGCTCGGCGCGATGCAGTTCCGCGAGGCGCGCCAATACCTTTTCTCCCGCTTTCAGCAGATGCACTTCCACCTGGCGGCGGTCGGTCTCGCTGATTTTGCGCTTGACCAGTTCGAGCGCTTCGCAGCGCGATACCAGTGCGACGACGCCGTGATGCTGCGCCTGCAACCGCTCCGCCAGTTCACCGATGGTGGCCCATTCGCGATCGGGGTAGCCCTTGATATGCAGCAGCAACAGATATTGCAGCGGCGTAATGCCTTCGCCTTGCGCGGCCTGCTCGGAGAAGCGCTCGAAGCGCCGCATCTGATAGCGAAACTCCGAGAGCTGTTCGTAGTCCGCCTTGTTCAACGTGCGTGTGAGAACTTTCATGTCGATGGCCGCGCGAGGGAAAGCAAAAAATGTATCACGAAATGATATAAATGGCGATGCCTGCGCATCGCCATTCGCAATCTTCAGGACCTGTAATGGCGGCGCGCGAGGTTCGCGCTCAGGCAGCAGGGCGCTGTTGCGCCTGACCCCTGGCTTGGGCCTGCATCTGCGTCTGCCGATACAGACCTGCGATCAGATCGGACTGCGTGATGATGCCGACCAGCCTGTCGTGCAAATCGATCACGGGAATGTGATGGTGGCCGTCGTCGGCGAAGAGCGGCACCAGTTCGACGATCGGCGTGCTGGTCGAGACGGTGCGTACGTGCGTCGTCATGACGGTGCTGACGAGTTTGCCGCGTGTCGCGTCGAGCTTGAACAGACGCGCCGACAGCGCTTCCATCAGACGCAGGTCCGCGCTTTTCGGTTTGCTCGCCAGATCGGCGCGCGTGACGATGCCCGCCACGTGCTGGCGTTTGTCGACGACGGGCAGCGCCTTGATCGAGTGACGCTGCAACAGGTCCGCGGCGGCGCGCAACGTGCTGTCGGGCGTGACGCTGACGACGGGTGCCGACATCACGTCGCGGCATGCCAGTTCGCTGAAGGTGCGCGCGTAAGCCTGCAACTGTGTTTCGCGAAACAGTGCTTCGAGGTCGTCAGGGTCGATGTCGAGCAGTTCGCCGCGCCGGTTCAGCACGGCTTCGAGGTCGGTGCGCGTGATGCTGTTGCCGGATGCGGGCGCTTGCGGCACGGACGGCGCCGCGCGCGTCGCGTGCGGATAGCGGTGGCCCGTTACCGCGTGATAGACCAGCGCCGCGCCGAGCAGTGCCGCCGACTGGATCAGGATCGGCTCCAGCACGAAGCGAAAGCCGAGCGCGTGAATGGCGGGTCCGCCCACCACGGCTGTCAATGCGACGGCGCCCGACGGCGGATGCACGCAGCGCAACGCGAACATCGCGGCGATCGCCACGCCCACTGCGAGCGCCGCCGCCGCGACGGGATCGGAAATCAGCAGCGCGGCGGCCACGCCCACTGTCGCCGACACCAGATTCCCGCCGATGATCGACCACGGTTGCGCGAGCGGACTGGCGGGCACGCCGAACAGCAGAACGGCCGACGCGCCCATCGGCGCAACCAGCAGCGGAATGTTTGCGTTCGGACCGAGCAGCAGATGCATGCTGCCGCCCGTGAACGCAATGCCGATCAACGCGCCGAGCGCCGAGCGCATGCGCTCGGGCCATTTGACGTTCATCGCGGCAGGATAGAAGCGCGCCAGCCACTGGAAAAAAGGGGAACGGGTCAAGATATTGTGCGATTAGGGGAAACGGGCAGCCGTAAATTAAGGGAAAAGCTGTCACAAAGGAAACAACTTGTCGTCATGGATATATGTCAACGTGATATAAATCCCGCCCAACGACCTCCGGGCGGACGCTAACGGGGCCTGAAAATGCAGGGAAAACCCGTAATCCATGCGTCGCTGCGCTGCATCATAACGTGATATGAAATGGATAGAGCCTGGACGGCTTGCCTGCTGGCATCTGCGTTGCTCGCTGGCGCATTGCCGCATTAACGGGCATGATCGTGCCATGTGCCTGCGTCAAGCCTTCGAGGCACATGCCCAACCCACCGAAGCACATTGTGGAGACCAAGCATGGAACCCTTTGACGCCGCCAATCCGTTCGCCGAGTTCAACAAGCTGTTCGAGCAGTTCAAGTTGCCCGGATTCGACGTGCCGGCCGTGATGGAAGCGCGTCGCAAGGACGTCGAGGCCCTGATCGCCGCGAATCAGACGGCCGTGCAGGGCATCCAGGCGCTCGCGCAGAAGCAGGCCGAAATGCTGCGCGCCACACTCTCCGAACTGCAGGAGGTCGCGCAGAAGCAGGCCGCTGCAGGCGGCGTGCCGTCGGCGCAAACGGCCGAACTCGTCCAGCAGACGCTGCACAAGGCGCTCGCCGACATGCAGCAGCTCACGCAAGCCGCGTATCGCACGCAGGCCGATTCGTACGCGGTGATCGCGAAGCGGGTCGAAGAGAACGTCGAAGAGCTCAAGACACTGCTGCAGAAGAAGTAACGCGCGTTCGCCACGAGCTACAGGCTGCAAGCCGCAACGCGAGGCTCGCCGCGCGTGCGCGGCTACTTGCGCGCCGACGCCTGCGCGATCACACGATGCACGAAACGCAGCTTGTCGACGACGGGCGGCGCCAACGTGAACGGATAGCCGTCCGGCATGCCGAGACTGCGGTTCAGGCTGTTCAGCGCGTCCGTCAGCGGAAACCAGCGCTTTATCAGGTTATCGAAGCTGGCTTCCTCGACGGGTGTCTGGTCGGTCAGGGACGGCTCGTTCGGCGCGGGCGGCAGCAGCGCCAGCCCGTATGCCGTCGACGTATCGAGCACGTCGACGATCATCAGGTAGTGCGCCCACGTTTCGGCCCAGTCTTCCCACGGATGCATGGTCGCGTACGCGCTGATGTAGCTGTTTTCCCAGTCGGCGGGCGCGCCGTTGCGATAGTAGGCGTCCAGCGCTTCGCCGTAATCGGTCTGATCGTCGCCGAAGCGTTCGCGAAACGGCGCGAGCCAATGCGTTCCCGCAACCAGCTTCTCGAAGTAGTAGTGCCCCGACTCGTGGCGGAAATGCCCCAGCAGCGTTCGATACGGCTCGCGCATGTCGGTGCGGACTTGCTCGCGGTGCGCGTCATCGGCTTCGGCCACGTTCAGCGTGATGCGGCCGTTGTCGTGTCCCGTCATCACCGCTTCGCCGTCGCCCGTATTCTCGCGGAAGTCGAATTCGAGGCCATTGTCGGGATCGGCCTGGCGCGATTCGATTGCGAGGCCCAGCGCATCGAGCGTGTAGAGCAGGCGGCGCTTCGCGGTCTCCAGCCGGTACCAGTAGAGCCGGTTGTTCGGTTCCGCGAGATTCGGGATCGTGTGCGTGAGGCGGCATGAGCGGCACAGCGTGTCGGGATCGTCGGCGGGCAGCATCCAGTTGCAGATGTTCTCGACCGCGTAGTTGTGGCATTGACGGTACAGCTTGCCTTTGACGTCGGGATGCAGGCTGCGCCACTGGCCCTCGCCCGCGTCTTCGAAGGCGCTGATTTCGGCCAGTTCCGGCACGTAACCGAGCAGCGCCGCGCAGCGCTCGCACAATACGTTCTCGAAGAACACGCGCTGGTCGCATCGGTTGCAATGGAAGGCTTTCATCGCTTCAATCCGTTTTACGTTGATGTCGTCGTGCAGCAGGCGGAGACGTCCGGCCGCCGCGCCGTGCGTCGTTTGATTTGCGGCGGTGGTCGTGGCAACCTCGACGCGCGTGGGGTTCCCGCAATCTTCATGCCGCTTCGCTATAACGTCGTGGGTCTTGCGCACATTGCGTGCGCGCACGGCCCGCCGCATGCGCTGTTTTGGTGCGTGTGGTCGGTCGCGTGGCATGCGTGCCTTGGCTTTCGAAGACCGTCGAACACCCTTCGAAGCATGGGGCCGCCACGTGACAATGCGATAGCTGCAAGCGCAGGCCCCGTCGCGTTGCCGTGCTCAACGGCACAAAGCTTGCTTTTCGCGTCTGCCCCTTTATCGGCCTTTTCCGCCCAGGAGTCCGTAGTGTCCATACGTGTCGCGCTGAACCATGTCACGCATTACCGCTATGACCGTCTCGTCGGATTGTCGCCGCAGGTCGTGCGGCTGCGCCCGGCGCCGCATTGCCGCACGCCGATCCTGTCGTACTCGATGCGCGTCGAGCCGGAACTGCACTTCATCAACTGGCAGCAGGACGCATTCGCGAACTACCAGGCGCGTCTCGTGTTTCCCGAGCGCACGCCCGAGTTCAAGATCACGGTCGATCTCGTCGCGGAAATGGCCGTCTACAATCCGTTCGATTTCTTCCTGGAGCCCGCCGCCGAACAGTTTCCGTTCGAGTACGCGCCCGAACTCGCGGCCGAACTGGCGCCGTATCTCGTGCGGCGCGAGATGACGCCGCGCTTCAAGGAGTTCGTCGCGAGCATCGATCGCTCGCCGCGCGGCACAGCCGATTTCCTCGTCGAGCTGAACCAGCGTCTGCAGCGCGACATCCGCTATCTGATCCGGATGGAGCCGGGCGTGCAGACGCCCGAGGAAACACTCGTCAATGCGTCGGGCTCGTGCCGCGACTCGGGCTGGCTGCTGGTCGAGACGCTGCGCCAGTTGGGGCTGGCGGCACGCTTCGTGTCGGGCTACCTGCTTCAGCTCGCGCCCGATACCAAGGCGCTCGATGGCCCGAGCGGCACCGAATACGATTTCACCGACCTGCACGCGTGGTGCGAAGTGTTCCTGCCCGGCGCGGGCTGGATCGGCCTCGATCCGACCTCGGGGCTGCTGGCGGGCGAAGGCCACATTCCCGTCGCGTGCACGCCGGAGCCGGGCAGCGCTGCGCCGATCTCGGGCGCCGTCGACCAGTCCGAAGTCGAGTTCGAGCACGCGATGTCGATCACGCGCGTGCTCGAAACGCCGCGCGTGACCAAGCCCTATACGGAAGCCGCGTGGGACCGCGTGCTGACGATGGGCGCGCACGTCGACAGCCAGCTCGCCTCGATGGACGTGCGCCTGACGATGGGCGGCGAGCCGACCTTCGTGTCGGTGCGCGACCGCGACGCCGCCGAATGGAACACCGACGCGCTCGGGCCGACCAAGCGCGGCTATGCCGTCGCGCTGATGGACAAGCTGCGCGGCCATTACGGCGCGAGCGGCTTTCTGCACATCGGTCAGGGCAAGTGGTATCCGGGCGAGCAGTTGCCGCGCTGGGCGCTGTCGCTGTACTGGCGCGCCGACGGCGAGCCATGCTGGAACGACCCGGCGCTGTTCGCCGACGAGCGCAGCCCCGGCCGCTATACATCCAACGATGCGCAGCGCTTCATCACGCGGCTCGCCGACAAGCTGTCCGTCGACAGCAAGTACGCCCAGCCCGGTTACGAAGACACGTGGTATTACCTGTGGCGCGAGCGCCGCTTGCCCGTCAACGTCGATCCGTTCGATTCGCGTCTGGACGACGAAATGGAGCGCGTGCGGCTGCGCCGCGTGTTCGATGCCGGGCTGTCGGGCGTGACGGGCTACGTGCTGCCGTTGGCGCGCTCGACGCAGGGCCCGGGCTGGACGAGCGGCGCGTGGTTCTTCCGCGACGAGCGCATGTACCTGATTCCTGGCGACTCGCCGATGGGCTTGCGCCTGCCGCTCGATTCGCTGCCGTGGGTGTCGAAGGGAGACTATCCATACCAGCACGCGCACGATCCGTTTGCGGAACCCGCGCCGCTGCGCACAGCGGCGCAATTGCGGATGCAGTATGAAGGCGTGTCTTATGACGCTCGCGGCGGTGCCGGACCGGGCGTTGCAAGAGGTGCGGGCACAGGCGGACCCGGCACAGGCACGCCGCCTCAGGACCGCTTCCCCGAACGCGGCGAATCGGCCGCAGCGCTGATCCGCACGGCACTGTGCGTTGAGGCGCGCAATCCGGCGCGGGCGGCGGGTCCGAAAGTGGAGGCCGAGGCGCTTGGCGATGGCCGTGCGCTGCTGCACGTCTTCATGCCGCCGCTCACCGAACTCGACGACTATCTCGACCTGCTGGCCGCCGTTGAAGCCACGGCCGCCGAGCTGAAGATGCCCGTCGTGATCGAAGGCTATCCGCCGCCGCGCGATCCGCGTCTGAACGTGCTGCAAGTGACGCCCGATCCCGGCGTGATCGAAGTCAACATTCATCCGGCGAAGAACTGGGACGAACTCGTCGATCACACCGAGTTCCTCTACAACGCCGCGCACGAAACGTATCTGAGCACCGAAAAGTTCATGCTCGACGGCCGCCACGCGGGCACGGGCGGCGGCAATCACTTCGTGCTCGGCGGCGCGACGCCCGCCGACAGTCCGTTTCTGCGCCGCCCCGATCTGCTGGCGAGCCTCGTCGCGTACTGGCACAACCATCCGTCGCTGTCGTATCTGTTTTCGGGGCTGTTCATCGGGCCGACCAGCCAGGCGCCGCGCGTCGACGAAGCGCGCAACGATCAGGTCTACGAGCTCGAACTGGCGTTCAGCGAACTGCAACGGCAGGTCGATCTGCTCGGCGGCCAGGGTAGCGCGCAACTGCCGCCGTGGATGATCGACCGCGCGCTGCGCAACATCCTGATCGACGTGACGGGCAATACGCACCGCGCCGAGTTCTGCATCGACAAGCTCTATTCGCCCGATGGCCCGACGGGCCGCCTCGGCCTGCTCGAACTGCGCGGCTTCGAAATGCCGCCGCATGCGCGCATGAGTCTCGTGCAGCAACTGCTGTTGCGCGCGCTGGTCGCGAAGTTCTGGAAGACGCCGTACACGCAGCGACTCACGCGCTGGGGCACCGGATTGCACGACCGTTTCCTGCTCGGCACGTTCGTGCAGATGGATTTCGACGACGTGCTCGCCGATCTGCGCGGCGCGGGCTACTCGTTCGACAGCGAATGGTTCGCGCCGCACTTCGCGTTCCGTTTCCCGGCCATCGGCGAGATGCACGCGAACGGCCTGTCGCTGACGATCAGCGGCGCGCTGGAACCGTGGCACGTGATGGGCGAGGAAGGCGCGGCGGGCGGCACGGTGCGGTATGTCGATTCGTCGGTGGAGCGGCTCGAAGTGAAGGTGCTGGGGCTCAACGACAATCGCCACGTGGTGAGCGTCAATGGCGTGTCCCTGCCGTTGCAGCCGACGGGCCGCATCAGCGAATTCGTCGCGGGCGTGCGGTTCCGCGCATGGGCGCAGTCGTCGTCGCTGCATCCTACGATAGGCGTGCACGCGCCGCTGACGTTCGATGTCGTCGATACCTGGACGGGGCGCTCGATTGGCGGATGCCAGTATCATGTCGCTCATCCGGGCGGACGCAACTATCAGACGTTCCCGGTGAACGCGTACGAAGCGGAAAGCCGGCGACGCGCGCGTTTCTTCACGACGGGCCACACGCCGGGGCCGCTCGTGACGCAAGCGCCGCCGCGCAGCCTGGAGTTCCCGTTCACGCTGGATTTGCGGCACTGGTAAGCCGCCGCTGAAACCGTAAGCCCACAACGACAGACTCGCGACAACATCTTGGCTTTTCAATCGACCTTTCCGTTCGAAGCGGCAACAAGCCATCCCGACGCGCTCGCGCTGCTTCGCTCGCTGCCGCTGCTCGACGTGCGCGAAGGCCATTGGGATGAACTGCGCGATACATCGGGCGCGCTGCGCGAGCCGTGGCGGCGCTTTTTCGAGCTGCTCGGCGAGGAAGGCATTGCGGGCCTGGAGCCGGGGAGCGCATCGATCGCCCAGCAGGTGCGCGACAACGACATCACGTACAACGTCTACGCGGATAAGGGCGAACCGCGTCCGTGGGCGCTCGACCTGCTGCCGTTCATCATCGCCGAAGACGAGTGGGCGCATATCGAGCGCGGCGTGAAGCAGCGCGCGCAACTGCTCAACGCGATCGTCGCCGATGTGTACGGCCCGCAGAAACTGCTGCAGCAATGCAAGCTGCCACCCGCGCTCGTCTACGGGCACCCCGGCTATTTGCGCGCCGTGAAGGGCTTCACGCCGCCGGGCGGCCAGTTCCTGCAGGTGGTCGGTGTCGATCTGGCGCGCGCGCCCAGCGGCGAGTGGACGGTCGTGTCGCATCGCACCGAAGTGCCGTCCGGCCTCGGCTATGCGCTGGAAAACCGCATGATCGTCTCGAGCGTATTCGGCGACGCGTTCCGCGAAATGCGCGTGAGCCGCCTTGCGCCGACGTTTTCCACGCTGATCGCGACACTCGCCGAATGGGCGCGCGCCACGATGCGCGACGGCAAGAAGGACAGCGCGCCGCATATCGCGCTGCTCACGCCGGGGCCGTTCGCGGAGACCTATTTCGAGCATGCGTTTCTGGCGCGCTATCTGGGCGTGACGCTCGTCGAAGGCAAAGACCTGACGGTGCGCAACGACATGCTGTATCTGAAGACGCTCACGGGGCTGGAGCGCGTGCACGTCGTCGTGCGTCGCCTCGACGACGCGTTCTGCGACCCCGTCGAACTGCGCGCCGATTCGACGATCGGCGTGCCCGGGCTGTTGCAGGTGATGCGCGCGGGCAATGTGATCGTGTCGAACGTGCCGGGTTCGGGTTTTCTCGAATCGCCGGCCATGCATGGCTTTTTGCCGGGCATCGCGCAGACCTTGCTGAACGAGCCGCTGTTGCTCAACGGCGTGTCGACGTGGTGGTGCGGCGAAGACGCCGCACGCGAGCATGCGTTCGCGAACATGGACGAGGCCTTCCTGCAACCGACATGGCCCACGCGCACGCCGGACGGGCCGCCAGGCATCGCGCCCGGCGCGCAGCGGCTCGACGCGTGGAAGAGCCGCATCGAGCGTGCCCCCGATGCGTTCACGATCCAGCAGCCGCTGCCGTATTCGTGCACGCCGCGCTACGAAGACGGCACGCTCGGCAACCGGCCAAGCGTGCTGCGCGCCATCGCTGTCGCCGACGCGAATGGCAACTGGCACGTGCTGCCCGGCGGCTTCACGCGACTCGCGGGGGAGCGGCAGTCGTCGGTGTCGATGCAGTTCGGCGGCAGCAGCGTCGATACATGGGTGCTCTCCAGCCATCCGAATTCGACCTTCACGCTGTTGCCTTCGCCGCTCAAGCCCGCGGATCTCGCGCGCAAGCATCGCACCGTGTCGAGCCGGGCGGCGGAGAACCTGTTCTGGAGCGGCCGCTACGGCGAGCGGGCGGAGAACAACGTGCGGCTGTTGCGGCTGATTCTCGGCTCGCTGGAAAGCAACGGCGCGGACACCATGTTCGGGACGCTCGCGGAACTCGCGTTGCAATACGGCCTCGTGCAACCGGGCGATGTCGTGGCCGGCCAGTCGCTGCGAGCGTTCGAGCGCACGCTGGTCGCGAATCTGCACGAAAACACGGGCGCGTACAGCATCGGCCAGAATCTCGCGAGCCAGGCGCGCGCGAGCGGCGAAATACGCGGCCGGCTGTCGAACGATCACTGGCGTATCACGCTCGCCGCGCGCAACGACTTCCGCGACGCGCTGCACGAACTGACGCCGGCGGCGGCCGTGTCGTCGAATGCGTCTTCGCGCGGCAAGGCCCGCTACAACCGCGTGTCGCTGATGAACGCGCTCGAACATCTTTCCACGCAACTTGCGGCGATCAGCGGCGCACAGGGCGACCGCATGACGCGCGACGAAGCATGGCGTCTGATGTTCGCGGGCCGGCATATCGAGCGCGTGTGGGCGATGACGTCGATATTGCGCGTCGTCGCGACGCAGCGCCAACTGGCGACGCCCGCCGCGTTCGATCTGCTGCTGCAACTGTTCGACAGCACGCTGACGTACCGTTCGCTGTATCCGGGGCGCCTCGAAGTGCCCGCGCTGATCGATCTGCTCGTGATCGAGCCGACCAATCCGCGCGGACTGTACGGCGTGTACGCACGGCTGTGCTCGAAGCTCGACGATATTTCGATGGCGGCGGGCAACACGCGCCATCGGCGCTTCAACGACATGCTGCCGGACGTGAGCACGCTGCCGTCGCTGGAACAGTTGTGCACGACGGACGGCAGCGGCCTGTACGCGGAACTGATCGCACTGTGCGACCGCCTCGCGATGAGCATGACGGCAGCCGCCAACGAAATCAGCGCGCGCTATTTCAGCCACGCGAACACGCTGGCCGCGCAGGTGTCGTCATGAAAGACGCGCAGACGCTGCTGTCCGTGTCGCATCGCACGACCTATCACTATTCGACGCTCGTCGAAACCGCGCAGCATCTCGCGACGATCCGTCCACTCGCATGCTCGTGGCAGCGCGTGGTCGCGCATACCGAGCGCATCGAGCCGTCGCCTTCGTATCTGCATAGCCGCATCGACGCATTCGGCAACGACGTGCTGTATTTCGCGCTCGACGCGCCGCACGAACGCCTGCAAATGGTCAGCGAAACGACCGTGCAACTCACGCCGCGCTGGCGCGATCTCGATCCCGACGCCACACCCGTGTGGGAAGAGGTGGCGGAAGCGCTGCGGTTTCGCGCGGGAGGCGTGTGCGATCCGCAGGTGGAGTTCCGTTTCGCGTCGCCCAACGTTGCGCTCAAGCCAACGTTACGCGACTACGCGCTGCGCAGCTTCCGCCCCGGCACGCCGATCGTCGCGGGCGCGATCGATCTGATGCATCGCATTTACGCGGATTTCGACTACAAGCCGTCTGCAACGATGTTCGATACGCCCGCCGAACGCGCGTTCGATATGAAAAGCGGCGTTTGCCAGGACTTCGCGCAGGTGATGATCGGCTGCCTGCGCGCGCTCGGGCTGCCAGCGCGCTATGTGAGCGGCTATCTGCGCAACGATCCGCCGCCGGGTCAGCCGCGGCTGATCGGCGCGGATGCGTCGCATGCGTGGGTGTCGGTGCATTGCCCGCAAAGCGGCTGGATCGATCTGGACCCGACCAACGACGTACTCGCCGACATGGACCACGTGACGCTCGCAATCGGCCGCGATTACAGCGACGTCTCGCTGCTGCGCGGCATGATTCTTGGCGGCGGTGCGCATCGCGTCGAGGTCGCCGTCAGCGTGCTGGCGCTCTGAGCAACAATGAATTTCAGCTGACGCAGCGCATCGCCATTTGACAGCGTGCATACGCACATATAGACTTCCTTCCCATGAGCAAGCCTATTTCTCACGACGATTGCAACTGTTTCGCGCTGCGCCAGGCGGCGCGGTTCGTGACGCAGATCTACGAACGCCATCTCGGCCAGGTTGGCCTGACGGCGGCGCAGTTCACGATCGTCGCGAAGCTCGCGCGCAAGCCCGGCCTGACCATGGTCGAGCTGGCCGACACGATGGTGATGGAACGCACCACGCTCGTGCGCGCGCTGAAGCCGTTGCAGCGCGATGGTCTCGTGCTCAGCGAGCCGTCGGAGCACGATGGCCGCACCTATCAGTTCAGCCTGTCGAAAGCGGGCAAGGAAACGTTCGAGCAGGCCGCTATCGCATGGCGCGCCGCGCAGGACGAATTCGAAAGCAAGTTCGGTCGCAGCCGTGCCAAGGCCTTGCGCGCTGAATTGTTCAATCTGACCTCGTAATCCGGTTGTTTTTTGCGCGGTGTATCGCGCGTTCGACAAAATCGATTCAATGGTGTGCATATGCACGTAGAAACGGACACGGAAGACATACAGGTTTCGCCCGACGACGACTGCTTTGCGATCCGGCAAGCGGCGCGCTACGTGACGCAGCTTTACGACCGTCATCTCGGTCAGGTCGGGCTGAAAACCACGCAGTTTTCGATCATGTGCCGTTTGCGCCGCCGCAAGTGGATGACGATGAAGGAACTCGCCGACTCGATGGTGATGGAACGCACCACGCTGGTCCGCGCGATCCAGCCGTTGCAGCGCGACGGGCTCGTGTTCACGGAAGCGTCGCGCAGCAATCGCCGGGTGCTGACGGTGATGCTGACGACCGCGGGCGAAGAACGGTTGCAAGCGGCGCGCGATCACTGGTTCGCGGCGCAGGAAGAATTCGAGCAGCGTTTCGGACCGCAGCGCGCAGCCAATCTGCGAGAAGAGTTGTTCGACATGACGAAGCGCTAACGCTCACGATTTCACGCAACAACGCGGGCGCTTAGGCGCATTTTTTCAACGTTTTCCGGTGCATACGCACATATAGCCATGTCTACCACTCCCTCTATTGCTCCGCCGAGCGTCGCCGGCGCCGCGAAACAGACGCGCAGCATTCCGTGGATGCTGCTGGCGGTGATCACCGTCGTCGTCGTGGTCGCGGCGGCCGCATCGTACTGGTTCTTCGTGGGCCGCTTTGTCGAGACCACCGACGATGCCTACGTGGGCGGCGACGTCACCGTGCTGGCGCCGAAGGTGAACGGTTTCGTCAACGACGTGCTGGTGCAGGATAACCAGTACGTGAAAGCGGGGCAGGTGCTGATCCGCCTCGACGCGCGCGATTACGATGCGCGCCTCGCGCAGGCCAATGCCGAAGTCGCGAGCGCGGAAGCGGCCGTGACGGAACTCGAAGCAAAGAAGTCGCTGCAACTCGCGACGATCAACGAGCAATCCGCCCAGGTGCGGGCGTCGGGAGCGGAACTTACGCGCAGCGCGTCGGATGCGGTGCGTTACCGCGAGCTCGTGAAAGACGACGCGGTGTCGAACCAGGTCGTCGAGCGCGCCGACGCGGACCTCGCGAAAGCGCACGCCGCCGTGGACCGCAGCAGCGCCGCGTTGACGGCGGCGCAGCGGCAGTTGCCCGTGCTCGATGCCCAGATCAACGATGCCCATGCCCGCGTCGCGACGGCCATGGCGGCGCAACGTGTCGCCGCGCTCAACGTCGAGTACACGACGATCCGGTCCCCGATCGACGGCTATGTCGGCAATCGCACGGCACGCGTGGGCGTGCTGGCCAATGTCGGCGTGTCGCTGCTGACGGTGGTGCCCGCTAGCGGACTGTGGATCGACGCGAACTTCAAGGAAGACCAGTTGAAGAAGATGAAGGTCGGCGACACCGTCGACGTCGATCTGGACGCGTCGAGCCATCGCATCGAAGGCGTGGTCGAGAGCCTTGCGCCGGCGACGGGTGCGACCTTCAGTGTGCTGCCCGCGGAGAACGCGACGGGCAACTTCACGAAGATCGTGCAGCGCGTACCTGTGCGCGTGCGGCTCTCGGTGCCGAAAGAGATGCAAGGCGTGCTGCGCCCCGGTCTCTCTGCAACCGTGAAGGTGCATCTGCGCTCCGACGCGGAAGCAGGCCACGACGCAGCCCGCTCGGCTTCGTAACCCACGGACGCCGCGACCATCATGAGCAAGACGACATCCGCCCCCGTGAACCCGGCCGATCTGCCGACGGGAACCAAAGTCTTCGCGTTTTCGCTGCTGTGCCTCGGCTTTTTCATGGCGACGCTCGACATCCAGATCGTGGCGTCGTCGCTGAAGGATATCGGCGGCGGCCTGTCGGCGAGCCAGGACGAACTCTCCTGGGTGCAGACGGCCTATCTGATCGCCGAGATCATGGTGATTCCGATGTCGGGCTGGCTCACGCGCGTGTTCTCGACGCGCTGGGTATTCGCGGCCTCCGCATTGGGCTTCACCGTCACGAGCATGCTGTGCGGGCTCGCATGGGACATCAACTCGATGATCCTGTTTCGAGGGCTGCAAGGCGCGGCCGGCGCCGCGATGATCCCCACCGTGTTCACGACCGCCTTCATGCTGTTTCCCGGCAAGCAGCGGATCATCGCCGCAACGACGATCGGTGCACTCGCATCGCTCGCGCCGACTATCGGCCCTGTGATTGGCGGCTGGATCACCGACCAATGGTCGTGGCACTGGCTGTTTTATCTGAACCTCGTCCCCGGCGTGCTCGTCACGGTGCTCGTGCCGCGCTATGTCAACGTCGATCACGCCGATATCTCGCTGCTCAAGACGGGTGACTATCTGGGCATCGTGCTGATGTCGGGCTTTCTCGGCTGCCTCGAATACGTGCTGGAAGAAGGGCCGCGCAAGAACTGGTTCGGCGACAACGCGATTCTCTTTTGCGCGTGGATCTGCGTGATCTGCGGCTTCCTGTTCCTGGTGCATGCGTTCACGGCGAAAGAACCGATCGTCGATCTGCGAGCGCTCGCGATTCGCAACTTCGGTATCGGCAGCCTGTTGTCGTTCATCACGGGCATCGGCCTGTTCTGCACGGTGTTCCTGACGCCCGTGTTTCTGTCGCGGGTGCGTGGCTTCGATTCGCTGCAGATCGGCATCGCGCTGCTGTCGGTCGGTTGCGCGCAACTGGTCGCGCTGACGGCGTACTCGTTTCTTGCACGCCGGGTCGACATGCGTCTGCTGATGGTGTTCGGGCTGACCTGCTTCGGCGTCGGCTGTTACCTGTATGTGCCGCTGACGAACCAGTGGGGATGGCATGAACTGCTGATTCCGCAGGTGCTGCGCGGCGTCGGGCAACAGTTCTGCGTGCCGCCCATCGTGACGATGGCGCTCGGATCGCTGCCGCCTGCGCGGCTCAAGTCGGCGAGCGGCCTCTTCAATCTGATGCGTAACCTGGGCGGCGCGATCGGCATTGCCGTGTGCAGCACGATGCTCAACGACCGCCTGAACCTGCATTACGAACGGCTCGACGAACATGTGACGGCTGGCCGCCCGGTGATCGAAGCGATGCTGCGCAATCAGGCCGCGCACTTCTCGGCGGTCGGCGGCGACATGCTCAACGGCGCGTCGGCGGGTCTTGCATCGCTGCACTCGCTGCTGATGCGCGAAGCGCTCGTGCTGACGTTCTCCGACACGTTCCTCGCGGTCTCGCTGTGCTTCGCAGTGGGCCTGATCAGCGTGCTGTTCTCGCGGCCTTTCGGTCTTACCGCGCCGCCGCCGGACGCTCACTGAACCCGCGCACCGAACCACGCGAAAGCCATCAACACATTCGATGATTGGAAGACCCGACATGAAAACGATCGTAGCCAAAGCGCTCGCCGTTGCCGCCGCCATGACGCTCGCCGCGTGCGCGGTGCAGCCTGAGACGCACGCGGACTTGCCGCAGACCGTGAAGACCGTCGCCCCGGATGCATGGAGCGTCGACGCGCCGAAAGACAGCGTGGACGCCGACCAGTGGTGGTCGCAATTCGGCGATCCAGCCATGCACAAGCTCGTGGACATCGTGCTCAACGACAACCTCGACGTAAAGGCCGCCGTCGAGCGCGTGAAGCAGGCGCAGGAGGTCACGAAGCAGCAGCGCGCAGCACTCGCGCCGCAACTCGATGCGGGCGCGACTGCCGCCTACGAGCGGCAGAACACGCCGCCGCCGCTCGGCTATGTGAAGCAGGCGGGCATCGGCTTGACGGCTTCGTGGCAGCCCGATGTATTCGGCGGTGAACGTCTTGCGGTGCTGGCGGCGCAGGCGCAGGTGTCGGGGCGTCAGTCGGCGTTGAACGAATTGCGGCTCGCGCTCGCTGCGAGCGCAGCCGCCGCGTATATCGACTTGCGCTGGGCGCAGTCGCAATTGCAGATCGTCAACGACAACGAGGAAATCCGCGCCCGCGCGCTGAAGCTCACGCAACAGCGCCTGAAATACGGGCTCTCCACGCAACTCGACGTGGCGCGTGCGCAGAACCAGCTGCAGGATCTGCAGGCGCAGCTTCCGAAGATCCGGTCGGACATTCAGCACGACATGAGCCTGATTGCGGTGTACTCGGGACGCACGCCGGAAAGCGTCGACAGCCTGCTGCTCAGCGAGGCGCATCCGATTCCCGTGCCCGCGCAAAGCGTGCCGCAGACGCTGCCGTCCGAAGCGCTGCTGCGCCGCCCCGATGTGCGCACCGCGTACGCCACTGTCGAGCAGCGCGCGGCTGAAGTGGGCGTCGCGCGAGCGGACCGTTATCCGAAGTTCAATCTGAGCCTGAGCGACGGCATTCTCGCGTCGTCGTATCTCGGCATGCCGACCTTGACGGACAACCTCTTTAGCGCGGCGTTGAACGCGACGAGCCCGATCTTCAACGCGGGCCGCATTACCGCGCATATTGAGCAGAACGAGAGCCGCATGCGCGAATCGCAACTCGGCTTGCAGCAGACGATGCTGAACGCGCTGAAGGAAATCGAGGACACGCGCAGCGATCTCGTCAACGGCGGCGCGCAGGTAGAGAAGCTGGGCGGCGCGCTCGGTGCGTCGGGTCAGGCGTTGAAGCTTTCCACCGAGCTGTACAAGGGCGGCGCGTCGAGCTTCCTCGATGTGCTCGATGCGCAAGAGGCGTATCTGCGCGACGCGGAATCATTGAATCAGGCGAAGCGCGAGCATGCGCAGGCGGCTGTCGCGCTGTACCGGTCGCTTGGCGGCGGCTGGGATGTGCCTGCTACTAGCGATGTCGCGAAGGCGAAGGCATCGACGGATGTCGCGGCTAATTAAGGCGAAATGAAGCGGAATGAAAGTGCCTCGTTGGCGCGAGGCACGCAAGCGTAGTCCTTCAACCTGAGGAATAGCGATGAATGCTCGCGATATTGTGATTGCCCATCCCGTCCGCACGCCGATTGGCGCATTCGGCGGGTCGTTGAAAGAAGTGCCCGCCGTGCAGCTTGGCGCGGCTGTCGTGCGCGAGACGCTGCGGCGCGGCGGGATCGACGGGAAGGCGTTGTCGTCGGTGGTGATGGGCAACGTCGTGCAGGCGGGGAACAAGATGAACCCTGCGCGCCAGGCGGCGATTGGCGGCGGCGTGCCCGTGTCGGTGCCCGCGCTGACGGTGAACCGCGTGTGCGGATCGGGCGCGCAGGCGATCGTGTCGGCGGCGCAGGAGATCGCGCTCGGACTCGGCGACGTAGCCGTCGCAGGCGGCATGGAGAACATGGACCGTGCGCCGTATCTGCTCGAAAGCGGACGCTGGGGCAGCCGCATGGGTAACGCGCAGGTGTACGACAGCATGCTGCGCGACGGCCTCGTCGATGCGTTCTCGAACGAGCACTCCGGCTGGCACACGGAAGACCTCGTGAGCAAGGCCGAACTGACGCGCGCCGCACAGGACGAATGGGCGGCGCGTTCGCAGCAGCGCTTTGCCGCCGCGCAGGAGCGGGGCGTGTTCGATGCGGAACTGGTGGCGGTCGAGATCGCGGGGCGCAAGGGCGCGGTGCAGTTCGCGCGCGACGAACAGCCGCGTCCCGACACGACGATCGAGACGCTCGCGAAGCTGCGCCCCGCGTTTCGCCCCGATGGCACGATCACGGCGGGCAACGCGCCGGGCCTGAACAGCGGTGCGGCGGCGATGATCGTCGCGGGGCGCGACTATGCGGAGGCGCATGGCCTCGAAGCGTCCGCGCGTCTGGTTTCGTTCGGCATCGCCGCCGTCGAGCCGGGCATGTTCGGCCTCGGCCCGGTGCCCGCCGTGCAGATCGCGCTCGAACGCGCGGGCTGGAAACTCGGCGACGTCGAACGTGTGGAGATCAACGAGGCATTTGCTGCCGTGCCGCTTGCCGTCGCGCAGAAGCTGGGTCTTGCGCTCGACATCGTCAACGTCGAAGGCGGTGCGATTGCGCATGGCCATCCCATCGGCGCAACGGGCGCGGTGCTCACCACGCGCCTCATTCATTCGATGCGCCGCGATGGCCTCAAGCGCGGCATCGTGACGTTGTGCATCGGCGGCGGGCAGGGCATTGCGCTCGCGCTGGAAATTGTCTGACGCGGTTTTCGTGGTCGTTTTGATGCCCGCAGCGATGCACGCAAGCCCGCTGCGGGCATCGTCGATTTGCGACATACTGCATGCGCGTGGCGTAGGCCACGCAAATGGACCCATGGAGGAGCAATGCGAATTCTCGTAGTAGGCGCGGGTGCTGTCGGCGGGTACTTCGGCGGGCGTCTTGCACAGGCGGGCCGCGACGTCACGTTTCTGGTGCGCGAAAAGCGCGCTGAAGAACTGCGGCACTTCGGGCTGGTCATTAAAAGTCCGCGCGGCGACGTGACGTTGCGCGACGTGAAGACCGTGCTCGCGAATCAGATCGCGCAGCCTTACGATCTCGTGCTGTTGAGCTGCAAGGCGTATAACCTGGACGACGCGATTGAATCGTTCGAATCCGCTGTTGGCGAATCGACGATGATTCTGCCCGTGCTGAACGGCATGCGCCATATCGACGTGCTCAAGCAGCGATTCGGCGCGACGAAGGTATTGGGCGGGCAGTGCGTGATTGCCGCGACGCTGAATCGGGAGCGCGAAATCGTGCATCTGAACGACATGCATGCGATCGGCTTCGGCGAACTCGGCGGTGGACTGAGCGAGCGTGTGCAGGCGGTGGCGTCGGCGTTTGAAGGTGCGGGCTTCGATTCGACGGCGTCTGACAACATCCTTCAGCAGATGTGGGAGAAGTGGGTGTTCCTCGCGACGCTTGCGGCCAGCACCTGTTTGCATCGGGCCGCGATTGGCGACATTCTGAAGACCCCGGACGGGCGCCGTGTGATCGAAGGCATATTGGCCGAATGCAAGGCGGTGGCCGCGGCGAACGGTCATGCCATTGGCGAGGCGTCCAATGCGCGTGCGCAGACCATTCTGTTTGCGGATGGCTCGGCGTTGACTGCGTCGATGTTGCGGGATATCGAAGGGCAGTCGCGGATCGAAGCCGATCATATCGTTGGCGATCTGATTGCACGCGGCGGCGAGGCGCAGAAGGAGGGCGTGCTGTCGTTACTGCGTATCGCGTACAGCCATCTGAAAGCTTATGAGGCGAGGGCGGCGCGGTTATCCGCGTAACGACGCGCAGGGGCCGGAACACGACGAAGCTGAAGTAGAATCGACGGCACTGAATCACGCGAGGTGGACCATGCCCACTCCCCAGGGATCGGTGGCAGCGCTCTGCACGGCTTCCGCGACGACGTTCTCGATCGGTATTATCTTTCTTGGCTATTGGGGTCTCCAGGAAGGAGGAGACTGGACGCTTGCCGACAAGTTCGTTGCTGGGCTCGCGATTGTTGGGTTTGCGTTTCTCGGGCTCGTGCCGTGGGTGGCGACCAGTCCCGTCGAGCCTGATACGAATGATAAGAAAGTGCGCTCCGCGCGGGGGATGTTTCTGGTTGGGATGATTGCGGTTTGGTTGTCGATTGTTGTGTCGGTTGTGTTTTGATTTTTTCTTCTTTTTCTTCTTCTTTGTCTGCGACGGTGGGTTAGGTGTTCGGGTCTTTGCGCTGGCATCCGCCGATTTATGTTTTCGCTGGCATCCGCGATTCGTTAGCGCGCTTCAAGCGTCGCCCCTGTGCGGGGCGGCACCTACTTTTCTTTGCCGCCGCAAAGAAAAGTAGGCAAAAGAAAGCGGCTCACACCGCCAATTCTTGACGTTTGCCCACGGGCCCCCAACGTCCCCACCCTTCACATGGCAACGCCCTTGTCCGTGTGCGTTGCCAACGCGCTGAACGAGCGCCTCACCCACTTCAAACACCCGTACATGAGCCAGCGGCAGCGAAGGGTATGTGCCGCCCAGGTGGCAAACTGTGTGTAGGTTGTCGCGTCGTATGGCTTGGCGCTCTTACAGGGTGGGACGCGTGCGCTATTGGTCCGGAGTGAAGCGTGTGGAGCACCGAGGGCCTACACACAGTTTGCCACCTGGGCGGCCGTGGACTGGCTGGCACGGCGTGCTGCGACGCGGGTGTGTGAAGCGGGTGAGGCGCACCGCAAGAGCGTTGGCAACGAAGGTGGGTCACGTGGTTGTCGTGTGAAGCGTAAGACCCTTTGGGGGCCCTCAGGCAAGAATTAGCACTGGCGGTTTGAGCCGCTTTCTTTTGCCTACTTTTCTTTGCGGCGGCAAAGAAAAGTAGGTGCCGCCCCGCACAGGGGCGACGCGTGGAGCGCGCTAACGAAACGCGGATGCCAGTGGAAAGGCCAAAACACCGAACGGCGACGCGTGAAGCAGGCAAAACAAATCGGGGATGCCAGCGCAAACGCAAATCGGCGGATGCCACCGCAAAAAAACCAGAACCCCCACCCCAGCGTCGCAGACAAAAAAAACTCAGAACACCTTCACCGGCACATTCACAACCAGCCGATATTCCATATTATCCGGGTCGGAGTAGTGCGCCGTCGACTTGTGATACATCGCGATAAACGTAATCTTCGTATCCTTGAACCGCCCGCTTTGCAGCGTATAGCTCGGAATAAAGCCGATTTCATGATGCGTGCCGTGCACATACTCCCCATTCCTCGTATACGGCCCGATCGCATTTGACGCGGCGCCAGCGGAAGCATCCGCACCCCAGCCCGTCACGCCCCACAACATGGCCTTGAATCCAGGCAGCCCGGCATACTTGCCATCAAACGTATACCGCAACTGGAACGACTTTTCATGCGGCGCGTTGTAGTCCACATCCATCGAGTTCACGAGATAAATCCCGTTGGTCTCGTTAACATAGTCGAAGAACTGGTCGCCAAGAATCTGCTGAAACCCAAGCAACACCTGATGCGGACCATGCTGCCCCGACAGCGACAGGCTATACGCATTGTTGTTGATATGCCCTTGCAGCGCCGAACCCGTCTGATGCGTCGAGTAAACGTTCGCGAGCCCCGACCACTTGACCGTGTTCACATCGCCGATCGAATGCGAGATCGCCGCGTAAAACTGATTCCATACGTCTTCCGCCTGGTCCGCGTACAGCGTGACCGTGCCGTTGGGCGAATAGTCCCAGTTGCCGCCGAAGTAGGACAGACGCTTGAACGTCGTGCCGCCATACGATGTCGTCAGGTCGACGAGATTCGTGTGGCCCCGTGCGTCGACCTTCGTGAAGCTGCCCGCCTGTAGCGTGACGTTATGGATATCGTTGCTCACGGCCGACACGCCAAGGAACGTCGGCGGCAACGCGCGGTTGTCGTGCGGTTCCATGAACGGATTGTTGTCGACGATCTGCAAGCCGTACTTCACGACCGTCTCGGAGATGCGCCCCTTGATGTCGTACATGCCCGGATACGCCCACGCAAGCTGATCCGAACCGCCGCCGCCCTTCGCCACGTGCACCATGTTGCCCGCGCCATTGCCGCCGTCGAGCTTGAGCGCGGCAAACAGCGACGCGTCGAAGCCAAGTCCCACGGGCCCTTGCGTATAACCCGACTCGAAATTCGCCTGCATGCCCTGAACCCACGCGTGACGGTGCGGCCCGCCTTCGTTGTCGAACTGGTCGGCGTAGTTGCGGAACAGCAGGTTCAGATGGCTGTCGGCGATCAGGCCTTTGCTCTTCGCCTGACTCGACAATGGCTCGGGTGGCGTCACAGCCTGGTCGGCTTCGGCATTCACGAGGGCGTTGTTGGTTTCGGGCTGCACCTCCGCGACATTCGGTGTGTGCTTCAACTTCGGCTTGGCGGGCGTCGCGGGTGCCGCGGGCGAAGGCGCCGCCTGCGCTACGGCCGTGCTGGCAGCGGCGGGCGCCGCCGCGTCGTCAGCCAGCGCGGCCGTGGCGATCGTCAATGCGGGCAGGCCCACTGCCAGCAATGCGAACTTCGATGCTCCTGATGTGGATCTTTGGGTTGTCATTGCAATTCCATTTTTTCTAGTTGATGAAACAGCGGCGCGGCGGTCGGCCTTACCGCACTTTCTCGCCCGTTCCCGCCGTCGCGCGAACGAACGCCTCCCTCGGCGCAGCGGCTAGCTGCGTCGTGGAAAAAGTTTGCGTGAAGCTAAAGGGGTGTCAGGTCATGACGGCACGTATGCAGGCGACCTGCGTGTGACCGATGCCCGTTGCGCTCGTAACGGGCCGCTCGTTCGCGCAGGCATCGATGGCATCCGGGCAGCGCGTGCGGAACGCGCAGCCCGAAGGCGGCTTGAGCGGCGACGGAATCTCGCCGCGCAACAGCACATGCTTGCGCGCGCGCTCGGCAGCCGGGTCGGGCAGCGGCACGGCCGACAGCAGCGCCCGCGTGTACGGATGCTGCGGCTCGCGATACACGTCGCGCTTGTCGCCGAACTCCATCACGCGGCCCAGGTACATCACGAGCACGCGCTGGCTGATCGCCTTCACGACGGCCAGATCGTGCGCGACGAACAGCAGCGACAGCGACAGTTCGCGTTGCAGATCGCGCAGCAGATTGACGATCTGCGCCTGGATCGACACGTCGAGCGCGGAGACCGGCTCGTCGCAGATCACCAGCTGCGGCTCGCCGATCAACGCGCGCGCGATGCCCACGCGCTGACACTGGCCGCCCGAGAATTCATGCGGATAGCGGCGCAAATGATGGTGGCTCAAGCCGACGCGTTCGAGCATCGTCCGCACGCGTACGCGTATCTCCTCACGGCCGAGTTGCGGCTGATGTGTCTTCAGCGGCTCGGCGACGATCTGTTCGATCGTCATGCGCGGATCGAGCGATGCGAGCGGGTCCTGAAAAATCATCTGCACGTCGCGGCGAATCTGCGTGGTGTCGCGTGACGTGCCTTGCACCGACTCGCGTCCTTTCCATTGCACGCTGCCCGAAGTCACAGGCGTAAGGCCGATGATCGCGCGCGCGAGCGTCGACTTGCCGCAACCGGATTCTCCGACGAGACCCACCGTCTCGCCACGACGCACATCGAACGACACGCCGTCGACCGCGCGCAGCGTCGCTTTCTTCGACCACGGATAGCCGCCCTGCGCGATGCTGAAATGCACGCTGAGGTTGTCGACCTTGAGTAGGGTTTCCTGGGCGCTCATAGCACCTCCGCGATAGCCTGGACGGGACGATGGCACGCGCGCAGCGCATGGGCATCGCCTTCGATCGGTTCGAGCGACGGGCGCGTCGCGCGGCATCGCTCGTCGGCATACGTGCAGCGCGGCGCAAACGCGCAGCCTTGCGTCGCCATGCCCGGCAGCGGCGGATTGCCCGGAATGGTTTGCAGCGGCTGGTCGTCGTCGTCGGAAAGACGCGGCAGCGCGTTCAGGAGCCCGATCGTGTACGGATGCGTCGGCGCGGCGAAGAGCTGCTGCGCGGGCGCCTGTTCGACCGTTTGCCCCGCATACATCACCATCACGTCGTCGCACAGGCCGGCGACCACGCCCATGTCGTGCGTGATCAGGATGATCGCGGTGCCGCGTTCGCGGTTCAGCTCACGCAGCAGTTCGATGATTTGCGCCTGCACGGTGACGTCGAGCGCCGTGGTCGGTTCGTCGGCGATCAGGATTTCGGGCTCCGACAACAGCGACATCGCGATCATCACGCGCTGCCGCATGCCGCCCGAGAACTCGTGCGGATACATGCCGATACGGCGCGCCGCATCGGGAATACGCACGCGTTCAAGCGTTTCGATCGCGCGCTGCTTCGCCTCGCGGCGCGACAGCTTGCGATGCAGTTGCAGCGTCTCCGTCATCTGCCGCTCGATCGTCAGGAACGGATTGAGCGACGTCATCGGGTCCTGGAAGATCATGCCGATGCGGTCGCCGCGAATGCGGTTGAGCGCGGCGTCGTTCATCGTCAGCAGGTTCGCGCCGTTGTAGAGCGCTTCGCCGCTGACCTTGCCGTTCTTCGCGAGCAGGCCGAGCAGCGCCATCACGGTCTGGCTTTTGCCCGAGCCCGATTCGCCGACGATGCCGAGCGTCTTGCCCTTGTCGAGCGAGAAGGACACGCGCTGCACGGCGTCGACGGGCGCGCTGTCGCGGCGCGAGAAGCGCACGCTCAGGTCTTTGACTTCGAGTAACGACTGTTTGTGTGCCATCTCAGCGGTCCTTCGGATCGAGTGCATCGCGCAGGCCGTCGCCGACGAAGCTCACGGCATAAAGCGTCGCGCACAGCATGAGGGCAGGGCACAGCAGCAGCCACGGCGTCGATTCGAGCTTCTGCGCGCCGTCCTGGATCAGCACGCCCCAGCTCGTCATCGGTTCCTGCACGCCGAGGCCGAGAAACGACAGCACCGATTCCGTCAATACGATGCCCGGCACCGTGACCGTCGCATAGACGACCACCACGCCGATCAGGTTCGGCACGATGTGACGCGTGATGATCGAGCGCGAATCGACGCCGATCGCTTTCGCGGCGTCGATGAACTCGCGCGAGCGCAACGACAACGTTTGACCGCGCACGACGCGTGCCATATCGAGCCACGAAAAGGCGCTGATGGTCAGCACGACCAGATAGAACGCGCGCCCGAAGAGCGTCATCATCAGGATCGCGATCAGCATGTAGGGGATGGCATACATCATGTCGACGATGCGCATCATCACGGCATCGACGCGCCCGCCCAGATAGCCGGCCGTCGCGCCCCACGCGACGCCGATCAGTCCCGACACGAGCGTGCCGAGCAAACCGACTTCGAGCGACACGCGTCCGCCGACCAGCGTGCGCACCAGCAGGTCGCGGCCGAGTTCGTCGGTGCCGAACCAGTGCATGTTGGCGAACGTCGGCGCGAGGCTGATCGCGGACCAGTCGCTGTCGATCGCATTGTTCGGCGACAACAGCGGCCCCACGAAGCACGCGAGCATGATGACGGCGAGCAGCAGCAGCGCGGCGAACGCCGCGCGATTGCGCACGAAGCGGCGCGCTGCCGTCGCGAGCGGGCTGCGCGAAGGCGGCGCGTCGACGACGGTCAATGAAACAGGTGGCATTCTCATCGGGTTCAATAGCGGATACGCGGATCGAGCCATGCGTACGCAAGGTCGACGAGCAGGTTGAACAGGACAGCGACGGCCGTCGTCAGCACGACGAGACCGAGCACCAGCGTGTAGTCGCGGTTGATCGCGCCGTTGACGACGAGCTGGCCGATGCCGGGCAGCGCGAACACCGATTCGGTGACGACAGCCGCCGTGATCGACGAAATGCACACCGAGCCGAGCAGCGACACGACGGGCATCAGCGCCGGTTTCATTGCGTGGCGCAGCACGATGGTGCGCGCGGGCAGGCCCTTCGCCCGCGCGGTGCGGATGAAGTTGCCCGACAGCACTTCGATCATGCTGCCGCGCATCACGCGGGCAATCAGCGCGACGTTGATGATCACCAGCAACACGATGGGCAGCACCCGATAACGCCACTCGCCTTCGCCCCAGCCGCCCGCGGGCAGCCAGCCGTGGCCATCGGCCGTCTTCAGCAGAATGGCGAACACCCACACCAGCAACGGGCCGAGCACGAACGGCGGCACGACATTGCCGATATTGCCGAGCACCATCACCGCGTGATCGACCACGCTATCGCGGCGCACGGCAGCAATCGTGCCGAGCGCGACGCCGATCACCACGGCGATCGGCACCGACACGCCGCCGACGCCGAGACTCACGGGCAGCGCCTTCAACACGAGATCGGTGACGGACCAGTCGGTGTAGCGAAACGACAGGCCGAGGTCGCCGTGCAGCAGTGCCCATAAATAATGCAGATACTGCTGCCACAGCGGCTCGTCGAGGTGATAGCGGGCGTTCAGGTTCGCGAGTGTGGCCGCCGACAGATGCTTCTCGGTATCGAACGGGCCGCCTGGCGTGAGGTGCAGCAGCAGATAGCATGCGGTGATCACGGCGAGTATCGTCGGGATCGCCCACAGCGTGCGGCGCAACGTGTATGCAAGCATGGGTGCGGTTCCTGCTGTTTAGTGCTTGAGCAAGTACAGGTCTTGCGACGCGCGCATGTCGAGATAGTTGGTCGATGCGTAGCCGCCGACGTACGGCTTCACCAGACGCGCCGCCGAATACTGGAACAGCGGAATCATCGGGTAATCGCTCATCGCGAGGTCATGTGCCTGCGTGAGCAGGGCCGTGCGCTGCTTGTCGTCGGTCTGCTGGTTGGCCTGATCGATCAGCGCGTCGACCTTCGGGTTGCAGTAGTGCTGGTCGTTCTGCACGCTGCCGCAGCGAATCAGGTCGAAGTAGGACATCGCATCGTTGTAGTCGACGAACCAGCCGTCGCGCGACGCCTGCACCTTGCCGTCATGACGCTGCTTGAGCAGCACCTTGTACTCCACGTTCTCCAGCTTTGCGGTGACGCCGAGCTTGGTGCGCCATTCCGACGTGACGAAGAGGGCAACCTTCTTGTGCAGGTCGTTCGTGTTGTACGTGAAGGTGAACGTCAGCGGCTTCGCATCCGAATAGCCGGCTTCCTTCAGCAGGTTGCGCGCATATTCGACGCGCTTCGCCATCGGCCACGACGCCCACTCCGGCTTGAAGACGGCGGCGCCTTCCGTGCCCTTCGAGATCAGGCCGTACATCGGCAGTTCGCCGCTCGACGTGAGTTTCGAGGTCAGCAGTTCGCGATCGACCACCATCGACAGCGCCTGGCGCACGCGCTTGTCCTTGAAGGCGGGGTCGTCGTTGTTGAGGCTGTAGTAGTACGTTGCGATCTGCAAGCCCTTTTGCAACTGCGTGCCGAACTGCTTGTCCACCTGGTTGTAGATGCCCGACGGAATGGTGTACGTGTAATCGAACTGGCCGGCCTGATACATGCGCATCGCCGTTTCGTCGCTTTCGATCGGTAGATACGTGACCTTCGAGATCGCCACCTTCGGCGCGTTCCAGTAGTTGCTGCTCTTCGTGATCACGAGGCGGTTGTTCGGCTGCCAGTCGTTCAGCGCGAAGGCGCCGTTGCCGACGAAGTTCGCCGGACGCGTCCAGTCAGTGCCGAACTTCGTCACGACAGCTTTATCGACGGGGGCCATCGTCGCCATCGCCGTCAGTTGCGGGAAGAATGCGGCGGGCACGTCGGTCTTCACTTCGAGCGTGTAGGGATCGACGGCGCGCGCGCCGAGGCTCGTGACGGGCGCCTTGCCGGCAATGATTTCCTTTGCGTTCTTCACGAACTCGACCAGCACCGTGTACTTCGATCCCGTCTTCGGATCGACGACGCGCTGCCACGCATACACGAAGTCCGCTGCCGTGACGGGCTGGCCGTTGCTCCACTTCGCATCGTGACGCAGCTTGAAGACCCACGTGTCGGGCGCGGTGCGCGTCCACGACTGCGCGACGCCGGGCACGATCGCGCCCGTTGCGTCGATGCGCGTCAAGCCTTCGAACAGATCGAGGCCGATCGTGTTGCCCGTCCACGATTCGATGTGCGCTGGATCGAGCGATTCGGTTTCGGCGGGAACCTGACGGGTGATTTCCTGGCTCGCGGCGAGCGTGGCGCCCGCCGGGACCGTGACGGCCGATGCATATTGCTGAAACGTGAGGACGAGCGCGGCCAGCGCCGTCGTGTAAACGAACGGTGTTTTCATGGTTGGATTCGCAGAAAAAGTCGGGAGAGAAACGCAAGCGGCGCGGACGCCACTAACGGTTATCCGCGTGATGAAGGCCGAGGCGGCCCTTGTTCGGTGTACGGCATGCAGGATTCCTTACAATTATTATTACAGGCATCCTACAGCGGAATGTCATGCGCCCCCGGCTTGCGGAAGCGCTTCCAATCAGGATCGAATGCCTGCCTTCTAAAACAACCTCGGCGTACCTACCCACACGACGACCGATTCCTTGCGGGCCGTGTTGGCCCAGCTATGCGGCACCGTCGATTCGTAATGCGCGCTGTCTCCGGCGCGCAGCACGAAGGTCTTGCCTTCCAGCGTCAACGACACTTGCCCTTCGATGACGTAGATGAACTCTTCACCGGCATGTGTCGTGACTTCGGAACGCTTTTGCCCGGGTGGCATCCTCACAAGGATGGCTTCCAACTGACGGCCCCCCGACAGATTGGTCATCCGGGCAAACAGGTTCGCCGAGTCTGCGAAACCAAAAAACTTCAACTCGTTCGCTCGACACACCGAGCGTTCTTCGCTTGGTGTGTCGACGAAATACTGCACCTTCACTCCCAACGCATTCGCAATGCCTGCCAGCGACGTGATGGACGGCGACGCGAGACCGCGCTCGACCTGCGACAGGAACGGCTTCGAAATGCCTGCTGCTGTCGCTGTTTCGTCGAGCGTACGCTTCAGCCTTTGCCTCAGCGCGCGGATCTTGCTCCCCAGTGCAAGTGCCGTGTCTTTCTCAAGTGTCGTGACCATAACAAAACCAAATTAGTCCGTCAAAATTAGTTTGATATAAGCAAATGTTGTTTGATGACGTGCTGCTCTTTCCCCCTCAGCCTTGCGTGACTTGACAACTCCTCCATGCTGTTCACGCCGTTCCGATCTTTTCGAGAAAGCACTCTATGTTGCCAGATCGCAAAGATCACTTATCGGATTTGCTTTAGAAGACTCGTAGTCCGTTGAGATGGATCGGGTATGGGTGGCGCGCATGTCAGTGAATTCCCGAAGCGACAAGCCGCGCTTCGATACGCACAATCGCAACCTCGCGCGGGTCGGCCCAGCCGGGCTGATCCGCCTGCACGCCCGTTTGCAGCGATCCTGCGGCGGTGTTTTGATCGGTACGTCCTGACCGGACTGCCGCCGACGAATGAAGGTGAACATCGTGTCGATTTCTTTCGCAGTCTTTCCCCATTCATCCGGCATAGCGAGCGCGCGTCTGTCGATGCAGCCGCCGAAGCGGTCCGCTCGCGCGATGCTTTATCATTGAGCCTTTCGTCACGCGCTGTTCGCGATGACGGCTTCCCGCTGAAGTCCTGGTTGTTCCGTTTTCGACGCGGACCGCGCTGTCCGTTGCTCGTATCGCACCGAACCGTCGCCCGATGCCGCTTTGCGCATCGGTCACGGCAAGGGATCGACGTTCTCCAGTTTTTGCAGCTTGGCCACGTGGCAATGCGTCCGCTCGACGCAGGCGCGCGCGGCTGCTATCGCGTAAATAAGAGGAAAGCATGAAATCACCCGTATCCCAGACCCGGTCGTTTTCGACGGTCTTTCTCATTGAGATGTGGGAGCGCTTTGGCTACTACGGCATGGCGGCGCTGCTCGTGCTGTTCATGATCGACCGGCTCGGTTTTGACGACAGCCGCGCGACGCTCACGTGGGGCGCATTCGCGGCGCTGGTGTATGCGTCGCCGTCGATCGGCGGCTGGATTGGCGACAAGATTCTCGGCGCGCGCCGCTCGATGATTTTCGGCGCGCTGGTGCTGGCGGCCGGCTACCTGATGCTTGCGCTGCCGAGCGACAGTCTCGAGTTCATGTATGCGTCGCTGGGCGTGATCGTGGTCGGCAATGGGTTGTTCAAGTCGAACGCGGCGAATCTGGTGCGCCGTATTTACGAGGGCGACGATGCGCGCATCGACAGCGCGTTCACGATCTATTACATGGCGGTGAATATCGGCTCAACCGTGTCGATGCTGGCGACGCCCTGGATCAAGGATCACTGGGGCTGGCACACGGCGTTTGCCGTCTGCTGCGGGGGCATGTCGATCGCGGTGGTGAACTACTTCCTGATGTTCCGCACGTTGACGCACGTTGGCTCCGCGCCGGATGCCGAGCCGATCCGCTGGATGCGCGTGCTGGCTGTCGTGGTGGGTGGGATCGCGCTCGGCACGGCGACGACGTTCGTGCTGCAGCACAAGGCGATCGCCGTGGCCTGCGTGTACACGGCGGGCGTTGCGATTCTGGCGATCTTTGCGTACATGCTGCTCAACTGCGAGCGGTCGGAGCGTTCGGGCTTGCTGGCGGCGCTGATTTTGACGTTGCAGGTGATTCTGTTCTTTGTGTTCTATCAGCAGATGTCGACGTCGCTGACGTTGTTCGCGCTGCGCAATGTCGATCCGACGTTTTCGCTGTTCGGCGCGCATCTGTTTACGTGGAGTGCTGCGCAGTTTCAGGCGCTGAATCCGATCTGGATCATGTTGCTCAGTCCGCTTCTTGCCGTGTTGTATACGAAGCTCGCGAAGGGCGGGAAGGACGTGCCCGTTGCCGCGAAGTATGCGTTTGGTTTTGCGGTAGTGGCGGCGGGTTTTTTCGTTTATGCGTGGAGCGGCAGTTTTGCCGTCAACGGGCGGGTGTCGTCGTGGTGGATGGTCGGCGGTTATGGCCTGTACTCGCTCGGCGAACTGCTGGTGAGCGGGCTCGGGCTCGCGATGATCGCGCGGTATGTGCCGGCGCGGATGAGCGGTTTTATGATGGGCGCTTATTTTGTGGCGACGGGCGTGTCGCAGTATCTGGGTAGTGTGGTCGCCAATCTGGCGAAGATGCCGGGTGGGGATCTTGATCCTTTGATCTCTTTGCCGCTGTATACGAAGCTTTTTGCTGAGCTCGGGTGGCTGGCTGCGGGTGGGGCGGTTGTTGCTATCTTGTTGCTGCCGCTGATGGGGCGGCTTTCGCGGGCGCATCAGCAGTGCGCTGAGCAAGCCCGCAGTGATGCGGGTGTGGCGGTCTCGGCGCGGTAAGGTTTTTTTTGCCCCTCCGGGGCAGGGTGTGCATTTAGGAAGGCGTTGTGGGTTTGCGTTTGTCGTTGCGCTGGCGTCCGGGGTTTTGTGTCTTGGCGCTGGCATCCGCGGATTGTTAGTTTTCGCTGGCATCCGCGTTACGTTAGCGTGCTTCAGGCGTCGCCCCTGTGCGGGGCGGCACCTACTTTTCTTTGCCGCCGCAAAGAAAAGTAGGCAAAAGAAAGCGGCTCACACCGCCAGCGCTAATTCTTGCCTGAGGGCCCCCAAAGGGTCTTACACTTCACACGGCGATCACGTGACCCGCGTTCGTTGCCAACGCGCTGAATGCGCGCCTCACCCGCTTCACACACCTGCGTTTCAGCACGCCGCGCCGGACAGTCCACGGCCGCCCAGGTGGCAAACTGTGTGTCGGCTTTCGCGCCATACGCGCACCACTCCGGACCGATAGCGCATGCGTCCCACGCTGTAAGAGCGCCAAGCTATACGACGCGACAGCCTACACACAGTTTGCCACCTGGGCGGCACATGCCATTCGCTGCCGCTTGCCCGGCTACGGGTATTTGAAGCGGGTGAGGCGTTTGTTCGAAGCGTTGGCAACGGGCACCAACCAAGGCGCTGGTGTGTGAACGATGGGGACGTTGGGGGCCCGTGGGTAAACGTCAAGCACTGGCGGTGTGAGCCGCTTTCTTTTGCCTACTTTTCTTTGCGGCGGCAAAGAAAAGTAGGTGCCGCCCCGCACAGGGGCGACGCGTGAAGCGAGCTAACGTAGAGCGGATGCCAGCGCAAAGACCATAACACCGAACGGCAAAGCGTAAAGAACGCTAACAAAACGCGGATCCCATCGAAAAGCCAAAACGCGGATACCGGCACAAACAAAAACACTGAACCGGCGAACGCACGCTAAGCTAACAACAAACCCAAAGCGCCGCAGGCAAAAAGAAACCCAAAACCTCAAAATGGAAATCCACTTATCGGTAGAGGGCCGCCACGACCTGGCGGGACAAATCTACAGACAACTGCGTGCAGGGATAATCGAAGGCCGCCTGGCAGGCGGCACCCGACTGCCTTCGACCCGCGATCTCGCGCTGCAACTCGGCGTTTCCCGCAAAACGACCCTCGACGTCTTCGAGCGCCTGCTCGCCGAAGGCTTCCTGCATACGCGCCCCGGCTCGGGCACCTTCGTCGCCGGAGGTTTACAGCGACTGCCCGCCGAAAAGCCAGCGCACGCCCGTGCCGCCCATGAGGCGAAAACGGCACCCAGCTCCAGCGCCCGCGCGCAACCGGTATGGCACACCGTCCCCGAGGTACTCGGGCCGCAACCCACGCCCGGCACGCCGTACGACTTCATCGGCGGCGTTACCGACAAGTCCCATTTCCCTTTCGACGTCTGGCGCCGCTGCGTGAATCACGCGCTTCGCGTGCAGTCGCGTGGACGCGGCACGTATCGCGATGCCGCCGGCGAACAGGAGTTGCGGCTCGCGATTTCGCGCTATCTCGCGTTTAATCGGGCCGTCGCGAGCAACTGGGAGGACGTCATCGTGACGCAGGGCGCGCAGCATGCGCTCGACCTCATCGCGCGCGTGACGCTGCGTCCCGGCGACGTCGCGGCGATCGAAGACCCCGCCTATCCGCCCGCGCGCGCGTGCCTCACGGCAGTGGGCGCGAAGGTCGCGGCCGTGCCCGTCGATGCCGAAGGCCTCGTCGTGAGCAAGCTGCCGAATCACGCGCGGCTCGTCTACGTGACGCCGTCGCATCAGTTTCCGCTCGGCATGCCGATGAGTCTCGCGCGGCGCGTCGAACTGCTCGAATGGGCGCAACAGCGCGATGCCGTCATCATCGAAGACGACTACGACTGCGAATACCGCTTCGAAGGACGGCCGATGGAGCCGCTGAAGAGCCTCGACCGCACCGGCCTCGTTGCGTACGTGGGAACGTTTTCAAAGACGATATTTCCCGAACTGCGCGTCGGTTACATGGTGCCGCCCGCATCGTTGTTCGAGACGCTGCGCAAGGCGAGGCAGATCGGCGACTGGCATGGTTGCTCGTTGACGCAGACGGCGCTTTCCAGTTTCATGCTGAACGGTGACTTTGCCCGGCACCTGAAGCGGATGCACAAGCTTTACGCAGCGCGCCGGGCAAGTCTGCTTGTACATCTGCAGGGCGATCTCGCGCGCTGGTTCGAGCCCATCGTGCCGACGGCGGGTATCCATATGGCTGCGTTGCTGAAGGCGCCGCTCACGGAGGCGGCCGTGATCGAAGCGGCGCGCGCCGAATCGATTGCATTGCATGGGCTCGCGCCTTTCTATGTGCGCGCAACGCCGCAGCCAGGGCTCGTATTTGGCTATGGCGGCATCGAGGCCGGACAGATCGAGACCGCGCTTGCGACGCTCGCGAAGCTGATGCCGCGTGTCGAATCAAGGACTTGAGCGTGCGTTTACGGGGTCGCGCGTGCCGTGCTGTCAGTCGTCCCCGACGCTCGTGCGCTTAACGTACGCTCGATTTCGTCACTGATACGGGCGTCTTCCTGCCACCGGACGCGTTTGAAGATTCGTGCTGGACAGGTGCGGCGAAATCGCCAGGTGATCGTGTTTACCCCTTAAAAACAGGCTCGAAATGCGCGAGGTAGTCAGCGCCACGCAACAAACCGTAACCGTTATACACAAAAGATTCGCGCAGAAAGCGAAAGCGCTTGTAGAATCCGGCGTTGAAGCGTGTGCATATCGCGTGCGCTTCTCGCAATTACTGACCCTTAGAGGTAGGAGAAATATGGCGACTTCCGCAAAAAAGGTAGCCAAGAAGGCTGCTACGGTTCCGACGAAGAAGGTTGCTGCAAAGAAAGCTGCTGCTGCTCCCGCAAAGAAAGTCACGGCTAAGAAGGTCGCCGTGAAGGCGTCCGGCGTTCCCTCGCCGATCAAGGACACCTTCACGAAGGCCTCGCTGGCTGCACACGTTGCGGAGCGTGCGGGCGTCGAGCCGAAGTCGGCGAAGGCAGTTCTGGCTGCACTCGAAGACACGATCCTCGGTTCGGTTCACAAGAAGGGCGCTGGCGAATTCACGCTGTCGGGTCTTCTGAAGATCGTCGTTCAGACTGTTCCGGCGAAGAAGAAGCGCTTCGGCAAGGACCCGTTCACGGGTCAAGAGCGCTGGTTCCCGGCGAAGCCGGCGAGCGTGCGGGTCAAGGCACGTGCGTTGAAGAAGCTGAAGGACGCAGCAGCATAAGGTTTGATGGCGGCGTGAGCCGCTGTTGAGGCTCGCTGTTGAGGCTTTATCGCGGTCCCCACATGCGAAAGTGTGTGGGGATTTTTTTTTTGTCTGCGACGCTGTGGGTCAGGTTTTGCGGTTTGTGTTTTGCGTTTTGCGACTGCGCGGCGCGGGTGTTGGGGGTGGTTTGCTCGTGGTCGTGGTCGTGCTCGCATCCGCGATTTGCCTTCGCGCGTCATGCGTCCGCCGTGCGGTGTGTTCGTTTTGACGCTAGCATTCGCGGTTTGCGTTTGCCTTTGCGTTTTTGCTGGCATCCGCGATGCGTTATCTCGCTCCACGCGTCGCCCCTGTGCGGGGCGGCACCTACTTTTCTTTGCCGCCGCAAAGAAAAGTAGGCAAAAGAAAGCGGCTCACACCGCCAATTCTTGACGTCTGCCCACGGGCCCCCAACGTCCCCACACTTCATAGGCCAGTGCCCTGGCTAGTGTCCGTTGCCAGCGCTTCGAATCAGCGCCTCACCCGCTTCGAATACCCGTACATGAGCCAGCGGCAGCGAATGGTATGTGCCGCCCAGGTGGCAAACTGTGTGTAGGTTGTCGCGTCGTATGGCTTGGCGCTCTTACAGGGTGGGACGCATGAGCTATCGGTCTGGAGTGGTGCGCGTATGGCGCGAAAGCCTACACACAGTTTGCCACCTGGGCGGCCGTGGACTATTTGGCACGGCTTGGTGCGACGCGGGGGCATGAAGCGGGTGAGGCGCATCGCAAGAGCGTTGGCAACGAACGCGAACAGGAAAGTTGCCGTGTGAAGCGTAAGACCCTTTGGGGGCCCTCAGGCAGAAAAAAGAGCTGGCGGTGTGAGCCGCTTTCTTTTGCCTACTTTTCTTTGCGGCGGCAAAGAAAAGTAGGTGCCGCCCCGCACAGGGGCGACGCGTGGGGCACGCTAACGATTCGCGGATGCCAGCACACGCACAAGCAAACCAAAACGAACGCCTGCGCCGCGAAGGCGCCAACGGGGCTGCCATAGCAAAGACCAAAACACCAAACGGGCAACGCCCAAAGCGGGGGGAAGAGAAAAAAGCGCGGCAACCAGCGAACGGACAATCCCCCTCGCGCCGCGAGCCGAAACCAGAACCAAACCAAAACCCCACGCACCGTGTACGCAACAACACGCACCGTAGTAGCGCATCGTCCCCCTCCGCGCTACGATGACATCGACAACCGAGCGCCATCGCAGTGCGCGTTCCCAGTGCATCCACCGCGCGCAGCGCACAAATCCCGAATGGCATAACGCTTGCTTGATCGAGATTGAAAAACCGAATGCGCAGCGCATTCGCCTTCTATCCGACAAAAAGAGTGGGGCGTAACATGCGATGCTATGACGAGATGCGTCAGTTCGATGACGCCGTGCGGCCGCATTATCAGCGGTTCGAACGCTGGCTCGTGCAGCAGGGCAGCGAGGCAATCGAGAGAAAGCGGGCCGAAGCCGATCTGCTGTTTCGCCGCGTCGGTATCACGTTCGCCGTCAATGGCGATCTGTCAGGCACCGAGCGGCTCATCCCGTTCGATCTGATCCCGCGCATCATCCCGCGCGGCGAGTGGCAAACGCTCGAAGCCGGCCTCCGGCAGCGCGTCCAGGCACTCAACCTCTTTATCCACGACGTCTATCACGACCGTAACATCGTCCGCGCCGGCATCGTGCCCGCCGATCAGGTCTACACCAACGCGCAATACCGGCCGGAAATGCAGGGCGTCGACGTGCCGCTCGCCGTCTATGCGCACATCGCAGGCGTCGATGTCGTGCGGGCCGGCGAGAACGGCGAGTTCTACGTGCTCGAAGACAATCTGCGCGTGCCGTCGGGCGTGTCGTACATGCTCGAGAACCGCAAGATGATGATGCGGCTCTTCCCCGAACTGTTCGTGCAGAACCGCATCGCGCCCGTTGCGCACTATCCCGATCTGCTGCTCGACACGTTGCGCTCGGTGGCGCCCGAAGGCGTCGACGATCCCGTCGTCGTCGTGCTGACGCCCGGTATGTACAACTCCGCCTACTTCGAGCACACCTTCCTCGCCCAGCAGATGGGCGTCGAACTGGTGGAAGGCAAGGATCTCTTCGTCGACGACAACTACGTGTTCATGCGCACCACGCAAGGGCCGCGGCGCGTGGACGTCATATATCGGCGGGTCGACGACGACTTTCTCGATCCGCTCGCGTTCCGCCCGGATTCGGCGCTCGGCGTGCCGGGGCTGCTGACGGCGTATCGCGCGGGGCGCGTGGCGCTTGCGAACGCGATGGGCACAGGTATCGCCGACGACAAGTCGATCTATCCGTACGTGCCCGACATGATCGAGTTCTATCTGGGCGAAAAGCCGATCCTCAACAACGTGCCGACCTACCAGTGCCGCAAGCCGGACGACCTCGCCTACACGCTCGCGCATCTGCCCGAACTTGTCGTCAAGGAAGTACATGGCGCAGGCGGTTACGGGATGCTCGTCGGGCCGGCGTCGACGTCCGCGGAAATCGAGGCGTTCCGCCAGCGGCTGATCGAAAAGCCCGCCGGCTACATCGCGCAGCCGACGCTCGCGCTGTCCGCCTGCCCGACCTTCGTCGAAGCGGGTATCGCGCCGCGCCATATCGACCTGCGTCCGTTCGTCCTGTCGGGCAAGACGGTGACGATGTGCGCGGGCGGCCTCACGCGCGTCGCGTTGCAGGAGGGCTCGCTGGTCGTCAACTCGTCGCAGGGAGGCGGTACCAAAGACACCTGGATGGTCGACTGACCACGTCCGACCGATTTTCCGAAGCGCCCGCATCCCGCGATGCGGGCGCACAGCCGACAAACCACGGGCAACCCGGCGCGCTTCGCGTCACACGGCGACGAGAGCGCGTCCAATCAACACGGAAAGCCGACATGCTGAGCCGCACCGCCGATCATCTGTTCTGGATGGCCCGTTATATGGAGCGCGCCGAGAATACCGCGCGCATGCTCGACATCAACCTGAAGGCGCAACTGCTGCCGCAGACGCCCGAGCAGGAGGAGCGCACGCAGCGCTCGGTGTTGCGCATCTCCGAGCTTGAGCACGCGTTCGCGCAGCGCTACGACGAGCCGACCCGCGAGAACGTGCTCGATTTCATGGTGGCCGATCCGACCAACCCGTCGAGCATTCATTCGTGTCTGCAGGCAGCCCGCGAAAACGCGCGTGCGGTGCGCGGCACGTTGACGACGGAGTGGTGGGAAACGATCAACGATACCTGGCTCGAATTCAACGAGCGCACCGCGCACGGCGAGGTGGCGAACAACCTGTCGGCGCTGTTCGAATGGGTGAAGTTCCGCTCGCATCTGTCGCGCGGCGTGACGATCGGCACCGCGTTGCAGGACGACGCGTTCTTCTTCACGCAGCTCGGCACCTTTCTCGAACGAGCCGACAACACGGCGCGCATTCTCGACGTGCGCTTCGCCGACGCGGAGCCGAACTCGCGCGAGGCTGCCCGGCAACTCGAAGACTTCTATTACTGGACGTCCATTCTGAGTTCGGTGTCGGCGCTGGAGATCTATCGCAAGGTGTATCGCGATGTCGTGACGCCCGCGCGCGTCGTCGAACTGATGATCCTGAATTCGCAGATGCCGCGCTCGCTGCTGGCGTCTCTCGATGGCGTCTGCGAAAACCTCGCGATGCTGCGCACGCAGGGCTCGAATCAATGCGAGCGTTTTGCGGGCAAGCTGCGCGCCGAACTGCTTTACTCGGATATCCGGCAGATTTTCGAAACCGGTCTGCATGCGTGGCTCACGCAGTTTCTCGCCCGCGTGTTCGAACTCGGCAACATGGTCGCGCGCACGTACCTGATGCTGCCCGTTGCCTGATGGAGTGCCCTCAATGTTTCTCACGATCCGCCACGACACCTTCTACCGCTACGAATCGACGGTCCATTACTCGATCCAGCAATTGCGCCTCACGCCGTCGAGCGGCGCTTCACAGATCGTGCGGCGCTGGACGCTCGATGCGCCCGGCAAGCTCGATTCGACCTTCGACGCCTATGGCAACGTGCTGCACACGCTCGTGCTCAACAAGCAGCACGACGAGATACGCGTGCACGTGTCGGGCGAAGTCGACACGTTTGCGTTGATCGACGGCCGGCTCGGCGACGATGCGGGCGCGATTCCGCTCGAGCATTTCACCTGCGCGACACGCTTGACCGACTGCGACCCTGCGATTCGCGAACTGGCGGCGTCCGTGCCGTCGCTCGACAAGCCGGCTGCGCTGATTGCGCTGGCGGAGAAGATCATCGACCGGGTGCAGTTCGAGACGGGCGCGACAGGCGTGACGAGCACGGCGTCGCAGGCGCTCGCGCTCGGCAAGGGCGTTTGCCAGGACCACGCGCATCTGATGCTCGCGTGCTGCCGCGCGCGCGGCATTCCGGCGCGCTATGTGAGCGGCTATATCGAACCGGGCGACGTCGAGCATGCGGCGAGTCACGCGTGGGTCGATGTGTGGCTCGCGGGGACCGGCTGGATTTCCGTCGACGTCACGCACGCCGCGTTCGCCAGTGAGATGTATTGCCGGCTCGCGGCCGCGCGCGACTATGAAGCGGCGTCGCCCGTGCGCGGACGGCGCATCGGCGGACTGGAAGAAACGCTCGATGTGTCCGTTGCCGTGAAGGCCCAGGAACAGTCGCCGCAGTAAGAAGCGAGCCGCGAAACCTGGGGTCTTTTCGGGCACATATCGGCTGCAGCGTGCGAGGCGCGCGCATTACAATGGCAGCGTCCCGCGGCGCTGCCCGCGGCCTGTGCCATTTTCCGGCTCGCCCAACCGTTCGTACTGGGCAGCCGTCTGGATTCCTGTCATGACTTACTGTGTGGCGATGTGCGTCGATGAAGGGCTCGTGTTCCTGTCGGATACGCGGACCAATGCGGGCGTCGATCACATCAGCACCGCGCGCAAGATGTCGGTGTTCGAAGAGCCCGGCGAACGCATGCTGGTGCTGCTCGGCGCGGGCAACCTGTCGCTCACGCAGGCCGTGCTGCACGAGTTGTCCGAACCGTCCGGGCCTTCCGGTTCGTCAAAGCCCACGCTCTGGACCGTGCCGACCATGGCCGACGCCGCGCGCGTGGTCGGTCAGGCCGTGCGCGACGTGCACCTGCGCGAGGCGAACGCGCTGCAGGAATTCGGCGTCGACTTCAATTGCAGTTTCATTCTCGGCGGACAGATCCGTGAGAACGCGGAAAACGGCAACGGCGCCGGACAACCGCGGCCGCGTCTGTTCATGATCTACGCGGCGGGCAACTTCATCGAATCGTCGCGCGTGAACCCGTATTTTCAGATCGGCGAGTCGAAGTACGGCAAGCCGATCATCGACCGTGTTCTCGTGCCGTCCACGCCGCTCGACGAGGCCGCCAAGTGCGCGCTGATCTCGATGGACTCGACGCTGCGCTCGAACCTCTCGGTCGGGCTGCCGCTCGATCTGCTCGTCTATGAGAAAGATGCACTGAAGGTGACGCGCTTCGTGTCGATCGATCAGGACAACGCCTACTATCAGATGATCCATCGCACGTGGGGCGAACGGCTTCGGCAGGTGTTCGGCGAGATTCCCGATCCCGACTGGCAAGTCACGGGCGACGTGCCGCAGAACGGGCATGTCGGCGAGATGGTGCTGTACCGGCCGCCTGGCGAGTTGCATACGGACGCACAGCGCGGCACGCCGGGTGTCGACGAGCGGCCCGCCCAGACGCTCGCGCAAGCCGACAAGCCTAAAACACGCGGCTGATCACGCCGGCACGGCGCGCCCGCTTCGGGACGCAGCCACTTTTTCCACTGCAGCAATGAAAAAAGCCAGCGTTGGCTTGCGCCGCTGCTGGCTTCAGAGTACGGCTCGACGTCTCGAGCCGTGCGTCATATTGTTCTATTAGAACTTGTGACGGATACCCAGGCTGATGATTTCCTGGTTGCTCGAACCGGCCTGGTAGCCGTACGAACCAACCGATGCGCCTGCGTCGATGATTGCGCCACCGTTGCTCGCATCGCGCTGATGGCCGCTTGCGTGCTGGTATGCGCCAACCAGGTACAGGTCGGTGCGCTTCGACAGGTTGTAGTCGCCGCCCAGCGAAACCTGGTGGTAGTTCGCCGACGTGTCGCCAGCGGCGTGCGTGTAGATGTAGCCGAGGCCGATCAACATGGCCGGCGTGACCTGGTAGCCAGCGTACGCGCCTGCAACGTGGAACTTCTCTTGTTCGGCGAAGCCAGCACCCGAGAACGCATCCGGCTTGTATTGCGCGAAGCTGTAACGGATGTTGAACGTGAACGGACCCGTCACGTATTGCGCGGCTGCCGACGTGATGTCGATTGCCTTAGCCGTCGAGTAGAACTGGTTGACGTTCGAGCCGTCGAACGTGCCGTCCGACGTCACGCCCGTGCCCCACGTACCAGCGCGGCCAGCGATCGTGTTGGCGTTCGACATGTGGAAGTAGCCAGCTGCAACGCTGAACGGACCGCCCGCCCACGTTGCTGCGCCTGCCCACGACTGACCAGCGCCCGTTGCGCCAGCGACGCCGCCCAGAGCGTACATGCCTTCGAACTGGAAGCCGCTCCACACCGGCGAAACGTACTTGATGGCGTTGTTCGTACGCGAGCTGTTGTCGTTGTTGTCAACGTCGCCCGGCGTCGTGAACGTGCTGCCGAAGTAGTTGTCAGCCGTCAGCGGCTGAACCAGGTCGACCAGCGGGTCGTACTGGCGGCCAACCGTGAACGTACCGTATGCGTCGTGCGTCACACCGACATATGCCTGGCGGCCGAACAGCTTCGTGCCCGTGCCGTACGAACCCATCTTGCCGTTGTTCGGGTTGAAGCCGCTTTCCAGTTGGAAGATTGCCTTCAGGCCACCGCCGAGGTCTTCCGTACCCTTCACGCCCCAGCGGCTACCTTGCAGGTTGCCCGCTGCGAGCTGCCACAGGTTGTCGTTCGCCGGATTGGCGTTGTGAACATACTGGATCGAGTCATCGATCAAGCCATAGAGCGTCACGCTGCTTTGTGCATGTGCTGCGCCTGCAGCGCCGAGCAGTGCCAGCGAGAGCGTCGACAGTGCGATTCGTTTCATCCATTTCTCCACGCAGATGATTGGTTATCGTTGTTGCGAAACGGAGAATAGCGCAGTGTCTCGAAGTGTAAGAACTGAAAAAAATTAAGGTGTATCGAAAAACCGACAGCCCGGTAGAAGCCTTGTATCGCAAGCATGTCAACGATTGTTTCTGTTTCAGCAATATTGAATCTTTGATCGAGGATTATTGTTCTTTTTATGACAGTGATCGACGGCATCGGTACGATTTACGCCATCGGGCGCGTGTTTCGTGTAAGAAAGTTGTCTAGTCGGGTGCGGAAATTTCCGCTTCCACATTAAGCGGTCGTAAACGCCGCGAGCGCTCAGCTTGACGGTTCGGGTAGACAGTTTCGGCCGGATGTGATCGCCGCGGGCCGGTGCTGTTGAAGCGGACGCTTAACGGCTGGCGTTGCCGGAAGGCGGCGTTTCGGCATCGTTCGAAGCGTTGCGGCGCCGGGCGAATGCGGCCAGGGCCATCGCGGTGCTGGCCGCGATCAGCATCGACTCCCATGGATGCCGCCGGACGTAGCGGTCCGCCGCGACGGCCCTGCGTCTTGCTTCGACAATCGTCACGGCGGCGGCGTGGGTCGCCTGCGTTTCGGCCTTGACGACCGACTTGCCGATCGACACGGCCTTGCCGATGCCCGCGTCATGCTTCGCCAGCAGTCTCGTTGCAAGGGAGGGACGCGGTGCCGGCGGGGTGGCAGAGGCAGACGGCGGCGGGCCGCCTGTTGCGCCGCTTATCGGGCCGCGTCTTGCGTCAGTTGCAACCGTCGATGCCGCCAGCACGGACGCCAGCATCGCGCGGCTGCCAGGCGGCGTGGCGGGCGCGAGGCCCCAGGCGCCGCGCGGATCGTGCATGCGACCGCGCGCGGCGGAGAACTCCGCGCCGAGCAGCAGCACCACCGCCGAGAAGTACAGCCACATCAGCAGCACGGCGAGCGAGCCGGCCGCGCCGAACGAGTTGGCCATGCCGGCATGCGCGAGGTAGAGCGCGAAGAGCTTCTTGCCCGCCGAGAACAGCGCGGCCGCCACCGTCCCGCCGACCAGCGCGTCGCGCCAGCGCACGGGCGCATCGGGAAGAAACTTGAGCAGCGCGGCGAACGCGACCGCGAGCACCATCCAGCCGACGGCCAGTTGCAGCAGATTGCCGATCACCACGTACGGCGAGTCGCCCCAGATCCAGTTGCCGATAAACGTGATCGCCGTGTCGAGCACCAGCGACACGATCAGCAGGAACGCCACGCCGAGCACGAGGCCGAACGAGATCAGCCGCACGCGCACCAGCGCGAACACGCTCGACGCGCGCGGCGTCACCGACGGCCAGACAATATTGAGCGCGCTATTCAACGACGAGAAGGTCGCGGATGCGCCCACCGCCAGCAGCACGAACGAGATGATGGCCGCCACGCCGCCCGCGCCGCCGCTGCGATGCGCGTTCTGTACGATCGTCGTGACGGCGGCTGCGGCGTCGTTGCCGAGCACGCTATGCACCTGTCGGAACAATTCGCCGCGTGCGGCTTCCGCGCCGAAGAACCAGCCGGAGACGGCGATCACCATCACGAGCGTTGGCGCGAGCGAGAACGCCGCGTAGAACGCGATGCTCGCGGCCATGGCCGCGCAGCGGTTTTCGGAGAACTGCCGCAACGCGCCGACAGCCCACGACGCCTGCTTCTTCGCGACCGTTTGCAGCTTGTCGGCTGACAGTGAGTCGAGTTCCATTGCGGTCCTTCATGACGAGGGTTGATACGTCGCACGCACAATGCGCATACACAACGCATGGCATCGCGGATTCATCGCGCGTCGTGACGCGCGCCAGGGGCATACCGCTGACAATGGTATTACGCAAGCGTCATGCCCATCTCTCTATGCGAGTACAACAGAAGCGCGCAACGAGATTGTGCTACGTCGAGTCATCGAGCATGGATCGTGCTGCGCATCGTGTTTCCTCTGCTTACGAACGTCCGGAAACGACTTATACTTTTTTCACCTCCCCACAAATAGAACCAGAGGCGATCATGTTGCAAATGTCCCGCCGTCAGTTCCTGAAAGTGACGGCAAGCACGCTGGCCGGATCGAGTTTGGCCCTGATGGGCTTCTCACCGGAACCCGCGCTCGCCGAAGTCCGACAGTACAAACTGGCTCGTACCACCGAAACGCGCAACACGTGTCCTTATTGCTCCGTCGGCTGCGGCATCCTGATGTACGGCCTCGGCGACGGCGCGAAGAACGCGACCGCCAGCATCATCCACATTGAAGGCGACCCGGACCACCCGGTCAATCGCGGCACGCTGTGCCCGAAAGGGGCGAGCCTGATCGACTTCATCCATAGCCCGAGCCGTCTGAAGTATCCCGAGTATCGGGCTGCCGGTTCCGACCAGTGGCAACGCATCTCGTGGAACGACGCGCTCGACCGCATCGCGAAGCTGATGAAGGAAGACCGCGACGCGAATTTCGTCGAAAACACGCCCGACGGCAAGAAGGTCAACCGCTGGCTGACCACGGGCATGCTGGCGGCCTCGGCGGGCAGCAACGAGGTCGGCTATCTGACGCACAAGACTGTGCGCAGCATGGGGATGCTCGCGTTCGACAACCAGGCGCGTGTCTGACATGGCCCGACGGTGGCAGGTCTTGCCCCGACGTTTGGCCGTGGAGCGATGACGAACCATTGGGTCGACATCAAGAACGCGGACGTGATTCTGGTGATGGGCGGCAATGCAGCCGAGGCGCACCCGTGCGGTTTCAAATGGGTGACCGAGGCGAAGGCGCACAACAAGGCGAAGCTGATGGTCGTCGATCCGCGCTTTACGCGCACGGCTTCCATCGCGGACTTCTATGCGCCGATCCGCACGGGCACTGACATCGCGTTCCTGGGCGGCGTGATCAACTATCTGCTGACCAATGACAAGATCCAGCACGAGTACGTGAAGAACTACACGGACATGCCGTTTGTCGTCCGTGAAGACTTTGCGTTCAACGACGGTATCTTCTCTGGCTACGACGCGAACGCGCACAAGTACGCAGACAAATCGACGTGGGATTACGAGCGCGGCGACGACGGCTTCGTCAAGGTCGACATGACGCTGCAGAATCCGCGCTGCGTGTACAACCTGCTCAAGCAGCACTATTCGCGCTATACGCCCGAGATGGTCGAAAAGACCTGCGGCACGCCGAAAGACAAATTCCTGCACGTCTGCGAGACGCTCGCCACCACGGCGACGCCCGGCCGCGCGGGCACGATTCTCTATGCGCTCGGCTGGACGCATCATTCGATCGGCGCGCAGATGATCCGCACGGGCGCGATGGTGCAACTGCTGTTGGGCAATATCGGCATCGCGGGCGGCGGGATGAACGCATTGCGCGGCCACTCGAACATTCAGGGGTTGACGGACCTGGGCCTGATGTCGAATTTGCTGCCCGGCTACATGACGCTGCCGAACGAGCCGGAACAGGATTTCGACGCCTATATCAAGAAGCGCGCAGCGCAGCCGCTGCGGCCCAACCAGTTGAGCTACTGGAAGAATTACCGTGCCTTCCACGTGAGCATGATGAAGTCCTGGTGGGGCGACGCGGCGACGGCCGACAACAACTGGGGCTTCGACTATTTGCCGAAGCTCGACAAGCCGTACGATCTGCTGCAGACCATCGAGCTGATGTACCAGGGCAAGATGAACGGCTATATCTGCCAGGGCTTCAATCCGCTCGCGGCCGCGCCGAACAAGGCAAAGACGTCGGCGGGCCTGGCGAAGCTGAAGTGGCTCGTCATCATGGACCCGCTGGCGACGGAAACGTCCGAATTCTGGAAGAACCACGGCGAATACAACGACGTCGATGCATCGAAGATCCAGACGGAAGTGTTCCGGCTGCCGACCACCTGCTTCGCCGAAGAACGGGGTTCGCTCGTGAGTTCGAGCCGCGTGCTGCAATGGCACTGGCAGGGCGTGGAAGGCCCGGGCGAGGCGCGCAGCGATCTGGAAATCATGTCGGGCCTCTTCCTGCGCATGCGCCGCGCGTACAAGGAGCAGGGCGGCAAGTATCCCGATCCCATCGTCAACCTGAACTGGACGTATGCGCATCCCGACAGTCCGACGCCCGAAGAGATCGCGATGGAGTTCAGCGGCAAGGCGCTCGCGGACCTGCCCGATCCCAAAGATCCCGCCAAGGTGCTCGTCAAGAAGGGCGACCAGTTGGCCGGTTTCGCGCAACTGAAGGACGACGGCACGACGGCGAGCGGCTGCTGGATCTTCTGTGGCGCGTGGACCCAGAACGGCAACCAGATGGGCCGGCGCGACAACAGTGACCCGACGGGCATTGGCCAGACGCTCGGCTGGGCGTGGGCGTGGCCGGCGAACCGGCGGGTGCTGTACAACCGCGCGTCGTGCGACCTGAACGGCAAGCCGTTCGACCCGAAACGCAAGCTGATCGCGTGGAACGGCACGAGCTGGAGCGGGCCCGACATTCCCGACTACAAAATCGACGAGGCGCCTGAAAACGGCATGGGACCGTTCATCATGAATCCCGAAGGCGTCGCGCGTTTCTTCGCACGCGACGGGATGAACGAAGGGCCTTTCCCCGAGCACTACGAACCGTTCGAAACACCGCTCGGCTACAACACGTTCCATCCGGACAATCCGCTGGCGACGAACAATCCGGCTGCGCGCGTGTTCCCGGACGACCGCAAGGCGTTCGGCAAGGCGGCCAGTTTTCCGCATACGGCGACCACCTATCGTCTGACGGAACACTTCCACTTCTGGACCAAGCATGCGCGCCTGAACGCGATCATCCAGCCGCAGCAGTTCGTCGAAATCGGCGAGGACCTCGCCAGGCAGGTCGGCGTGGTGGCGGGCGACCGCGTGAAAGTGTCGAGCAATCGCGGGTACATCATCGCCGTGGCCGTCGTGACGAAACGGATCAAGCCGCTGATGATCGACGGCAAGAAGGTGCAGACGGTCGGCATTCCGTTGCATTGGGGTTTCAAGGGGCTCACCAAGCCGGGCTACATCACTAACACGTTGACGCCTGTCGTGGCCGACGCGAATTCGCAGACACCGGAATTCAAGTCGTTCCTCGTGAAGGTCGAGAAGGCATAGGGGAGGCGTCATGGCATTTCAATCGCTTGATATCAGACGCATCTCCGCCACGACCGTGCAGCCGACGTCGGTGCGCGAGCCCGTCACCGGGGAAGTCGCGAAGCTGATCGATGTGACCAAGTGCATCGGCTGCAAGGCGTGCCAGACGGCGTGCATGGAGTGGAACGACCTGCGCGACGAGGTCGGCATCACGACGGGCGTCTACGACAATCCGCGCGACCTCACCGAGCATTCATGGACGGTGATGCGCTTCACCGAGTACGAGAACCCGAAAGGCGATCTGGAGTGGCTGATCCGCAAGGACGGCTGCATGCACTGCGAAGATCCCGGTTGCCTGAAGGCGTGTCCGTCGCCGGGCGCGATCGTGCAGTACACGAACGGCATCGTGGATTTCCACGAGGAGAACTGCATTGGCTGCGGCTACTGCATTGCCGGCTGCCCGTTCAATATTCCGCGCTTATCGAAGGCCGATCATCGCGTCTACAAGTGCACGCTCTGCTCGGATCGCGTCGGCGTGGGCCAGGAGCCGGCGTGCGTGAAGACGTGCCCGACGGGCGCGATCGTGTTCGGCACCAAGGTCGACATGATCCAGCACGCGGAGGAGCGCATCGTCGACCTGAAGGAGCGCGGCTTCGAGCACGCCGGACTGTATAACCCGGCGGGCGTGGGCGGCACGCACGTGATGTACGTGCTGCATCACGCGGATCAGCCGTCGCTCTATCACGGCCTGCCCGACGATCCGCACATCAGTCCCTTCGTGAAGCTGTGGAAGGGCGTCGCCAAGCCGCTCGCCGTCGCGGTGATGGCGCTGACGGCGCTGGCGGGCTTCTTCCACTACACGCGCGTCGGTCCGAACGAAGTCAGCGACGAAGACGAAGACGCCGCCCGCAACGCCGCGCGCGATATCCGCGAACGGCGCGAGCACAAGCCCGAGGAGCCCGTCAAATGAAACATCATCGGCATGAGAACCCGGACCTGATCGTGCGCTATACGCCTAACGAGCGCACGAATCACTGGATCACGGCAATCACGTTCGTGCTGCTTGCGCTGTCGGGCCTCGCGATGTTTCATCCGTCGATGTTCTGGTTGTCCGCGCTGTTCGGCGGCGGACAATGGACGCGCATCCTGCATCCGTTCATCGGCCTCGTGATGTTCGTGTCGTTCATGATCCTTGCGCTGCGCTTCTGGCATCACAACTACCTCGATGCCGACGACCGGCAGTGGCTGCGCCAGATCGACGACGTGCTCACCAACCGCGAAGACAGGCTGCCCGAAGTCGGCAGATACAACGCTGGTCAAAAGCTGCTGTTCTTTGTGCTGGTGCTGTGCCTGGTGTTGTTGCTGCTAAGCGGCATCGTCATCTGGCGCGCGTATTTCGCGTTCTATTTCCCGATCGACGTGGTGCGCGTCGCGGCCGTGATTCACGCGCTGAGCGCGTTCGTGCTGATCTGCAGCATCATCGTGCATATCTACGCGGCGATATGGGTGAAGGGCTCGATGGGCGCGATGGTGCGCGGCACGGTGACGCTCGGCTGGGCGCGCAAGCATCATCCGAAGTGGTTTCGCGAGAGCATCAAGTGACGTGTGCGCGGCGCGCGCCTGGCCGGTAACGCGCGCTGCGTCTGCATATCTGCTACTGTTGACGCCATCCATGTTTCTGACTAGCAGGAAGCTGAATTGGTGCAACGCATCCTCGACCCCGGCCAGATCGAATCGATCGATCATTCCGCCATTCCGCGCCTGCGCATGCCGGATCGCGCGACGCTATTCTCGACGCGCGCCGCGCGTCTTCGCCAACTGGCGGGCGCAAGTCCGATCGGCGGCTATATCCGGCTGATGGCGGCGCTAGCCGACGCGCAGCAGCAAACGCTCGCGCCGATCAGTGCGACGCTGCCTTCCGCCGAATCCATCAGCCTCGCGCAGCAGCATTCGATGCCCATCGCGCCCGCGACCACGGCGGAGCGCGATCCGTTGTGGCGCGACGTATTGCAGCGTCTGCTCGATCGCGTGGAAGCGGCGGGGCTGGTGACGCCTATGCTCGCCCGTGTGATCGACGACCTGCGCGTAAAAAGCGCGGAAGAGCTCGACGCACTCGCCGACGCGATCCTCGCGTTGCGCTTCAACGAAGTCGAGCCGGCGTCCGCGCCGTTCGTGATGGCGGCACTGCAGGTGGTGTGGACGGACATCGCGAGCCGTATCGACCCGCGCGCCGTGCCGTATCTGGACACCCCCGGCGCGTGTCCCGTGTGCGGCGTGCCGCCCGTTGCGAGCATCGTGCGCGTCGGCGGGCAGTTTGAGGGCTATCGCTATGTGCAATGCGGCCTGTGCTCGACCGAATGGCATGTGGTGCGCGTCAAGTGTACGAATTGCGACTCGACGAAGGGCATCGCGTATCACGGCATCGACGGCGGCAGCGAAGCGCTGAAGGCCGAATCATGCGACGAGTGCCACACGTATCGCAAGATCGGCTATCAGGAGAAAGACTACGACTTCGAGCCGCTTGCCGACGACCTCTCGAGCCTCACGCTCGATCTGCTGATGAACGAAGCAGGCTACAAGCGCAGCAGTCCGAATCCGCTGTTGTGGCCGGAAGTGCCTTCGGAAGAGTGAACGGTCGTTGTAGCAAACCGCGCGGGGGACGCAAGCGTGAGCGAAGTGTCGGGAAACGAGTTGAACAGGGACATGCGCGCATTGCTCGCGCGAGTGCCCGCCGTCGAACGTGTGCTGTCGTCGGCACAGGTGCAGCCTTTGATCGGGGAATACGGCCGCACGCAGGTCGTCGACGCGATACGCACGGCCACCGATTCGCTCAGGCGCGACCTTCTCGCGGGCATGTCTTTCGATGAATCGTCCAGCTTCGAAGCGAAGCTGGTCGACGATGCATCGCGCACGCTCGCCGCGCGCGCACGGCCTCATTTACGCGCGGTGTTCAATCTCACGGGCACCGTTTTGCATACGAATCTCGGGCGCGCACTGCTGCCCGACGAAGCCGTGCGCGCCGTAGTCGAAGCGCTCACGCGGCCGATGAACCTCGAGTTCGATCTCGCCACGGGCAGCCGCGGTGATCGCGACGATCTGATCGACGAACTCATCTGCGAACTGACGGGCGCCGAGGCGGCGACGGTCGTCAACAACAACGCGGCGGCCGTGCTGCTGACGTTGTCGGCGCTCGCGTCGAAGAAGGAAGTGGTGGTGTCGCGCGGCGAACTGGTCGAGATCGGCGGCGCGTTCCGCATTCCCGACATCATGTCGCGCGCGGGCGCGAAGCTGCGCGAGATCGGCACGACGAACCGCACGCATCTGAAGGATTACGACGAAGCGATCAATGCACGCACTGCGCTGCTGATGAAGGTTCACTGCAGCAACTATGCGATTGAAGGCTTCACGAAAAGCGTGTCCGTCGATGAAGTCGCGCAACTCGCGCATGCGCGCGGCCTGCCGATGGCCGTCGATCTCGGCAGCGGCACGCTCGTCGATCTCGCGCAGTTCGGTTTGCCGACCGAGCCGACCGTGCGCGAGACGGTCGAAGCGGGCGCCGGTCTCGTGACCTTCAGCGGCGACAAGCTGCTCGGTGGGCCGCAGGCGGGCTTGATCGTGGGGCGCGCCGAGTTGATCCGCAAGATCAAGAAGCATCCGCTCAAGCGGGCGCTGCGCGTCGGCAAGCTGACGCTCGCGGCGCTCGAACCTGTGCTGCAGCTTTATCGCGCGCCCGAGCGGCTGCGCGAGCGGCTGACCACTTTGCGTCTCTTGACGCGTCCCGCCGCCGACATGCAGGAACAGGCGGCGCGTGTACAGACCGTGCTGCAACGCGCGCTCGGCGAAACGTACCGCGTGACGGCCGAGCCGATGATGAGTCAGATAGGCAGCGGCGCGTTGCCTGTCGATCAGTTGCCGAGCTTCGGTCTTGCGATACGCAATGCGGCGGGCAAGCGCGGCGGGCGCGCGCTGATGAAGCTCGAAGAAGCGCTGCGCGGATTGCCGCGACCGGTGCTCGGACGGATTGCCGACGACGCGCTGCGCCTCGATCTGCGCTGCCTCGAAGCCGCCGACGAAGCCGCGTTCATCGCGCAATGCGCGGAGTTGCGGATATGATCGTCGGCACGGCGGGCCATATCGACCACGGCAAAACGACGCTGGTGCGCGCGCTGACGGGGGTCGACACCGACCGGCTGAAAGAGGAGAAGGCGCGCGGCATTTCGATCGAACTCGGCTACGCCTACACGCCGCTCGACAACGGCGACGTACTCGGCATGATCGACGTGCCGGGCCACGAAAAGCTCGTGCATACGATGGCGGCGGGCGCGTGCGGCATCGACTATGCGCTGCTCGTGATCGCCGCCGACGACGGCATCATGCCGCAGACGCGCGAGCATCTGGCGATCCTGCAACTGCTTGGCGTCACGCGCGGCGCTCTCGCTCTGACCAAGACCGATCGCGCGGATGCTGCCCGCATCGCGCAGGTGCACGGCGAGATTCGCGCGTGGCTCGCGGCGACGCCGTTCGCCGATGCGCCCATCTTCGATACGAACGCGACCTCATCCGACGATCCCGGCGTGCGCGCGCTGTCGAATCACCTGCGCGATGTAGCCGTCGCATGGCACGCGCGGCGCGACGACGGACTGTTTCGTCTCGCCGTCGACCGTGTGTTCACGCTGGCTGGGCAGGGCACGATCGTGACGGGCACGGTGTTCGCCGGGCGGGTCGCGACGGGCGACACGTTGATGCTCGAACCGGCGCACCGTGCCGTGCGCGTGCGCAGCATTCATGCGCAAAACCGCGCGGCCGATGTCGGACGCGCGGGACAGCGCTGTGCACTCAATCTTGCCGGTGTCGACAAAGATGCGATTGCGCGTGGCGACTGGATCGTCGACGGGCGGCTTGCGAAACCCGGTGAGCGCTTCGACGTCGAGCTGACGCTGCTCGCGGACGCGGACATCACGTTGCAACACTGGGCGCCGCTGCATGTGCATATCGGTACGCTGCATCGTGTCGCGCATGTGGCGCTGCTCGAAGGCGACACGCTCGCGGCGGGTTGCAGCGCACGCGTGCAACTGGTGTTCGATGCACCCGTCTGCGCGTTACCGGGCGATCGCTTCATCGTGCGCAATGCGCAGGCGACGCGCACGGTCGGCGGCGGGCGCGTGCTCGATCCATTCGGGCCGCCGCGCAAACGCAGGACGGCGGAACGGCGCGCGTGGCTCGATGCGTTGCGGGCGTGGCTCGACGACGGCCGCATCGGCCCGCTGCTCGAAGAGGCGCCGCGCGGCGTGACGCGTTCGATGCTGACGCAACTGACGGGGCTGCCCGCCGACTCACTGCCGCTGCCTGCCGACGCCGACGAGATTGCGCTGCACGGCAGGGACGCGGGCGATGCCGTCGTCGTGTTGCGCACGCACTGGGCGCGGCTGAGATCGAATGTGATCGCGGCGCTCGATCAATATCATGAGCGCTCGCCCGACGAACTGGGACCGGATGCCGCGCGCTTACGGCGCATCGCGGCGCCGCTGGTGCCCGACGCGATGTGGCGCGCGCTGGTCGATTCGCTCGTGGCCGACGGTGTGGTCGCGAGGAGCGGGCCGTGGCTGCATTTGCCAGGTCATTCGATTGCGCTCGATTCGAACGAGCAAGGTCTCGCCGACAGCTTGCTGCCGCTGCTTCTGGAAGGCCGCTTCGATCCGCCATGGGTACGCGATCTCGCGAAGACGACGGGACGGGAAGAAGATGCCGTGCGTCAGGTGTTGCGCAAGCTCGCGCGGCAAGGCGACGTGCATCAGGTGGTTCGCGATCTGTTCTATCACCGCGACGTGGTGCATGAGCTTGCGCGGCTGGTTGCAGGGATTGCGAATGGGCATGGCGGCGCGTTGGGCGCATCGGGGTTTCGCGACGCGACCGGGCTGGGGCGCAAGCGCGCGATACAGATTCTGGAATTCTTCGATCGCATCGGCTATACGCGCTTTCAACGCGACGTTCACTGGCTGAGGCCGGATTCGCAGTTGCACGAGGCAATTGTGTGCGAAGCGGGTGCGTGATGTGGAGCCGCGCGGCTGTGCGCGCCACGGATGTGGTTGTTTTTAGCGCTCGCTATAATCGGTTGCCGAAAGTTTGTGGTTGAGGTGAGGCGTCAACGGAAGGCATTCGTATCTGGTGGTGCGGCTGGGCTTCAAACCCAGTAGGGGGTGTCAGCCACTCTCTGGTCGGTTCGACTCCGGCTGCCTTCCGCCCCAAGGGTTGTGGGACTTCAAAATAGGCGGTCACAGCGTCAAACGGGCTAGGGCCAGTTGCCTTGGAGAACGGCGACGAAAAAAATGATGGACCGCATGCGGCCATGTCCAGCCAGTCGCCGCGTGTTGCTTATGGCTGCTGGAGCGTCGGTTCGGCTCTCAACAAAAGCCAGTTGCATGTACACGAACGAAGGCTCATTTTTTTTTGCTGGACTGGTCGTCCTCGCCACTTGATCGTAGCCAATCGACGAAAGCCCTCATATGCACAGGCTTATCGGCATCCAGCGGTACCAACGCAAAGTAAGTCGCTCCCTTCGAAGTCAGATCGGGAAACGGTTTCTGTAGACGCCCTGCAGTGCAATCCGCATCGAGCGTTGGAAATGGTCCGATACCAAAACCGAGGCCGTCGACCACGGCCTGCAAGGTCACAAAAAAGTGATCGAATCTCAAGGTTCGACTGGCCCGAAGCGTCGGTTGACCGACGGCTTGGGTCCATCTCTCCCAATCCCTCGGACGCGATTCCGTGGTGAGCCATGTTTCTGCGGCAAGTTGTTCGACCGACGATATCGCGGTTTGCTCGATCAGCGCCGGGCTCGCGATCACCGTGTTGCGCTCCTCAAATAATGGCCATGCCTGATATTGCCCGTCTGCGGGCACTTCGCGACGAATCGCCAGATCGAAACTGCCGCGCAGTGCGGAATCGGTCGTCAGCGTCGTGGAGACGCGCACATCCACATCCGGGCAGATGGCCGCGAACAAGGGCAGACGAGGAATCAGCCAGCGCATCGCAACCGTCGCCGCCGCGCTGACCCGAATCACTTTACGGTGCCGGCTCTTGCCATAGCGTTCCGCCGCATCCGCGATGTGGTCGAAAGCCGCGCTCACTTCTCGCGCAAAGGCTCGTGCGTGCCCGGATGCGACCATGCTTTGCCCATCGCGCACGAACAGAGGCTGGCCGAGCCAGTCTTCAAGGATGGTGATATGACGGCTCACGGCGCCGTGCGTCAGGTTGAGCTCACGGGCGGCTGCTGAGTAGCTGCCCGCGCGCGCGGCGACTTCGAATACGCGCAGGGCGTTGAGTGGGGGAAGCTTCGAGCGCATGTGTGAGTTTATTTAACGCAATCCGGATAATTTTGTCGATTGTGTGAGTAGATTGATCATCATACGCTGACGTCACTTCATTCAGAAAGGTGTCCCCATGACCCAGCAGATCACCGTCAACTCTCGAACTTATCAATTGCCCTCTGCGCCGACGATCGTGGTGTGTGTCGACGGCTGCGAGCAGGAATACATAAATCAGGCGATCCTGGCCGGCAAAGCGCCGTTTCTGGCGAGCTTGCGTTCGCTCGGCACCGTGCTGGACGGGGACTGCGTCGTGCCGTCGTTCACCAACCCGAACAATCTGTCGATCGTCACGGGCGCGCCGCCGTCGGTACATGGCATTTGCGGCAATTTCTTTTTCGACGAGGAGACGCAGACGGAAGTCCTGATGAACGATGCCAAATACCTGCGCGCGCCCACCATTCTTGCGGAGATGGCTCGCGCGGGTCAGCGCGTCGTGGTCGTTACCGCGAAGGACAAGCTGCGCAGTCTGCTCGGACACCGGCTGGAAGGGATCTGCTTTTCGGCTGAAAAGGCCGACCAGGTGACCCTCGACGAGCACGGTATCGAGAACATCGTGGCGAGAGTCGGCATGCCTGTGCCCTCCGTGTACAGCGCAGAACTTTCGGAGTTCGTGTTTGCCGCCGGGCTTTCCATCTTGTGTGAAGAGCGCCCTGATCTGATGTACCTCTCTACAACGGATTACGTCCAGCATAAGCACGCGCCCGGCACGCCAGAAGCCAACGCTTTCTACGCGATGATGGACGATTATCTGGCGCGCTATCACGCCGAGGGTGCCGTGTTGGCCATCACGGCTGACCATGGCATGAATGCGAAGACCGATGCCATCGGCCGGCCAAATATCGTGTTTCTGCAAGATAGGCTCGATGTGCGATACGGCGCGCACGCGACGCGCGTGCTCCTGCCCATCACTGATCCGTATGTCGTGCATCACGGCGCGCTGGGCTCCTACGCTACGGTGTACCTGCGCGATCGAGGCGAACAGAAACAGTGCGACGTGGCGGCGTTTCTCGAGGCTATCGATGGCGTCGAGGCGGTACTGACCCGTGCACAGGCTAGCGAGCGATTCGAGTTGCCGCCCGACAGGATCGGTGAACTCGTGGTGCTCGGCGAAAGGCTCACGGTGCTCGGCAGCGCAGCCGAAAAACATGACCTGTCCGGGCTCACCGTGCCGCTGCGCTCCCACGGCGGCATGTCCGAACAGAAAGTGCCGCTCATCTTCAATCGCAAGCTCGGTGGCAGCGACGGCAGGCGGCGCTTGCGCAATTTCGATGTCATCGATCTCGCGCTCAATCACCTCGTCCGATAACGAAAAACGGTTAGCGCGGCAAAGACCGCGCGCCCCATGGAGACAGTAATGCCCACAGATACGCCTGATGCGTTGCAATACACGTCCATCAAAAGGAGCACGACGTTCGCGCAATATAAGTGGCGTGCGTTGATCGGCGTGACCTTTTGCTACCTGTTCTACTACACCGGCCGGCAGACGCTGGGTTTTGCCGTTGCCGGTATTCAGCACGACTTCGGTCTGTCGAAGTACGAGATTGGCTGGATCAGCGCGACCATGCTCTGGTGCTATGCCGGCGGCCAGTTCATCAACGGCAATCTGGGTGACAAGCTGGGTGGCAAGACGATGATGATCGCCGGGGCTGTCCTCTCACTTGCGGCGAACTGGCTATTTAGTTTCGGTCACACATTCCTGTTCTTTCTGGTGGCGTGGGGGCTCAACGGTTATTTTCAGTCGATGGGTTTCGCGCCTGGCAGCCGCCTGCTATCCAACTGGTGGGATCACAAACATCGCGGTTTTGTCTATGGCGTTTATGTGGGCTTCTCCGGATTCTCTTCGGTGCTCGCTTACGTTTTTCCGGTCATCATTCTGGGTACGATGCAACTCGGCTGGGTCTGGATATTCCGTCTCGCGCCGCTTTCCATGCTGCTGGGCGCACTGGTGTTGTTGCTATTTGTTTCTGAACGACCGGAGGCTCTGCATCTGCCGGCTGCTGAAAAATCGGAAGAGACAACCTCTCTGGCGGAGTCGGAGAATGAGTTGACGAGCGCGCAGCGATACGCGCTTGTGATGAAGAACTGGAGGCTCTACATCACGGGTCTTGCAATCGGTTTCCAGAACGCCGCACGGTACGCGTTGGTGGTCTGGGTGCCGGTCCATTTTCTCGGCATGGACTGGAAGACTTCATCGGCGCTGATCGACCCGAAATGGATCACGGTCGCGTTACCGGTAGGCATGGCGCTCGGCTCGCTGTCGAATAGCTGGATATCCGACGTATTGTTTCAAGGGCGCCGCTATATGGCGATCGTCTGGTACATGGTGCTGGCCTGCGCGACGGCAATCTTCATGATGTTCGTGCCGCACGGTAGTATGTTTGCGATCGTGCTTCTGTTTTTGTGCGGCTTTTTTGTCTTCGGGCCGGCGTCGTCTTTCTGGGCCTTGTGTCCTGATATTTTCGGGCGCCGCGCTGCGGGGACAGCAACAGGTGTGCTAAACACCATGTCGTACATGTTCGCTGGCATCGGCGAACCGGTTATCGGCCACATTATCGATGCCACCGGCCATACGTCGATCATCTTTCCGATTGTCGCAGGGCTTTGCGCAGCAAGCGCAGTGCTTTCGATGCTGATCAAGCGCTGAGGAATCGCGTCGCCCGAGCCTGGCTGGACTTCTCGATGCTTTTGCGTTGCTGCGAGTCGATTCGTGGACGGCTGTTCTTTCTCGGGAGCGGCCGTTTGGAGCGTGCTGACTCGAACGGCCGAGTTGGGTCGACTTCTGTCGAACGCAGTCGGGCCGACGGCAGCATCTGTGGTGGGCTCACCGTCGGACCGTATGCGGCCAGGAAGAGCCAATCGACATTACTCTATAGATCGCCGACAATTGCACCGATTAGGATGCTTCGAGTCAGGTCCACTGATGAACAAAGCGGTTTGGCGGCTGCTCATGGTAGCCATCGTCTCGTGGGGTATATGCTTCGTATATCCAACCAATGTTATCCACTTTGGATGGATCGGAACCCTCTTCGTATCGACTGCCGGTTTGATTGCGACGATATCGAGCTATCACACGGAAGATGTGGCCCATACGCGCGGCGGCACCATATACAAAGCAGAATCGCCTATCAAATTCCTGCTGACTTATGTTGCGCTCGGGGTACTACTCGTCGCCTTTTTGCTTATAAGCATTTTCGGCAGCGTGGGTCGATTTGGGGCGTAACGGTCAGGAGCGGCCGTTCGACACCACCACGTGAATCGTCGACAATTGACCGTGGTGAGACCCGTTTCGGCAACCACAGGGAGAAGAGATGGGAGAGGCGTGCCAATCTATATTCATCGATGTTGTTTGGAGGCACGATTTCGAGGCCGAGCCAATTCGACTGGTCTCGCAGCTTGACTATGAGCGCTATGAAGTTCGAAAACTAGAATTTTTCCGCGACGGGCGGGTTGGATATGCCGACGACCACCGGTCGGCGATGGGAACTAAGCTTGGAAAGTTGCCTGTCCCGCAATTAGCCGAAATCAATTCGGATTTCCAGTTCAGCGCTCGTGTCATTGAATCGATGCTTTTTGAACGTCTGTGGTCCCAGCATACATCCGGTACCGCGGGATAGGGCGGCAGTCGGCCAAATTCGACCGGTCGACGGCACCATTAAATCGTCGGCGATCGGACAAAACTATTCCGTCCCGCCTATGTACTGCCCTTACTGCTCCGCACAGCTGGTTGAATCGCGTGGACGCGAGCTCCAGTGCCCGGTGACCGGATCATTATTTAGCAATTCCGTTCGAGACCAATTCGAGCAGCTTGCGTTGAACGCCGCGGTTCTGCCGTCGGGGGAAACGCCGTTCAGGCTTGGAAAATGGTTTTGTCCCTGCTGTGGCAAGCAAACTGACGATGGACTTTGCGCAACGTGCGGCCGGGTGATTACAGGTCGGCTTGCGCGCGAGTTATTGGAATTAAATCCGCACCGACGAGGATAAAGCAATACTGACGATGATCCCGCGCTGGCTGATCGACTTTAATCTTCGTGGCAACTCGGCTTTGACCAGACAGTTTCCGCTTCGTAGAAAATTCGCGCGGATGGTGACGGACCTGCCTGTTGCCTTGATTCGCGATATCGACCGACCGCTTTGCAAAGAATCAAGAGACCGCAATGGTTCGCGAGCGCGCATTGACGACCGGCCGGTATCGGGAAGCGAAATACCAATGACCGTTTTGTGGCGATGAGTTCGAAGCACGGATGGACTCAGCCCGACCCGTAGCAGCCAGTCAGCTTCCTCCGAAGCAGCCGCCCGAGGCTAAACCTACGTCCAACTCGTCCAAGCTGAAAGATAGGTTCGTGACCGAATACCGAGAAATGGCTTAATTTGTTCCCAGCACGATAGCTTTACGGAGGCATTAAATAGTCCTTCAAGAAGACCGGTGGCGACCAGCTCCACCTGTCTCACTTCCTCGCTATTCATCGCCTCTTCGATCGCGTCAAAGATTTGCACTTTCTCCGGCGTTGACAATGAAGTGAACTCTCGCGCGAGAGTTCGGCCGAGTCCGCCGTACAACACCGTCGGTGGCACATCTTCGCCGTAATCCACGACCACGTCCGATGCAGCGGCGTAGAGACGTTCTGACCGCGCCAAGACGCCGAGCAAATTTCTCCAATTTTCCATTCTGCGCGCTTCGCACTGTGAGCCAAGGGATACCGGATTGTCGCCAATTTTTCATTCGCGGTCGAACGGCTGATCATGGCCGATCCCGGCAGTTCGAAGCTCGCCGATGATCGAGCGGCGCCGGGCCGCCCCCCGACTTCCGTAGCCGCCCCTCTCCGGCCATGCTCGCTCGAAACGTCAGGACGGCCGCTTTTAAAGGTACAGCGGCCGTCCCCAAAGTCGCGTCAGCATCTTGTGCCTGATTCACTCGTGCGGGTTGCGCTTCACTTCGCCAGCCCCAAGCCCTGAAGCACAATTAAACAAGCCGCCTCACCAGGTTTTCAATTGCCGCTGCTAAAGAGATTCTCGCAGCCGTCGCTTCTGACCACTCGCTTTCCTGTCTGCAGATCCCAAACTCCCGGGTGCGAGTAGATCGCGCATTCCATCGAGCCGTTCGCGCTGACGTATCGGCCGTCCTCAGAGATCCGGCCGGGAGCCGACTCCGAATAACCGAACCCTTCTTCCTGCAGTTTGCTCATACTCTTACCCCGGGTGTACTCGCCCGGAAAATTCCCGATCGGCCGGTTGCTGCCGAGTTTGGAAACGGTCGCTGCGTAGCTGATTGTGCCTGCCGTCACGACGTCGAGCGAAAGATAGAGCTTCTTCCGGAGATTGACGTCCACCACAAAGCCTACGTGTGGGGGAATGCTTGATGGCGACGCCTTTCCGTCTGTGCATTGCTGCACATCGGCAACAGCGACGTAGTCGGTATTGTTCAGCAGAACCACCTGCTGGTTCCAGTTGAACTTCGGATCGACGTCCTTGAGCTTGCGCGCGAGCACGCATTGCCTGCTCGCGCCGTCACTTCGTTTGAGCGCGATCGAGTTATTCGAGGCGTCGTACTGCACGGAAGCGAAATCGTCGGCATGCGCTGCCGTCCCAAGCGTGAGCATCAATGTAACCAGAATCCCTTTTCTCAATTGAGCACCTTCAATGCGTTCATTGTTTCCTCATAGCGTCGGAGTTCGTCGATATGCCCACCATTGATTGCATACGTCACTGCAGAGGATATCTGTTTGGCCGCAGCATTTTGCTCGGGGGTGACGGGCAACTTTCCGCTGCCCGCGTCGATCTCCGGTTTCACATTCGGTCGCTTGAACGTAATGTAGAACCCACCGCTGTCGATACAGTTGTATGGATTCATAATAATCCGGTCCGGATCGTTGATGGGCGCGGGCCGCAGTTTCATTTGCGCGGGCTGATGCCGCTTATATGCGGGATCGTCCCACCAATGATCGTCGAAATCCGAAGCTTTCAGCCAGCTGCGATAGACCCAATAGCCGGCGTAATTGGAACGTCCCGTCAACTGCTTGAAGCCGCGACCGCGAAACTCCTGCGCATCCGTGTCGCCGACGTTACCGTTACTCCAGCTATACGAGCCGGCAATGCGTCCACCTTTGCTATTGAACTTTTCTGAACTGTAATAGCTGTCGAATTCTGGCGTTTCGCGTCCGTACCAGTGGCCGAGGTCGGATTCCGACTGCTGCGACGCCGGGTTGATCTTACCGTTGGCCATGCTCGCTTCCTGCATGTTTGTCAGCGATCCCGACTCTACGGCACCTTGTCCGAAGAAATGAGCCTGCCGGATAGGATTGGTAATCACGTATTTCTGCATTACCTGATTCAATGCGACACGATATCGTTCCCGTGTAGCTTCCGGCGTCCGCTTGTAGATCTTTGCAAGCGTGCTCTTGTCGATCCACGCGCACTTTCTCATCCAGTCGATAAATTCGATGGGATGGAAATGCCACAACGTAGGCGGAAGCGATAGTTTCGCATCGGCCCACCATTGCAGCTTGTTCGCGTGGGCCTTGAACTGCGCGTATTGGTCCTGCGTCATCGCAGTGCGCGGGGTGTGGTCACCCCACGTCCCGTCTTTCAGCAGGAAACCATACGCTGCGTCGAAATTTTCCGCTTCCCATTCGGTCCTGAATTCGCATACCAGTCGCCGCATCTTTTTTCGGACGCCGTCGTCGCGCAAGCGTGATAGAGCCTGTTGATCGGTCATTGAATCATCGACGTTCTCCTTGAGCAACTTGAGAATAGTCTTCGCGTCGCATCGCCCATCTGGCATCGCCGACGTGCCTTTCCCACCTTCATGGACCAGTTTCCATCCAAGGAATTCAGGAAAATCTGCGTCAGACAACTTGACGATTATCTTGTCGTTCAGGTCGATATAGCCCTTCTTGCCGCTATCGAAGGCGATGTACTTCCAGTTGCCCGCCTTCGATGTTTGCAGTGCATCGGGACCGATGACGCGCCCCCACCGCAGAAGTTCATATGCCGCGCTGGCTGAAGCCGGATCGATCAGGTTGGCTATCTGATTCATGTTGTATTCGTAGCGCGCGTCCGGACAATCGGCATGATCGACAACGTCGCCGGTTTCATCGTAAGACGTGGTCCGGCACGCACCCCTTGAAAACGTGACCGTGACGTTGAGCAACCTGTCCGTCGTGCCGATCTTATTGCACGTCATCGAAGGTTCCGAAACGCCATAGGGTTGCGCCTTCGTCGTAGCAGCGTCCACATGCTGATGATGCTGACGTGCCTGCTTGAGCACGTCGGCGATCCGCTTGCGCTCGGCGTGGTCGTGCTTTGCCTTGTCGCTCTCCCACGCCCTGTGTTTGATCTTTGCCATTTCGGGCGATTGATCATAGACATCGATACCGGCTCGAACGATGAAATGGCTGTCGCCCCAGAGGTCGGGATCGCCCGCCTGGACGGTGCTGTCGAATACTTTGTAGGGTTTATCGCCGCGCTTGAACAACGCATCGATGCCCGCCTGATTCGTGAAGATTTCGAAATGGATCGCCTGAAAACCGCTGATCTCGCCGCCTCGTCCGACGACGGTCTTGCGATCGACAGTTTGCCCCTGTTTGACGGACACGGCCGAGAGATGCATATAGACAGACCAGAAGGCCAGACTGGCTTTTTCCCCTGTCTCCGCGTGATGCTCGATGACGACGCACCCATTGTCGGTCCAGTTGGTTGCCTGACCGTCCGCGCTTCCGTAGTTGAGCGGATCTTTGTCGTTCGTGTTCTTCGCTTCGGCTGCCCGCACGAACGCCACTGTTCCGTCTGCGATAGATCGGATGGGCTCCATGCCGTAACGCAGATGCACGCCTCCGTGCCAGCGCATGTTGGCGCTGAGCGGATAGGCGCCGGAGCCAAATGGTGGCTCGGGAAACAGCTGATTCGAATATGCAATGTCGCGGGTTAGATCGCCGATGTCAGCGTCGGCGGTAATGATGGGGTAGCTGATGAGCATGCGCGTACGATTGAAAAAGGGGTGTTCCGCGAAGCAGAGATCATTGCGAAAAGACAAACTTCCCCGGTAAGGTCAGATCGCCCCTTGGCAGCATCGGTAGCGGATAGTTCGTCGATTCGGGACCGGCAAAACTATGCTGCGCTCCTTTAATATCGATTTTCCCGGGGGCATGAATTTCGATGTTCCCATCTTTGATCCGCACATATGCGCCACCGGACGTGAGCAGGATCCCCTGTTTCGCCGCCGCCTCGATGTTCTCCGTTGCCGACAGCAGATTCAGGACGTTCTGTGCGGTTACTTCCACGTTATCCGAATGCGCCCGAATCTCGACTTTGCCTTTCGCCGCAAAGAGCTTCATCCCGGCGTTCTGCACGAAAAGACTAAGTTTCTCGCCGACGCTCGCGATCAGCGATTTGCCTGCGGCGAGATGCGTACCTTGCCCACTGACGAAGTTGACCTGCTCTTCAGCCGACAAGTGTAACGACTGCTGCGTCGCCATACCGATGCCCGAGGGGCTCGTGAACAGCATCAAAGGCTCCCTGAATGCGTTTGCAGTCCCGGTGCCGCCGCCCGCAGTCAACCCACTCATAGACGATCCTGAGATGCCTCTTTGCGTCGCATCGGCGAACGACTGCAAGGCATCCTGACCTGCCTTCAGACCCTCAGCCTGATGCGTTTCGCTTGCAGACGACATTGCATCGATCACGCTTTGCGCGTTCGCGAGTTGCTTCTGCGCGTCGCGCGCATCCATTTGATGATCGCCGACGCTCTTCGCGTACGTCGTTATGAGCAGACCTCTCGCCGCACGGACGGCACCGTAATCATCCGTGGCGAGATCGAATCCACTGCCCAGATAGGCGCCGCGGGTGTTGCCGCTCTGCGCGATCAGATAGCCCAGGTGCAGACTCGAATTTGCGCTCGTGCTGTAAAGCTGTACGCGATTCTGCCCTGTCGCGTCGTCCATCACCATCTGGTTGTAGCCGCTGCCGCCGAACTCCTTCGATCGGTAACCCGAGAGCAGACCGTTCGAATGCCATTGAGGCAATCTTGCACCGTTATAGACGCGTCCAACCACGATCGGCCGGTCGCAATCACCATCCAAATAGTCGATCAGCACTTCTTCGCCGACGCGCGGCAGATGCACGCCACCGTATCCACCGCCCGCGTCCGATTGCGCCACACGCACCCAGCACGAAGCCCGCTCATCGCTGCCATTGAGCCGCTCCCAGATGAAGCGCACCTTGATCCGGTTCAGTTCGTCGGTGTAGACCTCTTCGTTCTGCGGGCCAACGACAATCGCCGACTCGAGCTGCACGTCCGGCTTCTCATGTTCGAACGGGCTGCGATAAGGCACATTCGTGCGCTGAGCCTCGACGTCGACACGATAGAACCCGTCCGAGCCGTCGGCGCACATCACCTTGCACGTGCGCTCACCGTCGTAGGTCGCACGAACGGCCAATACCGCGTCTTGGAGGCTATGCGGAAACATCTGTCCGTCGCCGTCGACGGGCAGATTGTTCTCGATCGTCCACGTCGTCTCGATCACGGCGAATTCGCGCTGATTCGCCAGATCACGATCGTGGTCAGGATGACCGCTCAGAGTGAAACGCCGCCCCGCGTCGACATCTCGCATGCCACCGATGCCGTGAAACCGCTTGGCGCGCGACTCCCACTCTTCAATGCGGATGCGTGAAAGCGCGTCTCCGCGGTCCTGACCGCCGTATGTGTATGCGCCCGTGTATTCGTAGACTTCGGCCTGCGCTGGCAAGGTGCCCTGCGCGGGTATCGTCGGTGTGCTCGTGCCCTTGGGGTTGTATGCGGTAGACGGGCTCTTGTAGTCGAAGGTGCGCGTTGTCAACAGCGTGCTTTGCAGCGTTCGCGTGCCCGACCATTGGATGAGCGCATCTGTTTCACTGTTCGTTCCGGCGCGAGAGAACTGCACGTTCTGTGGCGACATCGCATCGAGAGCCGAGAGGTTGTCGGTGATCACCAGCGTATGCGATTTGCCGTCGCTTTCCTGCTGCCAGAAACCAAACAGACCTTCTGATTCGAGCAGCCGATGCACGAAGTTCCAATCGTATTCGTTCTGGCGGCAGTAGGAACGCGAAGGCAGTGGCTTCATAAGCGCGAACCGGAAGCGTCCCTGCGCCTGTGGATGCGCATTGAAGACGTCAGTGATGATCTCGTCCACGCTAGCATCCTGCCAGATGCGCTGATCACGCCGGAACCTGAGGAAGTGCATCCACGACGCGAAACCGATCTGATAACTCGAGAGCGCGCCGTCGGATCCGAGGCGGCGCGCCGTGTGCACGTAGCCGTTATGGGGCAAATAGGATTTGTCAGATTGCTGGATCCACAGCGTGACCGGCTGCGCGATCAGCCTCTTGAGTTCGATGCTAGATGACGTCGAAATCATATCGACCGTGAACTCGAAATGCCTTCCGATGCGCGAATGGCCAATCACCCGTTGCGGTAGCAAAACGTTGCTACCAAGCGGCGTCTCCAGCCTCAATACCCGGTCTTGGTGTGCGAGCCCATTCGTCATGGCCGCGGAAATGTCCTGCGCCCCCATAACGCCTCTTCCTGTTTAATTCATGGCCCTCGAATTCTACAAAAAAACAGATGAATAGACCATTATCAGATTTAAAGAGTGAAATCGATTTTAAAAATTTCAATTATGCGATTTGCATTTAACATTGAAACGCATGCTTTACCGATAAATTGCGACGCGAATTACATTAAATCGCAGGCGACATTCTCGATCAAGCGTCGCATTCTGGTATGAATGCGTTCCTGATGTGCGATGTTGTGCGATTACGGCCGCGCGATTGTTAAATTGCAAAGGCAGAACTATCAATCGCTAGCCATTTTTTTGCCGCGAACGTCTCTTGTCGCGAGCGGAACCGACGCTCAAGCGTCGGTGAACAGCAGCCGAGGAGTGATCGAAACTGGCCGGACCCAGAATCTTTTGCAGCCGGACATGCTCTTCCAGAGAGCCAGATAAATGAACTGCCCTTCGAGCACTTCCTTTGACGCTGATTGCAGTGTCGTAACAGCGCGCTGACAATGATGCAGGCGTGCCAATGCGCAGTTGTCTCCAAGCGCGGATCACATTGCGACCAGCAAATCGGGCTTGTGATCGTCAACCGACACATCGCGACCGCGGCGCCGTTCACGGTGGGCGCACGCTCCATGGATCGGTCTGCAAACTGTACCGGCCCCTTGCGGAAGGCCACCACAAACGCTCCCCGAGTCCTCATTGATGCAGAATCGGCGCAAAGGCCACAACGACACGAGCTGAATACGATGGACGACCCAGAATCGCTTTCCCTGGCACTGCCCGACGGCACTAAGGTCTCCGCGCTCCTCCGAGTGCCGGAGGACGCGCGAGCCCTGTATGTCTTCGCGCACGGTGCCGGCGCGGGCATGCAGCACGCCGGCATGTCGTCATTGGCCGACGCGCTTGCGGCGGCCAATGACGCCACATTGCGCTACCAGTTTCCGTACATGGAGCGGGGCTCCAGGCGGGTGGACTCGCCGGCCGTGGCACATGCTACCGTGCAGGCAGCCGTCGCAGAGGCCCGCCGGCGGCTGCCAGCCCTGCCGCTCTTCGCGGGCGGCAGGTCGTTCGGCGGCCGCATGACGTCCCAGGCCCAAGCCATCTCGCCGCTCGACGGCGCGCGTGGCCTCGCTTTCGTCGCGTTCCCGCTGCACCCGGCGGGCGCGCCCGGCGTGGAGCGGGCACACCACCTGGCGGACGTCACGGTGCCGATTCTTTTCCTGCAGGGCACGCGCGACAAGCTGGCCGAGCTTAACCTTCTGAGGTCGGTCGTCGAGACGCTGGCGCCACGCACCACGCTGCATGTAGTAGACGACGCAGATCATTCGTTCCACGTGCGCGCGTCCTCCGGCCGGACCGACGCGGAGGTCGTGCTTGAGCTGGCGCGGACGATGTCGGCGTGGTTCTTCGCCGAAGGAGAGTTCGTGCGCGTCACCTGAGCAAGCGCAGGAATGCTTGTAGTAGCGTCGGGACGGCGAGCCGGCGACCTCGCCGTGCTGGACTTGCCCGCTCAATCCCTTCGCTATCCGCAGATGGTCTGTCGCATAGCCACCATAAGCGACGCCTGTCGCGTCGGCGACGTTTTCCCAGTGCCGAGTGAGTGAATCTGTCAGATCTGCTTGCGGCGACCCGCCCCCGGAATCGCGGAGGGCATCTGCTTTGATTTGGCCGGCGCCGATCCGTGAGTGACAGTCCAGGGATGCGGCCGGAACCAGACTGGCGGAGCGTCGAACAACGTGCATTGGCCGGTCACTGCCCGACGCGGTCGCCCGAAACCGACCCAATTCGGTCGCATGGATTCATCGTGCTAAACGTCCGCTTTCGATTACATTCGGCCAAAGCTCCCGAGCCGAGGCAAATAAGATGGGCTCACCAATCCGACCGTGCATGGCGTTACGCCAACCGATGACTTTTCCACCTTTGCTTGGTTATCCGGAGCAAAAGCAAGTCTTCGCCAACGAGCGCTGCCGATGGCTATTATCAAAGAGTCGCCGTTGCAACTATCCGCATCTCGAACCAAGCGATGAAAGGCTCAAACCTCATTGCTTGATGGGCGATACTGAATCACAGTAATTGAGCGGTAGGACGTACGACGATTTCGTTGATGTCGACTTCAATCGGTTGCTCGATGGCGAAGGTAATGGCGCGCGCGACGGCAGTTGGAGAAATCGCTTTTGTGTAGATTTCCAGAATACGCGCGCTGTCGGTGCCGGTGGTTTTGTTCTGAATACCACTGTTCACCGCACCGGGCGTGATCGAGGTCACACGGATCGAATGGCTGGCCATCTCGGCGCGCAGGCCTTCCGAAAGCGCCCGAATCGCAAACTTGGATGCGGAATGCACGGCGCCACCCGGTGAGAACACCTTTAGTCCATGCACCGAGCCCAGGTTGATCACATGGCCAAAGCCTTGCCGCAAGAACACCGGCAGCGCAGCGGCGATCCCCCATAGGGTCCCCTTCAAGTTCAGATCGATCGTGGTTTCCCATTCCTCCGTGTTCACCTCGGCCATCGGACGGATCAACATGACACCCGCGCTGTTGATCAGTACGTCGAGCTTCCCAAAATCAGCGACGATGGTACTCACGACCATCTCCATGTCTTTCTTTCGCGTGACGTCAACGTCGTATCGCTTGGCTTCGCCGCCCTCGGCACGAATGTGTTGGACCAACAAATCCGCTTTGTTTTGATCTATGTCCGCAACCGCGACGATCGCGCCGTCCGCGGCTAATGCTTTCGCCGCGGCCGAGCCTATCCCGCCCGCGCCTCCTGCGATTAGAACGACCTTTCCTTTGATCCCTTCACGCATGACGTATCCTTTCACCTTTGAGGCGCTTTAAGCCGCTTTCGTTGAGCAAATGTCAAAGCTGCCGGCCGTGCATCGACGGACGCTCTTTAATCCAGGGGTGCATGCTAATCGGCATGTCGTCGTTGAACCATTCGCTAATATCCGACAATGGCTGATCAAATTCGCACATCGTTCGATTGGGAAGACATCCGCATTTTCGTGTCTCTGGCGCGTTATGGCAGCCTTTCAGCTACGGCCAGGGCGCTATCGCTTTCGCACGCGACCATTTCTCGGCGCATTCAGACGCTCGAGAAAGCGCTAGGTGAGAAATTGGTGGAGCGTCGCCCCGATGGTTATGTGCTAACCACGGCTGGCGTGCGCGCGCTTTCGCCAGCCAGCGAGATGGAAGTGGCGGCCGCACGACTCGGACGCGGCGGTCAGCCGCAGGAGCCGAGCGGGCTTGTGCGCGTCAATGCGCCGCCAAGTCTGGCGCAATGTTTTCTTGTCGAGAAACTGGCCGGTTTGACTGCAGCGTATCCGACATTGGATGTGGATCTTGCCACCGACTTTCGAGCGGTCAGCCTCGAGCGACGCGAAGCCGACATTGCGCTGCGGTTCGGGCGGCCAACAGACGGTGAAGTCATCGCAAAGCGGGCGGCAACGCCAGGTTTTGGTTTTTATGCCGTGGACGAATGGCGGCGACGTTTGGCAGCCGGCCAAAGCCCGACCTTCGTCGGCTTCGACGATGCGAACGCTCACTTGCCGGAAGCCAGTTGGCTTCGCGAAACCTATCCACGCGCCCGCGTTGCGTTCAAAAGCAATAGTCAGGTGATGCAGGCGGCAGCGGCCCGTGCCGGCGCAGGCATCGCCCTGTTGCCTCACTTTGTCGGGCGCGGTGAAGCAACCTTGGTGCATTGCGAGATGAAGGAAGCGCCGCCATCCAGGGAACTTTGGCTATTGATTCGGCGCGATGGCGTCACCAACCTCGCAATCAAAACGGTGGTCGATTTTCTGATGAACCTCCTTTCCAGCGAGCGTGCACTGATCGAATAGGTCTTGCTGCGCCACCGCGCGCATCTCCGTTGCCTGCAACTCTTTCACGCGCATGCCCGTTATGTCCTGAATGTACTTGTGCGAAATCGAGCATCCGCTGAACAAATGTGGGGAATGCCGCGCGGAAACCCAGACCGCCATAATCGCCGCATTCCCACTTCGACATTGGACGCTGTGATGACTGGTGCAACTATTACACTGATTGGCGGACCAACCGCTTTGATAGAGGTAGGTGGCTTTCGGCTTTTAACCGATCCGACCTTTGATCCGCCAGGTACTTACCAGCCATATCCCGGCAAGCCCGTGACGTTTCATAAAACCACCGGTCCCGCGCTCACGATCGGGGAAATCGGCCCATTGGACGCCGTATTGCTAAGCCACGACCATCACTTCGATAACCTTGACACAACGGGGCGCTTGATATTGCCGTCCGTGAAATCAACCTATACGACGCTCTCCGGGCAGGCCCGCTTGGGCGGTAATGCCTTGGGCCTGACACCCTTCGAAACAAAAACGTTCGAAGGTCCAGGCTCTAGACGTTTGCTGATTACCGGTACGCCTGCGCGACATGGCCCAGTGGGAATCGAGCCGTATTCGGGCGACGTCATCGGTTTTCTGCTGGGAGAAGAAGAAGAGGGCGACGCGGTCTATGTGACCGGCGACACAGTTTGGTATGAGGGCACTGCCGAGGTCGCCCGTCGGTATTCTCCAAAGGTGGTGATCGTCTTCGCCGGCGCGGCCGAGCCGCGTGGGCGCTTCCAGATGACGATGGACGGCAACGACGCACTGGCTGCCGCCCATGCTTTCCCCAATGCGAAGATCCTGGCGGTGCACAACGAAGGCTGGAAGCACAACACGGAAAGCGCTGACGAGCTGGCTTCGGCCTTTACCGCGCTTGGCGTCGGCGATCGCTTGTTGCGCCTGCTGCGCGGCGAGCCATTGAAGATCGAGTGGTGAGTAGTATCCCGGCGAATTGCGTTGAACGTCTAAGACGGTCCGTTAACCGAGCGGAGCAGACGTTCAATTGTTTTGTTAATTCGATGTCGAACGGCCGAAGATGGCCGGCTTGCGGCAGTGCCGGGGGCAATTAGCTTACCGAACAACGGCCATTGGGCCAGGGTGGACGAGGGCTCCGCTAGCCGAATTGGATGACGACCTCAACAGGCCGGTCACGGCCGATTGGGTGAGGTCGCCAGCGGCCGCATAGTGGCACTCCAGATAGCGACCTGAATTTTGCTGACGGATCGGTTTAAAGAAAGTTGTCTGAGCGGAGTGGGTCGACTAGGGAAGTTCGGCGATCAGTCCGGGCCGCCCGTTCGTCGTCAGCCCATGGATTTCCGGGTTCGGCCATTTCGAGGCATTCTCGTCGACCGCTTACATTGGTGACAATCGTCGGTCCCCGTTGACTGTAATCTCTTAGAGAGGCAATATGTCTGCATGAACTCCGACACTTTCAAATCCATGATGTGCACCATGACTGCCGAGGGCGAGTCGTGGGAATCGTGACGTTTATACATCACATATAGACTTCCTCAACGGCCCCGCCAGTCATGACGGGGCCGAGTCTTTTTTAGTCGCTCCTAATTGCATTGGCGCAGATAGGAGTGGTTGCATGCATTACAAGAAACGTCTTGCCGTCTATCGGGGCTCTGCCCGTGTGTCGACTTGTTTGTTCGAGCCGGGGAGCGCGGCATGGTGACGATACGAAAAGCGAATCGCCATGACATCTTCGACGCTTGGGATATCCGCAAAACCTCGGTGCATGCCGCGTGCGCCGAGTATTATCCCGAGGCGGCCCTTTCTGAATGGGTCGATGGAACGCTGACCGATAAATGGGCCAGCGTTGTCGAAAACGACTTTTACGTTGCCGTCGACGAAGAACTAGTCGTTGGCACGGGAATGCTTACGGTCGCAAACGGGCAAATCGACGCAATCTTTGTGCGGCCATCTCATATGGGACTGGGCATTGGACGCAAGATGCTGCAATTTCTCGAGGCGTTGGCCGGCGTGCATGGCGTTGCCGCAATGCGTCTCGATGCAACGCTAAACGCGGCAGCGTTCTATCGCCGTTGTGGTTGGACGGGAGACTCGGTATCGACCTACCGTAGCTCGCGTGGACTGGAATCGGCTTGCGTACCAATGACAAAGCATCTGACCGTGGGAGCGTAGGTCGCTACGCTCCGACGATTGCCAGCCCCATTCGGATCGTCCGTGGGTTGAGCCGAAGCTCCCTTTCAAGTGCATGCGGTGCGAATGCAATCCGGAATCGTGACCGCTTTGAGGTTTCGATCGGCTTGTTTGATGCACAACGCTCGAGTCGCGCGAAATTCGCAGACCGCCGTCTCTCCACAGGTTATGCGATGGCGCTGAATGAAGACCTTGTTGCGCCATTCTTGCGTGGATTTAGGAACTTCGAGCGATTCGCCGTAAGTGGCCGATGTATGGAAGCGGCTGTGAACTTCTAGAAGTGGCGTGCCTACGCAACCAGGCAGCGACGCCATTTCCCGCCACGGTCGTAACGCCCTTCAACGCAAGGGTTTCGGTCACCGATTGACAATCGAGTGAGGGTAATTCAGGTTGTTCTGCAGCGGGCTGCAGAAGTCGAGACCAGGCATGCCAGTCCGCGGAAGATGACGGCTATCCCTTCACGAAACTCGGCGTCAGACGGTATACCGCGAGCGGTGCGAGCGGTTGCCGGCAATAGCGGAAATCTGCTGCGGGATTCGCCGGCCATGCATGGGTGCCGGGCCCACCCAGCGCAGCGAGTTGCCTGGGAGTGCACCGCTTAGGTAGCTCACTACGGTACGTAGCGCAATGCCCCGCTCCCCGTTTGCAATCTCATCTGCACTCGACGGCGCAAGGGCACACCGAGATCGCGTCGGCCGGCATTCTGGACGTCGCAGTGTTCCATTCCGGTGCGGATGAATTGCGGCCCTTCGTTGCGGAGTTGCCGTTTGCTGTTGTTGCCGACCGGGCAAAAAGGTCTACGCAGAAATCGGTGTGGAAGCCTCGCCACGCGCATTGCTGAACTCTGGCGCCTGGTCTCCCATCGTGCGTGGCGTGGATTGCCTGCCCGAAGTACCTGCCTGAAAGCACTCATCTTTCATGGCACGTCAGTTCGGCGCATCCTCGGGCGGTACAAGCTGGGCGAGCGCTGGCGCAATCACCCCTTCCAGCAGCGCTTTTTCCGGACGAACGCGCGCCAGGACGCGAACACCCATCAGAACGCCAAGCAGGTGCCGGGCGAGGACTGCGGCCGGCTGTGATTGCGTAATGGTCCCGTCGGCCTGACCTGTTCTGATGCACCCGAGAAAAAAGCCTTCGATACGGGTAAGAACGCCGGCGATGATCTTCTGGAACTCAGCATCGTGCGGTGCCATCTCCAGGGCCGAGTTCACGAGCATACAACCCTTATGCTGGCGATCGTTCAACGAGCGGCGCAGGATCTCGTCGAAGAACGAGTGGATCGCCTCAAGGGGAGGGAGCGCTTCGCACCGCCGTATGCGGTTGCCTATGCTTTCGCTTACGTAGCGATCGAGCGCTGCCCGGAACAGGCCGCGCTTGTCTCCGTACGCGTTGTAAAGGCTTGCGGCGGTGAGACCTGTTTTCCCGGTGAGATCTTTCACCGACGTCGCCTCGTAGCCGTGCCTCCAGAAGCACTGGACCGTTGCGTCCAGCACTGCGTCTTCGTCAAATTCCCTTGGTCTCGCCATCTCTGTCACCTGGATCCATCATGGCGCAGCGAGCTTGCCAACTTCGCTGCGATGAGCGATTATAGAATGCGCGTTCTAAAACGAAAAGGGCGCGACCTGAATATAGCGGTGGGTGCATGGTGCCCCGTGGAGGCATCGCGTGGAGGAGAAGAGTCATGGGACTGCAGGCGCAACTGGACAGCTTCAGGGCGGAGTTCGCGCGCATTGCGCCATCCGGGCGCGTCGCGCTCTACGAGGCCAGGATCGACGAACTGCGTGCCACGTTCGCGCTGGACCAGGCAGTCGGAACTGGCGATGAAGCGCCGGACTTTTCGCTACCGGACGTACATGGCAATCGGATCTCGCTTTCGGCACTGTTGCAGCACGGACCCGTCGTGCTTACGTTTTATCGCGGCGGATGGTGTCCCTACTGCAATATCCAGTTGCGGGCTTATCAGGCGATCCTTCCTGAGATGGCCGCGCTGGGCGCCCGGCTGGTCGCGATCTCGCCGCAGCTGCCCGACGGTTCGCTGACCACTGCGCAGACAAACGCGCTAACCTTCGATATCCTGAGCGATGCAGGTAATTCCGTCGCGCGCCGCTTCGGACTGGTTTATGCACTGCCCGAGGATCTGCGTGAGGCACTGCGCTCGAACAACAAGGCGTTGCCAGCGATCAATGGCGACGGGAGCTGGGAATTGCCGGTTCCCGCCACCTATGTGATTGCTCCGGATGGGCGCATTGTGCTCGCCGGTATCGAGGCCGATTACCGCAAGCGGCTCGAACCGGATGCGATTCTCGCTGCCGTGAAAGCGCTTCTAGCGGCCTGATCGATGGCAAGCGGCAAGGTATCGGTTGCGGCGGCCGTCGACCCTGAGCAGGCGCAGCGAAAAGCCTCACGCATACGACTGTCGGGATTCGCCTGGGCAGCGCTCACGGTCATGATCTTCTCGGGCTGGTTTGTCGTGACACGGCTCGGTGTCACCCGCGAGCTTCGCATCTGGGACATTGCCGCGCTTAGGTTCGGCATTGGCGGCATGCTTCTCGCGCCGACTGTCGTGCGCCGGGGCTCCCGCCTGTCTGCCGCCGCCTGGGGCGAGGGTTTGATATTTGCGGTGTTGTGGGGCGTGCCTTTCGTACTGCTCGTCGCACTCGGGTTGAAGCTGACTTCGGCGGCTCAGGCCGCGTCTGTCGCACCGACGTTGATGCCAGTCTTCGCCGGCGTGTTCGGTTGGGGTTTCCTGCGTGAGCGGCAGGGAAGGTCACGCTGGATCGGCTATGCGGCGATCATTACAGGGCTCGTTTGCCTGGCGGGTGCCGGTGTAGCAGCCCATGGCAAACCCAATCCTTTTGGCATGTTCGCACTGACGGCCGCTGCCGCGATGTGGGCCATCTATACGCTGCTGTTTCGACGCAGCGGCCTGACACCGATCCAGTCCGCTGCGCTGATCTGCCTCTGGTCGATGGCGCTTTATCTTCCAGTCTATCTGTTCCTCGGCCTCAGCCGGTTCAGCCTTGCCTCCCCGGGCGAGATCGCCTTGCAGGGGATTTATCAAGGCGTGCTGATGAGTGGCGTCGCGCTCATCACCTATAACCGGGCCGTTTCCCTGCTCGGCTCTTCGGCTGCCACTGCTGTCATTGCGCTGCTTCCTGCTGTTGCCTCGGTTCTCGCCATACCCGTTCTCGGCGAAACGCCGTCGCTGGCTGAAGGTGTGTCGATCGTCATCATCGTTTTCGGTGTACTGCTCGCTTCCAGACCCGCGCCCGCGCGCATTGCAGCAGTGCCGCGTGCATCAACCCATTCGCAAACCTGAAGGTACCGCCATGATCCGCTTTTACTTCCACCCCACGCCAAATCCGGCCAAGATTGCCCTGTTTCTCGAGGAGACGGGTCTTCCCTACGAGATGGTCCCCATCGATACGAGCAAGGGCGAGCAGCACACGCCGCAATTCCGCGCGATCAACCCCAACGGCAAGGTGCCTGCCATCGTCGATACAGACGGGCCGGGCGGCAAGGAAGCGCGTGTGTTCGACTCCACGGCGATCCTGCTCTACCTGGCGGAGAAGACCGGCAAATTGCAGGGCGCACCGGAGGACAGACCCGAGCTGCTTTCGTGGCTCCTGTTCCTGGCATCCGGTCTGGGGCCATTCTCGGGCCAGGCAGTGCACTTCCAGTTCGCCGCGCCCGAAGGGCTCGACTATGCGGTGAACCGTTATCGACGTGAAGCCGAGCGCCACTACCAGGTTCTGAACGACCATCTGGAAGGGCGGACGTACATCGTGGGTGAAACGTACACAATCGCGGATATATCGGCATGGGGATGGCTCGATCGCGCTTCGCGTGTGCTCAAGGGGGCCGACGATCCGCTGGGGTCGTTTCCCAACCTCAAGCGGCTGTTCGAAACAGTCGATGCACGCCCAGCGGCGGCCCGCGCCAGAGCAGTCGGCAAGGACTACGAGTTCAAGAAGGTCAACGACGAGGAGACCCGTCGCGCGCTGTTCCCGTCCAACTATCCGCTGGTTGCCTGAATCGGCACTGAGCCGTTACGGAGAACTGCATGGCTGATTCTCTCGACGATATTCCCCCGAAGGTCTGACCTGGAACAAACCCAACGGTGGCATCTTTGCGAACATCAACCGACCGGTCGCCGGGCCGACGCATGAAAAGGTGCTGCCTGTCGGGCGCCATCCGCTGCAGCTTTATTCGCTGGGCACGCCCAATGGCGTAAAGGTCACGATCCTGCTGGAGGAACTGCTCGCAGCCGGCTATTCGGCGGCCGAGTATGACGCCTGGCTGATCAGGATCGGCGAGGGTGAGCAGTTTGGCAGCGGCTTCGTGGACATCAATCCGAACTCGAAGATCCCCGCGTTGCTGGATCGCAGTGGGCTGCAGCCGTGTTATCGACGAAGCGGAGCGAGCAGCGCGGGCCGTGCGTGAATCAGCCGAGGGCCTGACAGGCCGGTCGATCCGTGGAAGTATGGGTACGATTATGGGTATCTGACGGTTCGTCGCGGTGGGAGTCATACCTGGCGGGGTTTTCCGGGCGGGAGTTGTAGTCGGCTGCCTTCCGCCCCAAGGGTCGTGGACTTGGTGGCTTCAGAAATTGTGGAGTTCATCAATCAATGTTGTTTGCGACACGACAGCGACCGCGAGTGCCGCCGCCTCCCATCAAGGTAGTTGCGGCTTTGGCGGATACGGACGCGGCCGAGGCAGTACTATGCATGAGCCGTCACTTGTGGACGGCGCGCGTCCCGCCAGTGCATCCGCCGACACAATGTTCGACACGTTCCTGCTCGCGTTGCGCAATACGCTCGCCGCGTTCCGTGCGGAGCTGTCTTCGCGCGCCTTCCTGGCGCGACTGCGCCGTTGCACGGAAGCGGTGCTTGCGACGCTCCTTGCCATCTATGCAAGCCGATCATTGGGGCTGCCCGAAATCTGGTGGGCCGCGATCTGCGCGTTTTCGCTGACGGGCCTCACGCTCGGCGCCGCGCTCGATCTCGGCGTGCAGCAGATCGCCGGCACATTCGGCGGGACGGTCGCCGGGGTGCTGCTGTCGCGCTTCTGCGCGAACGACGTCGCACAGTTCGTGTTGCTCGTGGCGTGCCTGTCGGCCGCCGGGCTGTATCTGGCGACGAAGCGCTCAGCGGGCTACATGTGGATTCTGTCAACAGCGCTCGCACTCTACGTCGTGGCGACGACTCATGCGCAACCCGCTGCGGACCTGCGCAGCGTCGCGCAGGCGTTGTGGCTCAATGCGCTGGTCGGCACGACGGCTTACCTGGGCGTAACGCTGCCTGGTGCGGCGGTGATGTCGGTGCTCGATGCGCGCGACCCCGAAGCCAGCGCCGTCCGTCCCGCCGTCGCGCACGCGTTCACGGACCGGACTCTCGGTCGCGTGCCGCACACAATGATCGGTGCGATCACACTGTCGGTGCTGGCGTATCTCGCGTGGCGTTATCCCACCGACGGCTTCGCTCAGGCAATGACGACAGCCATCGTCGTGCTGATGGTTCCCGTCGATGCACAGGGCACGTGGTCGCTTTACCGCGTCGTACAGCGGATGTGCCACCGGCTGCTCGGCTGCGCGCTAGGCTGCGCCGTCGTGTTCGGCGTGCTGCCACTGACGGCGGGCAGCGTCGCGTACTGTCTGCTCGCCGTCAGCGTGTTCGTGTGGCTTTCATGCTATCTGCGCTTCGGGCACTCGGACATCAGCTATGCGGGCACGCAGTTCGGCGCGGTGGTCATCCTTGCGTTCGTGCATGACCGCTTGTGGCTCAGCGACGATGTCAGCCTCGCCTACCAGCGGCTGATAGGCATCGCAGCAGGCAACGTCGCGCTGGCCGTCGTACTGCTACTGGTGACGGCGGCCTGCGCCGTGTGGGCGCGCAAGCGTGCGTCATAGCGCTTTACACGTTGCCCCATGCGCCGGACCGTTCCTCGCTGTCCGTCGTTACGCGTGGACATCAACGGAAAAGCAGCGATCTGCTCACGCTCAATAACAAGGCGAGCCGTTGCGGTTCGCCTTGTGCAGCGCCTGTTCATATGTCAACCGGTGCGGCAGTGTCGTCTGTCAATGTGGTTAAACGCCGACCTCGCCGCCCATTCAACCGAACAGGCCACGGCGTGATGCGCCGCCCTTTCGCTCAGTTCAAGTCTCGCGGCTGTGCCGCTCCGCTTTCCTCGGCGAGGCGGCGCAGCGTTGCGTTGAGCGCGGCGCTGTATTGCGGATCGTCCCATCGGCGCTCCTGCACGCCAGACAACTCCTTTACCGCTGCTATCACTTCATCGCGCTGCGGGTGCGTACGCAGTATGAGCGCGGCCGTTGTGATCAGGAGATCCGTTCGCGCATGCGCCTCGGCCTTCACTTCGTCTGCGCGTTTTTCCACCTTTGCGCGCCACCAGTCCGCGAGCAGCGCGGCGCCTATGGCGCAGACTACGAGTAGTGTGAATACGAACTCCATGGCGATTCCGTTTATCCGGGTTACTCGGGGGGCGCATGAAGCCCGGGCGTGCACCATACGTGAATCCGAACGGCCGGCACGGCGCGCGCCAAAAGCGGTGCTCATATATCTCCGGTCAATGCTGTCCCGATTGCACCAGCCACTACTTGCCTGGCAGGGAGTTTAGGCAATCATGCGTGTCAGCGAGTGACAAAGTGCGGACGATATTCGTCATGACTCGTCCTGTCCCGTTACGCGACCGGTGAGACGGCCACGCTCGCGTAACCGTACCAGTCCGATAATCAATCAATGCGTCAGGTAGGCGGCCCGTGCAAATACAGGTTATCGGAAACTTTGATAAGATCGTCCAACCGGCGGCGGGCTCGCGTGGTCCGATTAAGCCTCCTTAACGAATCTCCCATTCTTGTCGACGGAGGCGCTGGGCATCAACGGCGCGCCGTATCGGCTACCTGCTAATACTTAGGTGGTTGCACCGCGGACAATTGAGCAGAAAGCCACGCATCACCCAGATGTATTTCATTTCAAGCTGTTCGGGCACAAAAATAGTGCGAGTGTTCGTCAATTAGCCGCTGAATCGGTACATGGTGTCCATACGCCAAAGACGTAATCAGAAATAAGGTCCCAGCAGCGGCGAGTGGCCGAAATAGTTTTGTCCGGGACCGTCCGAGTGTTCCAATAAAAAGTATCCCAACCGTTGCTCCCACGGTCCAGCCGGCAACGACTTCCGACACCGTATGGGCGTGATCGAGTACTCGCGCCATTGCCGTTAGCGCGCCGATGACAAGTCCAACACCAGACGCCTTCCACATACTCGCACCCGAGGCCTGGCATACAAGTGCAAGAAGAACCGTCCAGACCGAGGTGGCAAGCATCGTGTGTCCGCTAATAACGCGGAAGCCGATCGCGGAGATGCTGATGCCGCAACCTGCATATAGAATCTTCGTTGCTCCCACTAGTGCGGCTCCAATGCTCAGCAGGAACACCCACCTACGCGCCAACATCGGATCGCAGAGCCGAAGCCAGACCGCGCACGCCATCGCGAGAGGTAAGGTCAACGCGGCGTCGCCGACATTGCTGATTGCATTCCACAGTGAGGTTTCCAATCACAGGCCCCGTGTTGTTCCGCTTTTTCGACTGCGCACAGTGGTTGACATCCGTTGGGCTCGAGATCGGTAACGAGCGTTTTCATCGATCGAGCGGATTCAGGAAAAAAAGCCCTTCATGACATGTCATGAAGGGCCGAAGTCGAACCTGCGATGGACGGGGGGGTCACGCAGGCCAGTGTCTCGAAGGACAGAGACATGCCAATGAGAGAAGGTCCTTCTACGACCATCTATGAGTCTAACGGAACTAAAGGTGCCACCAGATCTAGTCGGCATTCACCGCTAAGGTTTTGTCGGAAATAATCAATTGAATTCAGTCATCGAAACAAACTGATCTGCATTCTGGTTGCCGTCTAAGAATCAATGTGATCTATGAATGAATTGCCTGGCGTACCGACCCGAGACCTCAAATACTGATCGAACTCCCCCGCAACTTCGGGGTGACGTAACGCGAATTCAACTGTTGCTTTCAAGTATCCTAGCTTGCTGCCACAATCAAAGCGCTTTCCGTCATACTTGTACGCTAGAACCTGCTCATCTTTAAGCAAATTCTGCAACGCATCTGTGAGCTGGATTTCTCCGCCTGCGCCTGGCTGCAATGCGTGCAAATGCTCGAAAATCTTAGGTTTCAGGATATAGCGACCAACCACACCATAGTTCGACGGAGCAACAGCAGGAACTGGTTTTTCCACAATTCCGGACAATTTAAAGATATTGTCTTCCCATTGTTTTCCGTCGATTACGCCGTATGAGCCAGACATCTGGCGATCGATCTCTTCGACTCCAATCACCGAAGTATGGTAGTGGTCGAATACGCGAATCATCTGTCGCAGAACCGGTGGTTGGCCGAGCAGGAGATCGTCGGCTAACATCACCACGAAGGGACTATCGCCAATTAGCTTCTCCGCACATAACACGGCGTGCCCGAGGCCGAGCGCCTCCGCCTGCCGGACGTAAAAGCAGTCTATGTGACGGGGCTTGATACTTCTAACAAGCGAGAGCAGCTTCTCCTTACCGCGTGCCTCGAGTTCGGCTTCGATCTCGTACGACTTGTCAAAGTGATCTTCGATGGCCCGCTTGCTCCGGCCAGTGACAAAAATCATTTCCGTAATGCCCGAATCGATGGCCTCTTCGACAGCATACTGGATCAAGGGCTTGTCTACGATGGGCAGCATCTCTTTGGGGCTTGCCTTTGTCGCAGGCAGGAACCGGGTGCCGAGACCGGCAACGGGAAATACGGCCTTTGTTACTTTCAACATATGAGTCAAGCTCCGTTGAACGATGAAGATCTAAACATCAGGGATGTAAGCGCGTGATTGATGAACCTTCCGCTCGCACGGTGGGCAGCGAATACTCGACGGAGTGCCTCAGAGGGCCTCGCGCGAGCGACCAGAATCGATATTGCGTAGTTCTTCATTCGACCGTTCTTTCATTTCGCCTGCCGAAATTGTCTTGTCTGTCGGCGCCGATATTCCTGAGATGTACATGCACAGCTTCTTACACGGAGGGCAAAGCCGGAGACATATCGCCTTCACGTTTGACGACGGTCGGTTCGTTCGTGAATGAGACGTCGATCGGCGCGGGACGGTCCCTGTACGCCAGCAGCATGAACATAAAGATGGACACGCCGAGTGGTTCGATCATTAGCAAGCCACACCATGCAGCGAAGACGATCGGCGCGACACTTCCAAAGTCACGCCTGACACGCCGCCACAAAACGGCGCAATAGATTAGCCCAACGGGTATGCCGTATTTGTACACGAGCCATGTCAGCGAATTCGAAATCCCGCTGTCCTCTATCTTGACGTATCCGAATTCGTCGAGAGCGAGCGCGTTGTACGCGTCCATGTCTCCGCTCGGTCTGCCGAGCCACAGGCTGTCCGACGCGGCGCGCAAACCCAATGTCAGATCGTTGATGCGCACGAGAATGCTGGCGTCGTCGTTGACATTGCGCCCGAACAGCACGGTGAATGCGTCGCCGACAAAGCTGGGAAGAGAAATGGCCGCAACCACGAACACGACAACCAAGGTGGCAAGGAGCTTCGCGACTTTCGGCTGCCGCGAATAGATGTAGAGATAGCACGCTAACGGTAAAAGAATAGAGAGGGCACCCATCGATTGCGTCGTTATTGCTGCGAGCAGGAACACGATTCCGCGCCGCCTGCGAAACATCAACGCGTTGTAAATATAAGCGAGCGTCAGCATGACGCCATACACCCCGGCCTCCCAGAAGAAGCCCTGATTCCGATAGTGCGCAAAGCGTTCGATATCCGTGGCGCGAACGTAAAGCAGGCCGAACACCGTGCTGTATTCACCGTCGATGTGCCGCGCGATACCGGGTGCAACGTACGCAATCGGATAGAGGACCAGCGATATTAGAGCGGTGTAGTACATCACATCGACGAACAGTTCCCTGAAATCGAGGCGAGAGCGCTTGAAATGAATGCAGGCGATCATCGCGATCAGACCTTTGAGAATCACAAAAAACTCCTTATCGTCGACCGAAAGATCCTGCGCGTAGCTGGAAATAAAGACGATACCGAGCAAAATCACAAACATGCCGCTAATCGAGCGTGGAAATCGGGTAGAACCGAGAAACCCGCAAAGAAGGATGATCGATATCGCCGCAATAAGAGGTGCGTTGCCGACGCGCACGACGACTATCCAGCCGCCACTCGCCAGCAATATCGCAGTCAAAAGCAGGGCATTGGCGCCGCGGCGTCCAAAATGGATTTTCATTGGTAGCTGCTTCTAGAGCGGGGGTTAGCGATCGGTCTGCACAGCGGGCAATGAGTCCCTGACGCGTACCCAGTCCTTCGCATTCGGGTTCCAGCGTCGTATGATCCTGGCGGGGGAGCCCACGGCTATGCAGCAATCCGGAACGTCCGATGTCACAACCGAGTTGGCACCGACGACACTGTTGCGTCCAATCGTGCAACCGATCAATGCGACGTTTTCACCTATCCATGCGCCGGCCCTAATGCGGACGGGGGCGCGCGGCGTCAATCGCTGATGCTTGATCGGCGTCTGCGTGTCCTGATAGCCGTGAACATAGTCGGCAATGTATACGCGATCGGCGATCAGTACGTCAGCTTCGATGACGATCGATTGCGTTGCAATGATGTGACAGTGATTGCCGATATAGACACCTGACTGGATATCGAGTGCCGGCTCGCGGTTAAAGCATCGAATTGTCTCTATCCAGGCGCCGTTGTTGATGAAAACGCCTGAACCGATCGAGATGTTCTGGGATCCGCTGATCCTCAACGGACGGAGGATCCGCGCACCTCGCCCGAAGTTGGCAAAGAACAGGGGAAACAGCGTTGATTGGAGGCAGGTGCGGATCCGATTGCGAATCTTGAACCAGATGCCGAGGTCCATGGTCAGCCTCATGATCGTTGTCCATCGTTGCGGGCGAGCCAGTTCTTGAACTGCAGCGCATACAATCCGACGGGCGGAAAGACCGATATGCCGAGTCTGCGGCGTGCAACGACGCCTTCCACGATCTTCTCGCCCGCGAGGGAAAGTGACGTGGCGATCGCCGCTCCTACAGGTCCGATGAGGGGAAGGAGGACAGCACACAGGAAGATGCAGCACGCGGCGGCCCCGGACATCGCGTTGCGGATGGTTTTTTCGCGGCCGTGTACGACGAGCAAGGGCCTGACCGAGCCGCTCGCGACGATCACCAGTTGACCCAATGTCAAAAACACGAGCGCGCCATAGCCTTCGCCGAATTCGCCGCCGAAGAGCTTCAGGATCTCGGGACCGAACAACAGGATCAGAATGAACGCACCAGCAGCAACGACGAACAGCAGCGACGAGATGCGCTGAACCATTTCTTCTATTTCATCGCGTGTCTTGACGCCTCGCATGACTGCGATACGCGGGCCCACGAGAGCATCGATTGGCGGTATGAGAAAGCCGGACAACGTCAGTGCGACCCGTTGCGCGATCGAGTACGCACCGACTGCACCCGGCGAAGCCGACATGCCTACCGCGAAGACTGCGACCCAGAGCAAGGCCATCTGACCGACATTGCCAATCAGGAGCGGCGCAGCAGCGCTCAGCAGAGGCGGATGTGGAACAGCATATTGTGCGCTGCCCTGGACCTTGTGAGCGATAAAGCGGTGCCATTGCGCGTAGGCAAGTGCCGCATTGAAAACGCTGGCTGCGAGATAGATCTGTGCACCTTGAACTCCTGTTTGAGGATGGACAAGAAGCATCAGCGGCAACGAAATGAGGGGAATCCACAGGCTGAGTATGGCGATACTGGCTTCCGGGCGATGAATGATCTGCAGGAAAGGCACATGCAGCAGCGCAAAAGCGAGCGGAACGATCGAGGCTGCAAACCACGGCATGACATCGCGAAGGGCTTCCTGATGGAAGACGTCACGCGCGAGAGGGTCGTTGACCAGTAGCAGCAGAGCGGCAATCGCGATGCTGGCACACAGGCACAACCTCACCGTGCGATGGTAGATACTACGCAGCGCGTGCCATTGGTCGTCGCGCACGAGTGGACCACCCTCGCGAATGACGATCTGTTCCAGACCGAGCCGTCCAATCGTCGAGAGCAGCGTGGCCGCGCCCAGGCCGATCATGTAAAGGCCCGTCTGTGCGGCCCCGAGATATCTGCCGAGATAGACCACGAACGCAAGATTGGCGACGGCGCCGAGCACCCGCGACACGAAGCTCGACGCGATGCGCCGGACCACGGGATTGCGCTGGATGGAGACAGCGATGTTTGCAATGCGCGCCAGCGTCATGCCACCGCCGGCAGTGAAGCAAGAACGCGCTGCGCAATCGACCGCGTGAACGACAGGTCGATGTCCGTAAAGTGCCCTCTGATGAAATACTTTTCAATGAGCGGCCCGAGCAGTTCCGCGGGCTTTGGGCACCCCGTCTCATTCTGAGCGACGAGCAGTGCACGCAATTCGTCCTGAGACCTCGCGGTCAGGATGCCCGGAAGATGGTCGTAGAACGATTCTCCAAGCACGATGACGCGATGCTCCCTTGCAAACGCATCGAGCCCCGTCATCGAATTGACGGTGACCGTGATGCGACACCGATCGAGATCTTGCGAAAGCGGCGCAGTGCTCAAGATGACGTTGCCGGATGCCGCAACAAGGTCATAGAAAGCGGGCGAGTACTTGCGGCGGTACAGCGGATGTTCGCGGACCACGATCGTCCATGACGGATCGGCGCTTGCAAGCACGATTTGCAACAGCCCAACGTCGTCGAGCCGTAGTGGGTTGTGGTAGATATTGTTCGCGTCTTCGGGTACCTGCATGGCCACGAGGACCGTCTTGCGAGCATCCATGTTGTCGGGCGCTTTGGAACCGAGCGCCGCATAGCGCGCGCGCGAACACTTGCGGAGCCGGTATGGCAACAAATCAGGCGGCACGAAGCCGGTGATGGCGCCCTGGCCGAGAGCGAGACGGTCGAGCAAGGTGTAGAGCCTGTTACCCCATCGCGTTGCATTCGTGACCGGATTGAACGGCGTTGCCGATGCCTGCAGGCCAGCGAGTTCGTGCCGGAACGAACAATTCGCATTGACCCCTTGCCGATCGAGAACGGTAGTGCGATACGGTCCTTGTTCGAAGTACCAGGTCGCGGCTTTCGTGCGCTTCAATGCGCGCATCAGCGATTCGGCGGGCAAGCGCGTGTCGCCGCTGACAATCGCCACGTCCGGATCGAATCGCGTGACGAGCGCTTCGCAAAGCGCCATCATCTTGCGGCCCTGGCGTCGGAGCTTCTTTTCCTGCGGGTGTTCAAGGTTCGGGGCGGACGCATGGAAGCGGATCAGCGCTTGCAGCTCTTCGTTCGATAGGTCCGTCTCCGCGCTCGAGCTCGCATGGGCGCGCCAGGAAAGTGCGACGACCTCCCGGCCGTGCAGCTTGAAATAGGCCCACGCGCCGGGAAACACGGCGAGATGCAGAAACTTTGCATCCGGTTCGTACTGCTTCCACGCGTCTTCAATCGCGCAGAAGAAGCGCGCCATCGAGTGATAATAAACAAGCGTGACGATCTTTCTCATTGGTCTTTGCCGGATGCGATGATGTTTGCCTGGTGTTCCGCGTCGGTCATCGCCATGTCAGATGAGCGCTTGTTGTTCCTGCCGCACACGCCTGAACGAACGCGATATTCGTAGTGCGCGAAACAGGAAAACCGAGTTGCCCAGGACGTAGCGGCGAAACAGCCGTTTCGGTTCTTGTGCCAGGCGGAACAGCCATTCGAGATGAAGCGACTGAACGACATTGGGCGCGCGAGTGACGCGGCCCGAGATGAAATCAAGGATGGCTCCGCCATTGATGATCAGGCACGGCCAGTTCACGGCGTCTTTCAGTGCAAGCGCGATACGCTCCTGCTTGGGCATTCCCATCGCCAGAATCACGACATCCGGTTTGCCCGAAAGAACGGCGTTCACATAACAATGGTCGGGCAGAAATCCGTCGAGCTTGAGTGCGATCGATACGCCGGAAGAAGCGAGCTTGTCAGCGGCGATCGATAGATAGGGATCTCGAGTACCCATCAGCGCAACGCGGCCCGACGACTGATTCAACATCTTCGGAATCAGGTCGGTCCCGTTCATGTTGATGCCGGGATGGACGCCGAGCAGCGACAAGAGAATCGAGACCCCGACGCCGTCGCGAAGCAGCACATCAGATTCCACCAGACTCCTGCGGTAATTGGTCTCCTGCCACGCGAGATTGAAAGCATGCGCATTCAGGAACGACACGACGACCGGTCGTTGCACCTGCCGCATCGATTCGAGAATGCGCTCATATTCCCACTCGCTTTTCACGAGTGTCAGTTTCCTGATCACGCTGCTTCCACGCATGTGATATCGATACGCCATCTCTCCCCCAGTTCTCCAGTTGAGTGCGGGCGAACGCCGCCCGCGCTCTGCGATCAGGTTTGCGGCAACGACCGGGTCATCTGCAGCGCGTCGCGCATCGCGCGCATTTCGACCTTGTTGCGCACCAAAAAATGGAATCCACCCAAGGCCAGCGCCGACGTGAGCACCGCCAGGTTACGGCGACGGATGCCCCAGTAGAGCCAGTTCCGTGTCATGAAGTAGCGGGAGAACTCCGACTTCGCACCGCCCGTCGACGAACTGATCTTGTGCCAGAGATGAATTCGCGGCGTGAAGTAAATGCGGATGCCGGCCTGAGTCAGCTCATGGCAAAAGACCGTGTCGTCGTAGTAGACGAACAGTTCTTCCCACATCCTGATGCCTGAATCTCGCAGCGGCCAGCTCTTGACGATCAGCGAGCAGGTTGGCGCATAGTCCACGCGATAAAGCGCGTCGCGTGTCAGCCGATCCCGTTTGTTGTGTCCAAAATGTCGGCAGCCTCCCTTGAGATAGCTGAGCTTGCCACCCGCATACCAGACCTTTTCGGCCGGCGTGTAATAGAACATCTTTGGCGCGAGCGCATCCACTTCCGGGTGATTCGCGAGCACGTCGACCTGCCGATGCAGGAAGTCCGGATTGACTTCGATGTCGTTGTTCAGAAACAGGATATGCGTGTAAGACGGGTCACCGAGAAAGAAATCGATGCCCTGGTTATTCCCCGCCGCAACCCCCGCGTTGTCCCGATTACGAACGAAAGTAAACGGTACGGTCAGTCCCTTGCGGATCTCGTGCTCGCAATGGAAGTTGGCGACGTCATTCTCGACGAACAGAATATGGAACTCGCGGAACGTTTGCGCATTCATGCTTTTGATGAAGCCATCGATGACGCTGTCCGACTTGAACAGAACCGTCACGATGCCGATTTTCGTAGACCTCACGGCTCGACTCGCTTTTCAGGTTACGGGATTAATTCATCAAACCGCGTGCGCGCATTTCGGAGACGGAGCGTTCGTAACCCGCGTCTTCGATCGTCTGCGATCGCACCCATTCGCCGAAGCGCTCTGCGCCCTCGCGAAACGAAACGCTTGCCTGGAAGGCGAGTTCGTCGCGAATCTTCGTCACGTCCGCGAAGTTGTGGCGAATGTCACCCAGCCGGAAATCGCCTGTGATGTTCAATTCACCGGCGGCACCGTAGATCTGCTTCAAGGTCGCGGCAACTTCGAGCACGCTGGTCGCGACGCCGGAACCGACGTTGTATGCGGCTTGCTGGATGTGCTGGGCATCTAGCGCGAGAATGATGGACTCGACCACGTCATCGATGTAGACGAAGTCACGCGTTTCCTTGCCGTCTTCAAAGATGTTGACGTCTTTTCCCTGGAGCAGCAGAGTCGAGAAGATCGACAGGATGCCTGTGTACGGATTGCGCAGTGACTGCCCAGGTCCATAGACGTTCTGGAAGCGCAGCGCCGCGGCGCCGATGCCCATGCCGGCGCATACCATGAGCACCAGTTGCTCCTGTACGAGCTTCGTGATGCCGTAGACGGAGCTCGGATGGGTTTTCGACGTTTCGTCGGTGGCGACAACTGTGAGCGATTCGCCCGTGTGCGGATCGAGGCACTCGAAGCGGCCGTTGCGCATATCGTGCGCACTGCGGGTGGCGGGGTAGACGTAGCCTTGAGGGCCGAGATACTTGCCTTCCCCATATATCGACCGCGACGACGCGACCACTACCCGTTGAACGGTGTTTCCGGGCCGCGCCAGATGATCAAGAAGCACCGACGTGCCGCGTATGTTGGTCTCCACATAGCGGTCGACCTGGTACATCGATTGTCCCGTCCCCGTCTCGGCTGCGAGATGAACGACGGCATCCTGGCCGTCGAGCGCGCGGTCCCAATCGCTCGTGTTGCGTACATCGCCCTGGATGAAACGCACCTGACCCGGCAGGCTCTGGAACAGCGGAGATTCGCCCGGGTTCGATCCGTGAATCTGCGGCGAAAGATTGTCGAGCACGGTAACGGCATCGCCCCGTGCAACCAGTGCGTTAGCAAGTGCGCTGCCGATAAAGCCCGCGCCTCCCGTGATGAGTATTTTCATTGTGTCCACCCCAGTTGCCAGTCGATCGTCTTTGCGAGGCCGCTCTCGAAGTCCTCGGCGGGACCCCAGTCAAGCGCATCGGTGATCTTTGCGTTGTTGATCGCGTAGCGCCGGTCATGGCCCGCGCGGTCGTTGACGAACTCGATCAGCCGTTCGTGCGGCGCGCGTCCCGGAATCCGTTCGTCGAACAGCCGGCAGATCAAGGCGACGACATCGTTGTTACGCCACTCGTTGCAGCCGCCGATGTTGTATGTTTCGCCGAGCTGTCCGTGCGTGAGCACACGGTGAAGCGCGCGGCAGTGATCGTCGACGTAGAGCCAGTCGCGAATGTTCTGACCGTCGCCATACACGGGTATAGGCTTGCCTTCGAGGCAATTTCGGATCACCGTCGGAATGAACTTTTCGCCGTGCTGGCGCGGCCCGTAGTTGTTCGAGCAGTTGGTCGTGACGACGGGCAAACCGTAGGTGTGGAAATACGCTCGCACCAGATGGTCTGAGGCCGCCTTGCTGGCGGAGTACGGCGAATTGGGCGTATAGGGCGTGGTCTCAGCGAATGGCGGATCGTTCGGGCTCAGCGAGCCGAACACTTCGTCGGTCGAGATGTGATGAAAGCGCCGCGTGCGCGCAACCTCCAGCGGGTCGCGTTCCTGGGGGCTGAGCCACGCGGCCCGTGCGGCTTCGAGCAGCGTGAAGGTGCCGTTGACGTTGGTGCGCACGAATTCGCCGGGATGCGTAATCGAGCGGTCGACATGGCTCTGCGCGGCGAAGTGCACGACGGTGTCGATCTGATGCTCGTCGAAGAGTTGCGTGACGAGCGATGAATCGCAGATGTCGCCGTGCACGAAGACGTGCCTGTCCGGCGCGGGCAGATCGGACAGGTTGTCGAGTGTGCCCGCATACGTCAGCAGATCGAGGTTGACGATGTGCACGGCAGGGTCCGACCGCAGCATGTGGTGCACGAAGTTGGATCCGATGAAGCCGGCGCCGCCGGTCACGAGCAGGGTTGTAGGCGTATAGCGCATCAGTGGGCAGCCCAGTGGTCAAGTACTTCGATAAGGCCGTCTTTCCATGGGCGTGCGTCGAAGCCGAGCAGCGCTCGCGTCGTACCCATGTCGAGTGCGGAGTTTTTCGGTCGGGGCGCGGGCAGCGGGTACTCTTCTGTCGCAATGGGCCGCAACACGGGCATCTCGTCGATCATTCCGCGCGCTGCGGCATAAGCGAGCGTCGCGCTGGCGAGTCCGTGCCATGTCGTGACGGGCGAGCCCGTGTAGTGATAGGTGCCCCAGGGAATCGAGGTGTTGCGGCCTGCGCGAAGGTGCCGGTCAGCGAGCGCTAGCAGCACCTCGGCGATCGCGCCGGCATGCGTCGGCGCGCCGAACTGGTCGGCGACGATGCTGAGTTCGCTCCGCTCGCGCGCGAGACGCAGCATGGTCTTCACGAAATTGTTGCCGTGCGCGCCGAATACCCACGAGACGCGCAGAATCACGTGTTGTCGCAACCGCGCACGGATCGCTTCTTCGCCTGCCCATTTGCTCTTTCCATAGGTGCCGGCAGGTGTGCCGGGATCGTCCGGTGCGTATGCCTCGGGGTGCGAGCCGTCGAACACGTAGTCCGTGGACAGATGAAGCAGCGGCGTGCGCGTGCGGGCGAGTGCACTGGACAGCACCGCGACGGCATCGCAATTGACGGCGAAGGCTGCTTCGGCATCGCTCTCTGCACGATCGACAGCGGTATAGGCGGCCGCGTTGATGACGATGCGCACATCGTGCTCACGCAACGCTTCCATTACGGCGTCGCGATCCGTGATGTCGAGCGAGTGCCGGTCAAGCCCGACGACCTGGCGGTCGCCTGCGCGCAGCACGAGTTCGCGGCCTACCTGGCCGCCTGCGCCGAGTACGAGAATCGTCATCGTGCGCCTCCTGTCGGCGCGCACACACCGCATAGCCTCTCGCGCTTCATATCGTGACCTCACGCGAGGCAGCCAGCCTCAGCGGTTCGAGTTCCTTCAGGAGCGGAAGAACGCGATCCTTGCCGGACAGGGTCGCGGCGTCGGCGGGCAGCGGCCACTTGATACCGATGTCCGCGTCGTTCCAGCGCACGCCCGCATCGGATTGCGGGTCGTAGAACGTCGTGCATTTGTAGGCGAAGTCGGCGTCCTCGGACAGCACGCAAAAGCCGTGTGCGAAGCCGGGAGGAATCCACAGCATGCGGTGACGCACGTCGTCGAGCGTGACGCCGACCCAGTGGCCGTAGGTGGGTGAACTCTCGCGGACATCGACGGCGACGTCGAATACGGTGCCGCGGGCGGCGCGCACGAGCTTGCCTTGCGGATTGCGCCGTTGGAAGTGAAGGCCGCGCAGCACGCCGCGCCGCGAGCGCGACTGATTGTCCTGTACGAACTTCACGTTCACGCCTGCCGTCGCAAGCCATGTTTCGCGGAAGGTTTCGACGAAGAAGCCGCGCTCGTCGCCGAATACGCTCGGCTCGAGTATCAGCACTCCGGGAATATCGGTTTCGATGATGTTCAAAGCGCGATCTCCTGCTGCAGCAGGTTGATGAGATACTGGCCATAGCCATTCTTCAGAAGCGGCGATGCGAGGCGCTCGACGTCCTCGCCGCCGATCCATCCGCGTCGCCAGGCGATCTCTTCCGGACACGCGATCTGCAGCCCCTGACGCGCCTGCATCAGATGGACGAAGTTGGCGGCGTCGAGCAGCGATTCGTGCGTGCCCGTATCCAGCCACGTGTAGCCGCGACCCATCAGCTCGACGCTGAGCCGGCCCTGGGCGAGATACGCGCGGTTCAGGTCGGTGATTTCAAGCTCGCCGCGAGCCGATGGCCGGATCTCGCGCGCCATCCGCACGACATCGCAGTCGTAAAAATAGAGGCCCGTCACGGCGTAATTGCTGCGAGGCTCGCGCGGCTTCTCTTCGAGGCTGGTCGCGTTGCCGTTGTCGTCGAGCGTGACCACGCCGTACCGCTGGGGATCGCTTACGTAGTAGCCGAAGATGCTCGCGCCTTCCTGTCTCGCGCCGGCACGCTCGAGCAAGGCGGTGAGGCCGGTCCCGTAGAAGATGTTGTCGCCGAGGATCAGCGCGGACGGACTGTCGCCCAGAAACTTCTCGCCGATAAGGAATGCCTGTGCGAGGCCATCGGGCTGCGGCTGGACCGCGTACGAAAGACTCAAGCCCCAGCTGGAACCGTCGCCGAGGAGCGTGGAGAACGCTGCGCTGTCCTGCGGCGTCGTGATGATGAGGATGTCTCTGATCCCGGCGAGCATCAGCGTCGAGAGCGGGTAATAGATCATCGGTTTGTCGTAGACAGGCATCAACTGCTTGCTGACTGAGCGTGTCAGTGGATGCAGGCGCGAACCGGTTCCTCCGGCGAGGATCAGGCCCTTGCGGGTGACGCGGTGCGTGACGGTCATGGCAATCTCATGCGTGAGAGAGGAGAGAACACTTGATGTAGCGGCGAGGCAGGTGTTGCGTCAGTAGGCATGCAGCCCCCTGAAGCCGCGGAATATCGTCATCAGCACGATCTTCAGGTCGAGGCCGAACGTCCAGTTCTCGATGTAGTTGAGATCGAGGGCGACGCGGCCCTGCATCTTGTCGATGTGATCCGTCTCGCCGCGATAGCCGTTGATCTGTGCCCAGCCGGTAATGCCCGGCTTGATGCGGTACCGGCACATGTAGCCGTGCACGAGATCCTTGTATTGCTCATCGTGCTGAAGCGCATGCGGGCGCGGCCCGACAACCGACATTTCGCCCCGCAGCACGTTGATGAACTGCGGCAGCTCGTCGAGACTCGTGCGGCGCAGGAACGCGCCGACGGGCGTGACGCGCGGGTCGTGACGCCTCGCCTGGGTGAGCTTGCCCGGCTCTTCGTGATGCACGACCATGGTCCGGAACTTGTAGATCTGAAACTCGCTGCCGTTTATGCCCTTGCGCCATTGCCGGAAAAACACCGGCCCCGGCGATGACAGCTTCACCATGATCGCGATCGCCACCATTAGAGGCAGGATGGCGATGAGCACCAGCGCGGCGAAGAACCGGTCGAATACTTCTTTGGGCACGAACCGGTGATCGGCAGGCGGGGAGGCCAGCAGATTGATGGCTGGCACGCCAAGCACTTCGTCGACGGCATGGTTGAAAAGCGCCGGGCCTTGCACGTTCGGGATGAAGCGGATGTTGACGAACTCGTGCTTGAACTCATGCAGGATCGCTTCGATGCGCGCTTCTTCGCGGAAGGTCACGAGCCACAGTTCGTCGATCACGCCGTCGCGCACCGTGGCTGCGAGAGATTCGAGCGACGTGATGACGGGTACGCCGCAGGAAAACTGCGCGGCCTCAGGGGTATCGTCGAAGACGCACACGCACTTGAAGCCACCCGCCGGAGTACGTTGCAGCTTCTCGACCAGCTGCATGCCGAATGCGTTCGCACCGACGATTGCGACGGACTTCATCTTCACGCGCGAGCGCGACTTCGTGACGTGCAACAGGCGATGGTTGGCCGAGCGCACCGTGATCAGTAGAGCGAGCGTGACGGCGAACCATGCGCCGCACCAGAGCCGGGAAATCGAAAATGCTTGTTGAACCGCAAGCATAAACGCAATGCCAACGATGAAAACCGTTGTCCAGCCTACGGTTATGCGCATTGCAACATGCCATAACGAATCGCGATCCGACGCTTTATAAATGCCGAGTGCGGGAAAGAGAATGCCACTCATCGCCGTATTGAATGCGACAAGCACGACAATTGGCTGTGTCCATGAAGCTGAAATATCAAAACGCATAGAAAATGCGATTGCAGCACCAATGAGAACGATGCAGGAGTCGAGTGCACGCGAAAAGAAACCAAGGCGGTAAACGACGGAATTGCTTTCCAGAAAGCGAGCCGCTTGCATGACGTTTCCCCAATGGTTACTGATTTCGGAATTAACGAAAAACACCTGATCTGACTGCCACGAAAAGCATCAACCGGCTTGCTGCGCCGCCCCTGCCGTCAATTTGGGCAGGGTCACGGGCCGCGACAATCAGGTGGTCGGCGCGGCGGCGGAGGTGACGGCACAGTTGAAGAATTCAGGACGTGCATTTCCCATTAAATTTAATACGCGAGAAATAATGTTCGTTCTGGCATCAGAAGCCGTTTTAACTCTTTTGCGTCGCATCATATCCAGGTAAAAAGCGGGAAAACCCGTACTGACGTCAAACGGCAAGATATTGACGCCGTAAGTCAATGCAATTGCCCGGTGCATACGTGCGAGCTGTATTTGCGCGACAAGGGTATTTCCTTTTTTCGTCAAAACATTGCCGTTTTTGGCCGCAAGCATCGATTGCACTGCAGCAAATGTACTATTCGGCTCATTGCGAGAGCGTTGCAGCTGCAATCGCAATTACCCGGCTTCTTTAAGTGAATTCAAAGCCGCCGGTATTTAACTTTTTGCAGCGGCTTTTGCCGCCGCCCAATGAGGTGGTGTATGAAAACGCTTCTTATGCTGGTTTCGGCAGCAGCGCTTGCGTTGCCTTCACTGTCATACGCGCAGGGCGAGGAGGGTGCCGCCGCTGCTGTGTCCGCTGCGACGGCGGGCGGCATCAGTGGAACTGCACTCGTCGTGGCGGGCGTCGTCGCAACGGCGGCCGTTGTTGCCGCTGTCGCGAGTGGCGGCGGCAATGGCACGTCCTCGACGGGAACGACGGGGACGACGGGTACCACTGGCACGACGCCCTGATCCTTGCGCTTTCTCGAAATTGCGGGTCATGCCCGCTTCCGCCCCTACGCCCAGCGTTATCCGGTGACGCTCGCCCGCAGTCTGGCCTGCGCATCGATCATCTTGCTGTGCGCCTGTACCCAGCCCATGCGCGCGATATCGGACAGCTACGCCTTCCTTCGTCAAACCAGCGAAGCACAAATCGAGCGCACGGTTCTCGCGAAAGATCAGCGGTATCTGAAGGTCTCCTCGCGAGGACGCACGGCGCTTCTCGTGCTTGGTTACATCGAGCGTGATCCGCAGGGAGACGTCGAAGTGTGGTACTCAGGCGCGCGCGAAGTGTTGCGCATTCAGAATGGCCGCCTTGTCGGCGCGACGGGTCTGTCGACGGAATGGGCGAACGTACGGCTGGCGTCGCCGCCGGACTGGCTAGCAGTTGCGGGCGTGACATCGTATGTGCGCCGACGCGATGTGATGCCGGGCTACGATTTCGATGAATACGACAAGGTGACGGTGCAGCCGATCAGCATGCCTTCGGACACTCGCTACACGGGCCCGGGCGCCGCGCAGTTGCGCTGGTACGTCGAGCGCTCGCAGGGGCGCATTGCGTTGCGCGACGCGCGCTACGCAGTCGCGCAGAAAGCGGGCAAGGCTATCGTCGTGTACGGCGAACAATGTCTCGACCCAGGGCTATGCATCAGCTGGCAGCGCTGGCCCGCCGAAGCTTGACGTGATGGCCAGCGGAGTCAAGGACGCGCTCGAGCGCGGAAGAAGCTATGCGTTCTATTGCTTGCTATCGTGTACAAGCGTGCCCGCATTCGGAGCGCACGCTGTGACCATCAGCACACCGGTGCGGCTCGGCGACTGGCTGGCCGACAGGCTCGCCACGCCGCAAGCGCGCGAGCGTGATATCTACGTCACGGGCATCCAGTGGCAGTCGGCGCGCGAGCGCACCTTGCAGCAAGGTGCAAGGCAGACGCTGCTTGACCAGATCGGCTATCTGTCAGGACCGGACGTGCCGCCTCAGGCAGAGCGCGAGGGACTCGCCGCACTCGTTGCATCGCGACGGGCGACCGGCCGCGTCGTGCTCAAGCGCGCCGACCCACGCTGGCTGCAAGCCAACCCGAGCGACGATCCGATTCTGGACGCAGGCGATGCAGTCGCCATTCCGGAGCGGCCATCGAGTGTCACGGTGATCCGCGGCGACGGCTCGCTTTGCGCTGTGCCGTACGTCGCGCAAGCCGAGGCGTTGTACTACATCCGCGCCTGCAATCCCGATGCAGCCCCCGATTGGGCGTGGATCGCACAGCCGGACGGCGTCGTGCAGAAGGCGGCCGTTGCGCTGTGGAATCGCGCGCCGCAAGATCCGCCCGCACCCGGCGCATGGATCTGGGCGCCCAATCGCGACTCTGGCTGGCCCGAGTCGCTCTCAATCCGCCTCGCCGCTTTCTTCGCGACGCAGGGCCCCTCCGGACTGGACGATGAGGGACACGGCGTCGCGCCCGAGCAGCCTGCGCCCGCGGCGGCAGTGCCGCAAGCTGCGCAGTTCCGCGCGCGCGACCTGCCCGTCACGGCCAGCGATTGGGGCACGGCAGGGCTGTTGCAAACGCCTACCGCACGCATGAACGAGGCGGGCGAAGCGTCGGTGGGCGTCTCGGTCACGTCGCCTTATACGCGGTACAACGTGATGCTGCAGCCGCTCGACTGGCTCGAGTTCGGCTTCCGCTATACCGACATCAGCTCGCAACGATATGGCCCTGCAACGCTGAGCGGCACGCAGAGCTACAAGGACAAGAGCATCGACTTCAAGGTTCGCCTGCTGAAGGAAACGGCCATCAGGCCGGCGCTCGCATTCGGCATGCGCGATGTCGGCGGGACGGGCCTGTTCTCCGGCGAGTATTTCGTTGCGAGCAAGCGCACCGGGGATTTCGACTGGAGTCTCGGCGTGGGCTGGGGCTATCTCGGCGCACGCGGCGATATTCCGAACCCGCTGTCCGTGTTCAGCGACAGCTTCAGGAACCGGCCTGCGTCGGACGTGAATGTGTCGAACTCCGGAACGTTCTCGCGCGGGTATTTTCGCGGCTCGATATCGTTGTTCGGCGGTGTGCAATATCAGACGCCGTGGACACCGCTCATCCTGAAGCTCGAGTACGACGGCAACAATTACCAGAATGAACCGTTTCACCAGCGGTTTACTACGCGGTCGAGCTTCAATATCGGCGCGGTGTATCGCGTGACCTCGAATATCGATGTCACGGCCGCGTTGGAACGGGGCAACCGCGCGATGCTCGGCGTGACGCTGCATGGCAAGCTGAGCAACATCGGCACGCCGAAGGTCAGCGATCCGCCGCCGATACCGGTTGCCATGCCGTCTTCGGCCGCGTCTTCGTCTGCTGTGCCGGCGCCGGCTCCGGCCGCCAATGGGTACGACTGGAGCGCGACCGCGCGGAACCTCGAACAGCAAACCGGCTTTACGGTGCAGAACGTCTATCGCGACGGCGCGCAACTCATCGTCGTGTTCGATCAGGTCGATGCGTTCTATCTCGAGGACAAGATCGATCGCATCGTGACCGTGCTGAACCGGGATGCGCCCCCGGACGTGCGTGCGTTCCGTATCACGCTGCGTTCGCGCGGGCTGCCCGTCACCGGTTACGCCGTGATTCGCGACACGTGGGTGACGAATCACACGCGTGCATTGCCGCCCATCGACAGACAGCAGGCCGTGTACACGTCGCCCCCCGCGATCGTGCCGGACGAAGACATGCACCGCGCCGACGTCTACGAGGGCTCGCAGAAGCGCTTCTACGTCTCCGTGGGGCCTGCATACCAGCAGACCCTCGGCGGGCCGAACGGGTTCGTGCTCTATCAGATATCGGCCAATGCCTATACGGAAGCGCGTCTACGGCGCGATACGTGGCTTGCGGGCGATTTCAACCTCGGACTCGTCGACAACTACGACAAGTTCACCTACACGGCTCCGAGCAATTTGCCGCGCGTGCGCACGTATCTGCGCGAGTACCTGACGACGTCCCGCTTCACGATGCCGCTGCTGCAACTCACGCACGTGGGTGCGATCGGCCGCGACCAATACTACAGCGTGTATGGCGGATACCTCGAAAGCATGTTCGCCGGCGTTGGCGCGGAGTGGCTCTATCGCCCGTGGGGCAGTTCGCTGGCGCTCGGTGTAGACGTGAACCGCGTGCGGCAGCGAGGTTTCAGGCAGGACTTCTCGTTGCGCGACTACTCCGTCACGACGGGCAACGTGACGCTCTATTGGGACACCGGCTGGAACGGCGTACGAGTCGATCTGAGCGTCGGACAGTACCTCGCGAAGGATCGCGGTGCGACCCTCGACATTAGCCGCGTGTTCCGCAATGGCGTGACTATCGGCGCGTATGCGACGAAGACCAATGTGACGGGCGCGCAGTTCGGCGAAGGCAGTTTCGACAAGGGCATCTACGTGACGATTCCGTTCGATGCGCTGTTCACCCGTTCGACGGGAGGCGTCGCGGCAATCCGCTGGTCGCCGCTCACGCGCGACGGCGGCGCGAAGCTGGCGCGTCAATTCACGCTGTACGACATCACGGACAAAAGCAATCCGCGCAACTTGTGGTTCGCGCCGCCTTCGGCAGCGCAGACGGGTCCCGAGTAGCGCGCTTTGCGTCCGCTTGCGGATGGCTGTATGCGATGGCCGCACTCTTCAATCTGTTGACTATGACAATGATCGATTCATCCAAAGTGGCTGTTGTCCTTTTTCTCGCGCTGGTGCTAGGCGGCTGTGCGTTCGCGCCCGGCATGAATTTCGATGCATCGCGGCCGGTCGACCCGGGAGACCCGAACTCGTTTCCGATCGTCACGCCGATCACCGTTGCGCTGATCCAGCGCAATCAGCTCGACAGCCGCGAACGGGTCAAAACAGACAACACCTATGCATCGCTCGTCGGCGAGCCGCAGCCATACCGGATCGGACCGCACGACGTCCTGTCGATCATTGTCTGGGACCATCCGGAACTGGTGATGCCGAATCTCACGTACGACCTCGGGAGCGGCATGGCGGGCAGCGCGGGCATGGCCTCGCAGGCCCTACCGGGCTTCGTGGTGGACGACCGGGGTTACGTGCAATTCCCCTATGTGAAACAGCTGCGCGCCGCGGGGCTGAGCGAACAGCAACTGCAGCGTGCCTTGACCGGGAAGCTTGCCGCCGTGCTTCCCGATCCGCAGGTCAGCGTGAGGGTGGTCGGCTATCGCAGCCAGAAAGTCTATGTCGACGGCGAGGTCCGCAGTCCGGGCGTCAAGCCGATCACCGACGTTCCCAGCACACTGGCGGAACTGCTGAATCAGGCAAGCGGCATTGCGCCGACGGGCGACCCGTCGCGCATCGAGCTGACGCGCGGCTCGGCGACCTATGCAATCAGTCTGCCGGAGATGCGTGCGAAGGGGTTGAGCCTCAACGATATCGTCGTGAAGAACGGCGACGTGGTGCGGGTGCCGCTGCTCGCCGAGCATCGCGTGATCGTGATGGGAGAAGTGGGCAAGCAGACCCCCGTGCCATTTCGCACTGACGGGCGTCTGTCGCTGAGCGACGCGCTCGGCGATGCCGGCGGCGTCAGCCAGGTGACGGGCGATGCGAGCGAGATATACGTGATACGCCGCGATGCCGACGCCGCGCTGCCCGTCGTCTATCACCTCGACAGCAAGTCGCCGTCGGCGATGTCGCTAGCGAGCGGCTTCCAGCTGCGCGCCGACGACGTCGTTTATGTGGGCGCGCCCGGCGTGATCCGCTGGGACCGCTTCATCACACCGCTCGTAGGCAGCACGACGGGGGCCTATTACCTGCAGCGCACTGCACGAGGCAATTGACGCATGATCCGTTCGATCCTGACCGTTTGTATCGGCAACATCTGCCGCAGCCCGATGGCTGCGGGTCTGCTGCGTGCCCGCCTGCCGAAGTACCAGATTCTGTCGGCCGGGCTCGGCGCGCTTTCCGGCATGCCGCCCGATCAGCTCGCTCGCGAGCTGATGCATGAGCGCGGCATCGATATCGACGCGCACCGGGCAATTCAGCTCGGCGCGCTGCATTGCTCCAGCGCGGACATGATTCTCGTGATGGACACCGAACAGAAGCGAACCATCGAGCAACGCTATCGCTCGACGCGCGGCAAGGTCTTTCGGCTGGGCGAGTTTCAGGGCCTCGACATCTTCGATCCCTATCGCGGCACGCGCGCGGATTTCGAGCGTTGCCTCGAGCTGATCGCGCTCGGTGTCGACGAATGGGCGGAGCGCATCAAGCTCACCGCCTGAGTTGCGGTGGGGCTTTCACGTTTCCTGTGTATTGGCGCATTGCTTACCTTGGCGCAATTGAATGAACGTAATGACACGTCCTCCCTCACGTCCTGTCGATGACGAAGAGCAGTTCGATCTCGTCACGATTCTGGATGTCATCATCGAAAGCCGCTGGCTGATCGGCATCGTCGCCTGTGCGTGTCTCACGCTCGGGTTGCTGTACGCGTTCATCGCCGAACCCGTCTATCAGACGGACATCATGATCCAGGTCGAGGAGAGTCCCGATACGTCCGCGGCCAAGAGCATGCTGGGCGACGTGTCGTCGCTCTTCGACGTGAAATCGACGGCTGCCGCGGAGAGTCAGATTCTGGCGTCGCGCCTCGTCGTGACGCGAGCGGTAGAAAAGCTGCTGCTTTATATCGATGCCAGTCCGCGCCGCTTTCCGCTGATCGGCAGTTGGCTGGCGCGCGACAGAAGCGAGCTGTCCACTCCCGGCTTGCTCGGCTTCGGCGGGTACGGTTGGGGTGCCGAGCGTATCAGCGTGTCGCGCTTCGATGTTCCGCAGGCGCTGGAGGGCAAGCGGTTTCGCGTGACGGTCATCGACTCGACCCACTATCGCCTGACGGGCAGCGACCTCGACGATGCGTTCGTCGGTCAGCCCGGCCGGCTCGAGACCATTCCGTCCGCACACGGCAAGCTGACGCTCGTCGTGGACTCGTTGCAGGGGAAGCCGGGTGCGCAGTTCAACCTGCGGCGCTATTCGAAGGTCAAGACGATCTCGAACCTGCAGGACAAGCTCGACGTGCAGGAGAAGGTCAAGCAGTCCGGCATCCTGATCGCGAGCCTGCAGGACAAGAGTCCGCAACGCGTCGCCAGCGTTCTCAACGCGATCGCCGAGCAGTACGTCTTTCAGAACGTCGAGCGCAAATCGGCCGAAGCGGCACAGTCGCTCAAGTTTCTCGACACGCAGTTGCCCGTGATCAAATCGCGGCTCCAGGAGGCGCAAGCGCGCTATACGGCGATGCGCGATCAGCGCGGCTCCATCGATCTCACCGAGGAGGCGAAGCTCGCGCTTGCCCAGGCCGCCGACGCGAAAACGCGCCTGCTCGAGTTGCAGCAGCGGCGCGACGAGCTGATCCGTCGCTTCAGCCCCGCACATCCCGCGATCCGCACGATCGACGCCCAGATGGCGAACCTGCGCCGTTTCAACGACGAAGGCGCGGCGCGGCTCAAGGCGCTGCCCGACGCGCAGCAGGACATCGTGCGGCTGATGCTCGAAGTCCAGGTGAACACGGACCTCTACACGTCGTTGCTGAATAACTTCCAGCAGTTGCAACTGGTGAAGGCGGGCAAGACGGGCAACGTGCGGCTCGTGGATCAGGCGGACATCCCGGAAGACCCTGTCAAGCCGAAGCGGGTGCTCGTCATTGCCGGGGCAGCGCTGGTCGGGCTGTTTCTCGGCGTGGTCGTTGCCTTCGTGAGGAACATGCTGTTTCGCGGCATCAGCGATCCCAACGAAATCGAGCGACGCAGCGGACTGCACGTCTATTCGACCATCCCGCTCAGCGAATTGCAGGCCGATCTTTACCGGCGCATCCGGGCCAAGGAACCCGGCGTCAAGTTGTTGGCAGTCGATGCACCCGACGACCCGACCATCGAGAGCTTCAGAAGCCTGCGCACCGCGCTTCAGTTCACGATGTTCAACGCAAGGAACAATGTCGTGCTGATTACGGGGCCTGCGCCGTCGGTGGGCAAATCGTTCGTCTCGGCGAACTTCTCGGCCGTGCTGACGACGGCAGGCAAGCGCGTGCTTCTAATCGACGCCGACTTGCGCAAAGGCTACCTGCATCAGTATTTCGGCTTCGAGCGGGGCATTGGTCTCTCCGAGATCATCTCGGGGCAACATACGCTCGAAGCGGCGCTGCATAGCGATGTCGTGCCGAATCTGGACCTCATCACCACGGGCGCGCAGCCGCGCAACCCCGCTGAACTGTTGCTCAGCGAGCGCCTGACGACATTGATCCGCGAGGTGTCCGCTACCTATGACATCGTCGTGATCGACACGGCGCCCGTGCTGGCTGCCGCGGACGCCGGCATCCTCGCACCGGCCGCGGGAACGGTGTTCTTCGTCGCGCGAGCGACGGTGACGAAGATGGGCGAATTGACGGAATCGATGAAACGTCTCGGCCAGAACGGCGTTGCAGTGACGGGCGTGCTTTTCAACGGCCTGAATCTGAAGCATGCGAGATATGGATATGGCTCGAAGTACGGTGCCTATCGTTACGCGGCCTATGCGTATGAAAGCGACACGAAGAAGTAGCGGCGAGCGCTCCGCGATTGCGCGCAGCTGGATGACACGCGTTGTGTTGGCATGCGTGCTCGCGTCGGCAGGGGTAGCCGCTGCGCAATCGGCCAATACGCGTGAAGACGTCGTACCTCCGGCTGCAAGTAGCGCGGGCTACGTGGTCCACACGTTTCGCAGCCGCTTCACGGCGGGCGCTGTGGACTGGCAGGACGAGCGTAACGCGAATTTCCAATGGTTTCGCGGGCGCTTCTTCGGTTATCCACCCCTTGATCGCGCGGCCGTATCACGGGCCGAGCGGGAAGAGGGTGTCGTGCTGGGCGACAGCCGCCGCGCCAATTACGGCATCGCGACAGCCGCCCCGGCAAAGGACGGCGCGGGCTGGGTAGGGGTCGCATTTGGTGGCGGCGCGTATATCGAGGCGCAACTCAGGTTCGATCCCGCGGCTTCGCGCGATGCGCCGCAGCAAGGCTGGCCAGCGTTCTGGGCAATGGCGATCGAGCATCTGGCGGCGCTCCCGGCCGAGCAATGGCCCGGCCAGCCGCAGGGCTATCAGCGCTTCATCGAAGTGGACATTTTCGAATACGACCTCACTCGCTTTGGTCTTCCGGAGGCGTGGTATGGCAGTGCGCTGCACGACTGGTACGGACACTATCAGCACACGTGTACGACGGGCTATTGCGATCACTCGACTGCGATGCCGGACGTGCGCATGAAACCGCCACCAGCAACCGACTTTAACCGCTTTCACAAATACGGTTTCCTGTGGATTCCGGCGACGGCGCATACACCCGGCCGTGCGCAGTTCTTCTTTGACGGCAAGCCCATCGGCAAGCCAGCCAGTTGGGACCATCTCACGGATCGCACGCCTGAACTCGAGATGCGGTCGGCGGGGTTTAGCGTGCTGGACAGAAATCATCTCGTGCTGATTCTCGGCAGCGGCCGCGCTCAGCCGATGACTGTGCGCGCCGTCGACGTATGGCAGGCATCGGACGCGGCCAATCTGGTTTGCGGCGTGGCTGCCTCCAGGGGCTGCGGGAAAAACTGAATCATCCGTCCGGGCTTCCATGGGAGAGCGGACTGAATCACGCGTTTGATACGGGAGATACAACATGACGACTGCTAGTCAGGCAAAGATCGTAATTGCGAACACCGTGACGGTGTCCAATCAGGAGCCGTTCGTACTGTTCGGGGGCATCAACGTCCTCGAAGACCTGGATTCGACCCTCGCCGCGTGCGCGCGGTATGTCGATGTCACGCGGCGTCTGAACATTCCGTTTGTGTTCAAGGCTTCATTTGACAAGGCCAATCGCTCATCCATTCACTCTTATCGTGGAGTCGGGCTCGACGAAGGGCTTCGGATCTTCGAGGCAGTCAAGCGCGAATTCGGTGTTCCCGTGCTGACGGACGTTCACGAGATCGGACAGGCAAAGCCTGTCGCAGAGATTGTCGATGTATTGCAGGTGCCCGCGTTTCTCGCGCGCCAGACTGACCTCGTCGTTGCCATTGCGCAGACGGGGCGAGTCGTCAACATCAAGAAGCCGCAGTTCATGAGTCCCGCGCAGATCAGGAACGTGGTGAACAAGTGTGATGAAGCGGGCAACAGGAACGTAATTCTTTGCGAGCGTGGCAGTTCGTTCGGCTACGACAATCTCGTCGTCGACATGCTGGGTTTTCGCACCATGCGTGAAGTGTCCGACAACCGCCCCGTGATTTTCGACGTCACGCACAGCCTGCAATGCCGCGATCCATTTGGCGACGCGTCCGGGGGACGTCGCAAACAGGTATTCGAACTCGCGCGTGCCGGTATTGCGGCGGGTGTCGCTGGATTGTTCCTCGAGTCACATGAGAATCCCGATCAGGCACGTTGCGACGGACCGAGCGCGTTGCCGCTCGACCTGCTCGAAACGTTCCTGACGCAAATGAAGACATTGGACGATCTCGTGAAGTCCTTTGTCGCCGTCGAAGAAGACCGGCTGTGAGTCCGCAATATCGCGGGGCAATCCGGCTGGTGCTGTTCGACGTGGACGGCGTGCTGACGGACGGTTCGATCTATCTGGACGGAGAAGGCGAGTGTATGAAGCAGTTCAACGTGAAGGACGGCATCGCGGTCGCGCTGCTGCGCTCGCACGGCATTGCGACAGGGATCCTGTCGGCGAAGTCGAGTCCCGCATTGACGCTGCGTGCCAGTCAACTGAAGTTTGACGTCGTCGTGACCGGGTGCGATCGCAAGCTGGAGGCATACGAGCAAATCAAGACCGAGCGCGGCCTGCAGGATGCACAGATCGCATTCGTCGGGGACGATGTTATCGACCTTGCCGTCATGCGCGTTGCCGGATACGCATGCGCGCCGGCCGACGCGCATCCGCTCGTACTCCGCTCGGCAGCGTATGTCGCGCAATGCAATGGTGGTCACGGTGTCGCGCGCGACGTCGCCGAGCATCTGCTCGTCAAGGGAGGGCTTTCGCGCGACGCCGCCTATGCCCCTCTCATCGAATCATGGAGCCGACATGACCTCACCCAATAGCGCGTCACGCTTGCATGTCGTGATACCTGCGCGATACGGATCGACGCGACTGCCCGCGAAGCCGCTCATCGAACTGGCCGGCGTGCCGATGATCGTTCGCGTATATCGGCGCGTCAGGGAAGCGTTGGGTGCCGACACGCAGATCATCGTCGCGACCGACGACAGCCGTATCGCAACCGTGCTTGCCGACAGAGGGATTCCATCGCTCATCACCGATGTGCGACATCAGTCTGGCACCGACCGGACTGCAGAAGTCGCACAGCGGCTGGGCTGGCACCCGAACGACATCGTCATCAACGTTCAGGGTGATGAGCCGCTTATTCCACCGGCGTTGCTGAAAGAGTTCGTTAATTTCTGCGCCAACGATCCCGCGTTGCGCATGGGTACCATCGCTTCGCACGTCACGGAGCGTGCGCATCTGCACGATCCAAATGTGGTGAAGGTTGTCCTCAATGCACGTGGCGACGCCGCGCTTTTCTCCCGATCGGCCGTCCCTCACTTTCGCGATCTGGCTCCCGACCAATGGCCTTTGTCGGGCTTTCTGCGCCATATCGGCATCTACGCGTATCGACGCGAAGTCATCGACATCTTGACGCGGGAACCCGTGTGCCTGCTCGAACAGTCGGAAAAGCTCGAGCAATTGCGTGCGATCTGGCTCGGCATTCCGATCAGGGTCATGACGTGGGCCGAAGCGCCGCCACATGGCGTCGACACCTGGGACGACGTGCAACGCGTAACCGATCATCTACTTGCGAATAGCGAAGGTTCCTCATGAACAATCCATGGTTTGTTGCATCGGCGGCGCGCGTTTTCGAGGTCGAGGCGCGTGCCGTCGCTGCGCTGGTGGCGCGGCTCGACGACAATTATTCGGAGGCTGTACGGACGATTATCGACTCGACGGGCCGGGTGATCGTGTGCGGAATGGGCAAGTCTGGCATCGTCGGACGCAAGATTGCGGCGACCCTGTCGAGCACGGGCACGCCGGCGTTCTTTATGCATCCCGCGGAGGCGTACCACGGCGACCTGGGCATGGTGCAGCATAGCGACGTTTTTATTGCTATCTCGAACTCGGGCGAAACGAATGAGGTGATTCAGCTCCTGCCGTTTCTCAGGCAGAACGGCAACAAGATGATCGCTTTTACAGGCAACCCATCTTCAACGTTGGCGAAAGCTGCACACTGTCATCTCGACATAGGCGTGGAGACGGAAGCGTGTCCGTTACAGCTCGCGCCCACCGCTTCGACGACGGCCACGCTTGCGATGGGCGACGCGCTCGCCGTGACGCTGATGGAGGCCCGCGATTTCAAGCCAGAGAACTTCGCCCGGTTTCACCCCGGAGGTTCGCTCGGCCGACGGCTGCTGCGCATGGTCGAAGACGAGATGGTCAGCGACAATCTGCCCTTCATCGACGGGGCTGCCAAGGTCATGGAAGTTCTGTCCGTGATGACGAAGAGCAAGCTCGGTCTCGCAATCGTCAGAAACGAGGCGGGTGACGGGCTCATCACGGATGGCGACGTTCGCCGCCTGCTTGAAGAGCACGAAGAGACAGCGTTCGAGAAGTCCGCTACGGAGTTCATGTCCCGCGATCCCGTCGTGGTGCAAGTCGGGACCAGGGTGGAAGATGCGCTCGTGCTGCTGGAGCGGCATAGGATCACGTCGCTACTGGTTGTCGATCACTCGGGAATCGTCGGAGTATTCAAGAAGTAACGCCGGAAAGCGGGCCCGCGGTCGCCGCGGTGCCCCGCCGTCGCTCATTGATTGTCGAACTCGGTTCGCGCGAAAGCGCGGTAGTCGCTCGCCGAGACTGCGAGGCGACGTTTGAAAATCTTGGCGAGGCGAATACCATTGCCCATGCCGCATCGCCTTGCAATCTTGTCGATCGGCAAGGTGGTGGTGATGAGAAGCCTGCATGCGATGTCCAGCCGTACTCGCAGCAGATACTCCGAAGGCGGCATTCCTATTTCTGCCTTGAAATGCCGCAGGAACGTCCGATCGCCCATGGAAACGCTGCGTGCCATGTCGTGCGCGGTAATAGGGCGTGCGCAGTTCTCCTCGATCCAGCGAGCGGCGTCCTTCATGGTCGATGCGATGTTTGCGTTAGGCGCATCCCCGAGAAGCGGTGCAAGCCAGCGGCCAGAGAAGGGCATGAGTTGTTCTGCAATGCCTTCTGCCGTTTCATAGTCGAAGTCCGTTTTAACAAGCGAGAGCGCGGTAAGCATCAACGAGCCGGCGTTGATATCGAGCTGGAGATTATTCTCCGAAGCGGTGCTCAGGCGGGTGCCCGCGGGTCTGATCGGTACGATCATTCCGCGTGCGCCTGGAAGTTGCGCTCCTTTGAGAAGAAGTGCTCCATTTCCCGAGGCTTGCACGACCTTGACTGTCTGGAATACCCGCTTGAGCCAGTCTGTGGTCCGTTTGTCGTTGGCTGCCGCTGATGCTCCTTCTCCGTCAGCAATGAAAAGCACATCATATGAAGCGGGTTCCGTCGCGTCCAATGATTCGGTTTCCACAGTGATCGAGTTCGTGCAACGAATCTGGCCGCCCTTGCTTGACAGCAACGACACGGCATACGGGTGAGCCGTTTGTTCGTGCCAGGCCACCGCCACAGAATTGGCAAGGCTGAATATTTCAACGACCAGTCCGATGTCCAGGAATGAGCAGTTCTCGAACAGCAAAAGCCCTATGCGCTTGTCCCGCTTTTTCGCTGTGCGGAAGCCGGTTTGCGGAATCGAGACCGTGCGCGGCTGAAATACCCCGGAGCGTGCTTCTTGGTTCATTATTGTTCTCATTGAAGGTGCATTGCAGCAATTCTATCCAGGTGAAAAAAGAATCAATCCATGCATGACGACAAAGGACATAACTTTGTCAGAAATAGATAAATGCATTTCCATATAATCTGTTGTACGCGAATTCATTTGCTTGACATGTTGGCGGCTCATAGCTTTCTAAGAAGCCCGCTGATTAAACGATTTCAGCGATATTAAAGTGAATGAGAGCGGATGGTCGACGGTGTCGCTTTGCGAACTGGACACGGAATATTCGACAAGACAAGAGGTTGCACCGCCTGGTCGGTTAATTTCTTTAGGCCGTTCCGCAAACGTTTCACTGGGCGAATGCGATTTGAATTGATCAATGCAATGCGTTGCGCATGAGAACGCTATGTGACTTTTTCAACGACGGTCGATAAAGATATTCCAGAATATTGAATGTTGCAACGACGATTAACAGACGGTAACGAGGGGAAATTGGCATCGGAATTTTTTTTCGTAATTCCCGTCGTCGAGCGCGGCACGCTGGAATTAGTGATGGACAGCGTGAGAGGGATTCGCACGCTTTCTGGCATTGCGATTAAAATCATTGCGCCGTTCAACGATGCATTTTTTAGGTGCTATTCGCCAGTTGAGGATCTTGAGGCGGTCGACCTGGTCGACGTCGAGAATATCGGGTGCAATTCATTCGGATCCGACGCTGCGAATACTCCGCTGCTCGCGGCGTTGACGTGCGCCGCGGCCGTCGCCAAGGAAGGCTGTGCGCGCGTACTTATCTTTGTCGGACTCGAGTCGTGCGCGGACACACTCGCTGACTATGAATTTCTGCTGAGGCGGCGCCTTGCCCCGGCACGCGTGTTCGTGCTCGATCCTCAGCGCGCGACATTGACACGATTGCTCTCCACTGAAATGGCGGATGCGTGCGCCCTGCATCCGGCGTCAACGATCAGGCTTTTGCCACCGCAACAAGAACGCGTCGAGCGTGAGGCGCGCGAGGGATCGAGAGCTGCGTTCGGTCTGACGGAGACTGATTTTGCCGTCCTTATTCCGTACGATACGGACGTCCGTGAAGCATCGAGTCGCACTGCGCGGTTCATACGTGCATTGTCGAAAGCACAGAATACGCATTTTCTGGCCGGTACTAACGTGCTGCAATCCGGGCCATCCGTCGGCGTGCCGCCTGTAGATGCGGACATCAAGGTAACGTGTGTCTCTGCTGAGCTCAACGGTGCGAACCTGATCGACGCAGTGGACATGATCTTGAGTGTCGGGATCGAAAAGGGTATATCGGGTGGCTTCGTCGACGCGGTCGCTGAAAATTTCCTCGCAGTCCGCAACAGTCACACCGATAGATTTGCGGTTCTCGCAGACAGCGAGGCGGCCGACGCGATCGACGATTTCATTGAAGCAATTGACATGTTGCCGCCCAATGCAGATCGACTGGCCGAGATGTTGCGATGTGCGCTTGTTAGAGATCTTCAGACGCGAGCGAGTCTTGGCTTCGGGAGAAGCTTGTTTCGGGCGATAACGCTACATCCCGGAGCGCATGCGTAACCGGTGGACGCGCGCAATGGGTCAGTGATGCATTTTTGGGCTCTGTTTCGTGTTGTGGTGCTCAAGCTCACGAACGGCTCCTTCGTCATGCAGCGCCAGCGTCATTCCGACCAGGATCGGAACTGGTATGGTCCGTCTCTTCGTTTGTTTCGGTAGTCGGTCAACAGAGAAAAGCGGCCAGTAGCGGGATCTATGTAGCTGGCAAATGCAAATAGTGCTGAGATACCGATCAAGCAGACAACGAGAACCAGGTCGATCATCACACCTCCCAGTGAAAGCGTGACGCAGTGTAACGTCTACCCAACTCGCATTTTGCTAGTCGGCAGATATCGCAAACATTCTGTCGCCCCCGGACAAACCTGCGCCGAGCGTTCGGATGCGGCGGTGTCTAATTGCCCCTCTCATACCGACAGGAAACGCAGGGTGTTTTTACAGTGCCGTATCCGCGACGTCGGCTGAGTTCTGGCGCATCGGACGAGGCCGACGCGACAAGCGCCTCAGCGCATTTCCCGCTCGCGGACGCCGTTCGCGAAATGGCGTCTAAGCAGATTCGCTTCGCGGCGCGCAGATATCACCCAAGGATCAAGGCGTGATGAGCCCAGTGCAGATTCAAGAACGGCTTCGAACTCGCGCTCAAAAGACGCTAGAGCTGATGACGGATCGGCGTGCGTGCGCACGAGCGCATGTATCGCGACGGACATCACAGCTAGTTGACCGATGAGGTTTTGACATGCGATCTCTAGGCTCAGAACGCGCTCGTGCAATTCGTCAGGGACTTTGTCGATCACCGGGGTTTTCCTGGATGAACCTTGTTTGACTATGCGCCGATGCTGATGGAATAGCACATGGGGCAACGGATGTAGTACGGGCGGAGTGCAGATTCGCGATTGCCTTTGAGAAGGGCGAAACCGCAGCGCGAGCATCCATAGGTCGTATCGCCGTTTCCGGAAGCCAAAGCACTGTCTCCGGAAAAAAGCGGTTTAAAGCCGTGTCGTGTGAGACGGCCTGCAGGTTTGAGCTTGATACGTCGCATTCGAATTTCCTCTTCTGAAAACGAATGATTCCGGCGTCTTAGAACTTCACAGACCAGGATCTCCGCGGAAGTTCGGAACGTAGCGCGACATCAAGCGTTCTGGACTGATGGTCTCCGCCTAACCATATATCTGGACGTGGTCAGTTTCCGTCAATGGCCGCAGGTGGCAGCCTGATCGATCGATGAAAGGAAAGCCGGCCGAGTAAGCGAAAAAGTGGCCGCACCGAGAAATCCAGTGCGGCTCTGCCCAATGGAACCCCCGTTTTGGTTCCAGTTACCGCTTCCGAGATCATGAAAAAGACCGCGCCAGCATGGGCCGGCGCGGCACAAACAACAATCAAGACCAGATGTTCCACGGGGTTGGAACGGGAGAATTCTAGGGCATCGCCGCCGTCGGCTTTCGTCAGAATGTTTCCCGGATACGCCAAGGTTGCGCACGTCGCGCGCCTCGCACAGCGGCACTCGGCTGGGTCATGCCCACAGTTGCTCCTTCGGCCTGTGAGTCTCCTATTCTGCGACGCAATCTTGAGAATGTGAGCGCTACATGTAGAAGGTGCCCCGACACTGCGAATCGTGCGTATGCAACCTTTTCGTTCATGTGCGAAGAAGGCGAAGTGTGCCGCACGGGACAATCTTTTCGCGGTTCTTTCCTTCCCTCTCGATTTCATGGAGTATGCAATGACCTCGATTCGCGCAGACCTCGTCCTTTCGCAAAGTGCATTCAGCCATGTCGTTGACGTCCCGTTTGATGCGATAGATATCGCAAGCTGGCTCTTCGCACTTCCGGACGCGGAATATCAGCGCTGTGCTCCTCCCGATCATATTGCAGCTGGCGCCACGTGGACGGACGACGGTCGGCGCATGTCGATCAATGTCGAGCAGATTGGCACCGGCCTCGTTGTACAGCACTACGTCGGCGAAATCACGGAAAAGGACTACTGCCGGATGGTCTCGCTTTCGGACGTTTTCACGCCACACGGTCGCACAAAGGTCCAGGTAATCTGGGAGCTGAGTGCGAAGCAATTGGCCGATGGAAAGACGGAGTATACGAACAGCGTTATTTCGCATCCGACCGACGACTTCCTCGCCTTTATCGAGAAAATGGGTGTTTCTTTCGAACAGGCCGCGCGCGATCGCCAGAGCGCGTCGGGCGATCATAACCGGCGAGAGACCCCCCTCTTTGCTGAGAGCATTGCCCGCGCAGCACGTGCGAGGTTGGCTGCAAACAATTGCTGATTGTCGGCAAGCGGGAGAGCGCTCAATGCAGTGAGCCGCTCTCCACCGACGCGGTCATACCTGTTCAATACCGATGCCGAGTTCCGCCGCGTAGGCATTCAGTTCGCCGCCGACATCCACCTTCAGTACGTCGATGAAGCGCTTGATCTTGGCATCGACGAATCGACGCGATGAATATACCGCGTACACATTGCGCTCATACGTGTGATATTGCGGCAGAACTCGCACGAGTGAGCCATTACGCAGATCGTCGATTGCCGAGAAGGCAGCGATCAGCCCGATTCCTGCGCCGTCTTTAAGCGTGGTCGACATTGCATCCATGTCATTCACGCCGAAGTGCGGCCCGGTCGGGCGGTGGACGACGCGACCCCCCGCGCTTTCCAGGCACCACTCGTCGGGCGAGTAATCGACTGTGCCAAGAAGTACGCATGTGTGTTCCGCCAGATCTTCCGGACCTTCGGGCGCAGGATGCTGTGCAAGATAAGCGGGCGACGCTGCGAGAATGCAATGGCTGACGCCGATCTTCTGGCTCACATACGCCGAATCTGGCAGCGTACGAGCAATCACAACCGCGACGTCAAGCTGCTCTTCGAGCAGGTTGGGCATTCTCTGCGACAGGAGAAGATCGACCGATACGTCGGGATAGGCACGCCGATACGCGAGCGCGGCACGCGCAACGAGGCGGCGTCCTATACCCGGAACCGTATGGACGCGCAGTTTGCCGCGTGGCTCCAGCTGGGCGTCACGCGCCTCGGCTTCCGCCTGCTCTATGTCCGCGAGGATCGCGATACTGCGTTCATAAAAACGTCGTCCCGCGTCGGTTATCAGAAGTCGCCGTGTGGAACGCTGAAGCAACCTCGTATCGAGGTTCTGTTCGAGTACCGACACCGCACGTGAAATGTTACCTACCGTCGTGTCGAGGTGGTTGGCGACAGCCGTGAAGCTGCCCATTTCGACCACCTTCGCGAAAATCGACATGTTGTAAACCTTGTCCATTGCACGTCCTCGTTTTCGATTGTTCTCGTCGAATCGCCGCGTTTCCGCTCGCGCCGGCTGGCGATGATAGTGCAGACTCCCGTTTCCCGCAGACACGGGCCCGGTCGGCTACGCACGAGCGTTCGCCTCCAGTCGCCCTCGCGAGCGACGGGAATTTTCTCTCTACAGACAAGATTGATTCTTTCTGACTCCACTAAATCATCCTCCGTGTTGCGCCTAGACTTGGTTCCGGCGTCAGGAACTTGTCATACGGAATTGGCGACTTGACCGCGACCTGAGAACGCGACGCACTGTACAGACAGCATCAATAGATATCGCCAGTCGGATCAGTGACGAACGCTGTTTACTTCGGTATCCGAATCTGAATTTCACATGGGAGCTTGTTGCAATGGGCATCACCTACGGAGCACTGCATCTTTTTATCGACGGAGAATGGATCGACGCAAGCGAGCGGGAAACGGCACCCGTCATCAATCCCGCAACGCGACGCGAGCTGGGCCGCGTGCCGCTCGCGACGGCGGCCGATCTGGACCATGCGCTGAAAGTTGCGCAACGTTCCTTCGACGTTTGGCGCAATACGGTGCCGGCCGAACGCGCCCGCATCCTGAAACGCAGCGCGGAGCTGATGCGTGAGCGCGCCGAACACATCGCCACCCTGATGACGCTCGAAGAGGGCAAGCCGCTGACCGAGAGCCGCGACGAAGTCCTGCGTGCCGCCGAGTATTTCGAATGGTTCGCGGAAGAGGCACGCCGCATAGATGGCCGTGTGGTGCCGTCCAATCGTCCCGGCGTGCAACAACTCGTGAAGAAGCAGGCGATCGGCCCCGTTGCTGCCTTTACACCATGGAATTTCCCCGCGATCACGCCGGCGCGCAAGCTCTCCGCGGCACTCGCCGCAGGTTGCAGCGTCATCATCAAACCGGGTGAGGAGAGTCCCGCGACGGCGCTCGCGCTGGCGCGCGCACTGGACGACGCCGGGTTGCCCAAGGGCGTGCTGCAGGTCGTATTCGGCGTGCCCGATGAAGTATCGAAGCATCTGATCGCTTCTCCTGTCATCCGCAAGGTGACTTTCACGGGCTCGGTGCCGATCGGCCGCCTGCTGTCGGCGCGCGCGGCCGAGGGCGTCAAGCCGATCACGCTCGAACTCGGCGGCCACGGGCCCGTCCTCGTCTTCAACGATGCGGATGTCGAAAAGGCCGCTATCGAAGGCGCGGCGAACCGTTTTCGCGGTACCGGCCAGATCTGCATCTCGTCGACACGCTTTCTGATCCAGCGTGACGTCTACGACGAGTTTGTCGCGCATTTCGTCGGCGCTACCAAAGCGCTCAAGGTCGGCGACGGCATGGACCCGAGCACGCAGGTCGGCCCGCTGGCGAATCCACGCCAGCTTGCCAAGATGGAAGAGCTCGTCGCCGATGCCGTGGCGCGCGGCGCGAAGGTGCTGGCCGGCGGGAAGCGGATCGAGGGCGACGGCTATTTCTTCGAGCCCACCGTGCTCGCGGACGTGCCGATGGACGCACGCGTGATGCACGAGGAACCCTTCGGGCCGATCGCCGTGCTGATGCGCTTTAACGCGCTCGCCGATGGACTTGCCGAGGCCAACAGGCTGCCGTATGGCCTTTCCGCGTACGCGTTCACGAACAACGCGCGTACGGCCATCGACGTGGCCGATGGTCTGGAAGCCGGCATGATCGGCATCAACCAGTACCGCATTGTTTCGACCGAACTGCCGTTCGGCGGCGTGAAGGAAAGCGGCCACGGTTCGGAAGGGGGAGCCGAGGGCATCGAGTATTACCTGACGCGCAAATTCATCAGCCAGGCTTAACAGGAGCACCGATATGTCTCGAGCAGATTTCAGCAGCCCGCGCGAAGCCGCGCGCGCCTTCACGCCGGCGCTCTCGGCGTTCGTCGACGACACGCTCTACCCGCGCATCTGGAACGACCCGGCACTTTCGCCACGAGACCGAAGCCTCGTGACCGTCGCCGCGCTGATCACGGGCGGGCATCTCGACGAGTTGCCGTCGCACTTGCGTCGTGCCGTGACGAACGGTGTCACGCGGGAGGAACTGTCGGCGGCAATCACGCACCTCGCGTTCTACGCAGGGTTCCCGGCAGCCATCTCGGCGTCGGCGGTTGCGCAGGCAACGCTCGGCGCGAATGTTCAAACGGCGGATAGTGCCGCCGGTTCATCAGCCACGCAGGAGGGTTTGAAATGAAAGCCATCACATTCGAGGAGTTCGGCGCGGCCGAGGTTCTCCAGCTCGCCGATGTTCCGGCGCCCGAAGTCCGCCCCGACGATCTGCTGGTGCGCGTCCACGCTGCAGGCGTCAACCGCGCGGATCTCACGCATCGTCGTGGAGGTTACGGCCGGCCCAACTTCGGCGACTCCACGATCATGGGGCTCGAAATTGCTGGCGAAGTGATCGAAACGGGCGGTGCCGTGCAGGGCTACAAGGTCGGCGATCGCGTCATGGGTGTGGTCGGAGGCGGTGCGTATGCAGAGGTGGCGCGTATCGACTGGAGAATGGCAATGCCGATTCCAGCCGCCCTCGACTACGTTCATGCCGCTGCGATACCGGAGGTTTTCGTGACTGCGCACGAGGCGCTGATACATCTCGGACGCCTGCAGCGCGGCGATTCGGTGCTCATTCACGCAGCCGCGGGAGGCGTGGGCTCGGCGGCGGTGCAGCTCGCTTATGCAACGGGTGCAACGGTGTTTGCGACTGCGGAAGGCTCGAAGCTCGAACGCGTCGTACAGCTCGGCGCGGACCATGCGATCGACTACAAGACGCAGGACTTCGCGGAAGTCGTCGCCGGCAAAACAGATAAACGCGGTGTGGATGTGGTTATCGACTTCGTCGGCGCACCGTATTTCGCGCGGAACGTAGCGTCGCTCGCAAACGGAGGGCGGCTGGTGCAGGTCGGCATTCTGGGCGGAGGCGGTGACGTGAGCGTCGGCCTCGAACAGATCCTGTACCGTCATCTGCAGATCATCGGCACGGTGATGAAGTCGCGCGCGCAGACCGAGAAACATGCAATGGTGCGGCGCTTTCGCGAGCATTGGCTCGAACGCTTCGCCGGCGGTGCAAGCCTGGAACCCGTCGTCGACAGCACGTTTGCGCTGGAAAACGCGGCTGACGCGCATCGCCGGATGGAATCGGCGGCGAACGTAGGGAAGATCATCCTGACGATGCGCGAGCGTACCTGAGGTTCGAGCTTGTGACTGAGGGAGCCCCCCGTCTGGAGGTTTGAGGCGTTAGTCGACGTCCGCGAAACGCCTTATGTTTCGATACCCAGCGCCGTAATCAGCCGTTCGCGCCTTTCGAGCGCCTGCAGTGAGCGCTTGCCGAGATGCGTGGCCACCAGGTTGAGCAGGCCTTCACAGAACACCAGGTATGCGCCCATGCTGTTGCTGAAGAAACTGCTTTCGTGTGGGATCAAAAATGCGTGGGTCGCAGGCGGCACAAGCGGCGAGGCGAGCGTGTCCGTCGCGACCGATTTTCACCACGAGTTCGCGCAAGCCGTCGACGGTGCGCGGCGGCGACGCTGAAGGTGGCGTGCCGCCGTGACCAGTCCTGCTTTGCGGTGTCTGCTTGCTTGTGGCCATCGCGTTCTGAGGAGCGCGCCATGCAGACCGCAATCCTGGGCGCTGGCGCCATGGGCTCGTTCTTCGGTGGCCGCCTCGCGCTGGCCGGTCATGTGGTGAGTCTGCTCGATATCGACGAGGCTCATATGGCATCGATTCGCAACATCCTGATGCGCTTCTTTACCGTGCCGAATGCGAAGGACGCGCGCAAGTCCGTGTTCTGGGCAACGACATGCCTGGATTTTCAACAGTCGACACATCTTTCACAATCGCTTAAGGCGTTGATCGGGCATTACGCCTGCACGTCGATCAGCACGCCAAGCGGCCGCCACTGGACTCCCTTCGTCTCGTCGGATAATCCGTCGAGTACCGCAGCCAGCGAGACTTTCGCGTTTGCACTCTGCGCGAGCGTCACGACATGATCGTTTAATGCCTGATTCAATTGTCCAATTGCGGATGTCATCGGGTCGTCCGGCTGCGTGTTAGCGCTGGAAAAGTTTTCGGAATCGTCGATATCGAAATCCCATTCGTCCGTAGACGTATCGTCGATGCTTGCCACGTTAGTGGACATCTTCGCCAGATCGGCAATCTGAGCGCCGAGATCTCGATAACCATTGACTGCCGAACTGGATGGCTGGATATCGGTCACGACGGAAAGCGCGTCGTTCGAGTCTTTGCTCGATATGCTCGCGCCATTGGCCAAGGCGATTGACTGCTGCAATTCGAGTGCCTGATACAGCGCCGCGATCAGTGATGCGCTCGACGCACTCACGCGCCTCGGTAACGACAAGGCGTCGGCGTTGTCGTTGAAACTGTCGCTGGTGGTCAAGCCCGTCGATGCATCGATGCCGAGTCGCGTCAACGTACGCTTGAGTGCTGCCATCAGTGCATCGTTGCTGCGGTCGGCCGTGCTGGCCGTCGACGATGCATCCTTTGATTGAGGAGGCTCGGGCGGTGGCGGTGTGGTGACAGACGAGTTCATGTTGATCGGATCAGGCGACATGGGACAGACGCTTCCTTTATTCAGCGCTTGGAGAGACGGTCGAAAATCGAATGCACGGTAGCGACGTACAATCGGGTTATCGGGACCGTCGCGCGAGACTTGATGCTTTGTAATTGCACGAAAGGAAACCTGCCGTATGCGTGATCGGGTGGGTCGGCCGCGAACGGCCGATGTCGTTTCTCCTCTTTTGGCTAGTTGGTAACATTCGGCATCGTGACGTGAATCGCGTCGATAGTCCGTAGACGTCATGTCAGGCGACAACTGAAAATAACCGATGAAACGCAAACGAAACTTCTCTCGCACGATCTCATTCGTGATTTTGCTCATCGCTTCATCTGCCCATGCCGGGTGGTATGAGATCAGGAACTATGCGGGGACGATTGGCAGCCTTCCTGTTCATGTGTCATTGCAGACCTACGATGACATCAACCGCAATGAGCCTGGTCAGTGGCGCGTAGATGGCAGTTACTACTACGATGCCCATCGCATTCCCATTCCATTGCAAGGTAAGCGCCAACCCAATGGAGAGATGCAGTTATGCGAAGCAGTAGAGCCTGTTTCGTTTGGCGATTCGCCAGCGGTGCCTGCCGCTTCGCCCACGCACCCTGTTACTTGTCCTATTGCGCTGAAAGTGAGTGATACGAACGCATCGGGGGAATGGCGGGTTGGAACAAGAGTCCTGCCGATCTCGCTGCATCAAGTCGGCAGTCTCAACGACACCGGTCCTCAAACACCTCGGGTGTCCGGTATTGTCGAAATACCGATGTGGCATCACACGAAGAACCATCTGTTGCTCGGTGTGTACCAGTCTTCGGCGGATTGTTCGTTGTCGATGGTGCGGCTGCGTCTTATCAATATCAAAAGTGGACAAGTCGACAAGGATCTGAAATTCGACTGCGGTGCGGGCGTCGTGGCGACTCCCATCTATGCCAACGTCTATCGTGCAGACAACCCGCGCCACGTGACGGTCATATTTCAGGGTGGATATCACGGCATGGGCGACGACCGGGATGTACCCGTTGAGCCATGAGTTTTTCGGAAAACATAAGCTGTCGACGTCATTGGCTCTGCTTGCGCAATCATCCCTGGAAGCTTAAGCGCCTTGTTTCATTGGACGGCTTCTCGAACGCCATGAAGCGCGCATCAGCCTGGTCGCCGGGTAAAAAACGCCTATTTCCGGCCGGACATTGCTTCACTTTGCCATTAGCGATACCCTGAAATCGTTCATGAACGTCGAATGCCAGTCAACGCGGAGACAATCATTTCGTGAAGCGAGCATGGGCTTTCCCCTGCATCCTCGGCTTGAGCGTGATCCTGGGCGGATGCGGCAAGGGCGGATCGGGAAATGGTACTCAGGAACCGGGCGCATCCGCGAGTGAGGCGCAGGTTCAGCCTGGGCAAGCCGCGAGCGGCTCAAGCGCCGCATCGGGCGCGCAGGCGCCGAGCGCGCCTGCCGTCGTCACCAAGGCGCAGTTGCCGGCCGAAGCAGGCGAAACCCTGCGTTTGATCAAAGCGGGCGGCCCTTTCCCTTTTGGCGAGGACGGTGTTCTGTTCCGCAACAGCGCGGCATTGCTGCCGCAGCATCCACGCGGCTATTACCACGCATACACAGTTCGCACGCCTGGCTCAGCGGATCGCGGACTACGCCGTATCGTATGTGGTGGACCGCGCAAGCAGATCAGTGACTGCTACTACACCGACGACTACTACGCCAGTTTCAAACGCATTGCAGATTAGCGTGCGCCAATTGATTACGCCCCGAGCCTCTTATAAGGCAGGCTCGGTGCGTTATGTTTTCAGAGACCGTGCCGAAACGGCCTGATCAGTAGCAGGAGTAATCGAGACACGACCCGTCACAGACCAGCCTGAACATAGCGCGCATCTTCCGTTAACGCCGATACGCGCCTGCGCTGGGCTGCACTGATTTCCGTCTGACGAGGTTCATAGTCGAGGGCCTCTGCCGAGGCCTTCGACTACATTGCACCCGTCACTGCCGACAGCTAGTGCCCGTGTGCTTGCCGCAATTCGGCGGCTGTTTTCATTCGTTGACTGGCTGGGCCGACGTGAAACCCTGCGGCGATGACAAAGAGAACTCCAGCGACAGGCCAGACATAGATGGCAGTGGCGACGCCAAGCCAACATGCTTCGTGAGCTGGGTAGGCGTGGAGAGCCCAGAAAAAGAAGGCAACTGGCAACATCAGCAGGAACAGAGCCGACCGATTAAGAAAAGCTCCGACTGCCGCTTTCTTGTGTTTCTCAGATTGCATGCCTGTCTCCATGAGGAATGGCACTGAGGCATAGCGTCGCACAGCAGTGATTTCGCGAATACTTGGTGAAATCCCTACCGTATGCCAATTCGCCAGGCCGCCTGTCAGCGTGCAGCGCAACAATACGTCCACCGGTTCACGCGGACTGTGCACCAGATCGCCGCTTCGTTTTGCTTCATTTTCGTCGAGATGATTTGGAGTCCGGATGAATACGATGGGCACCGGTAAGCGGGGAGAAAATCCAGTCGCGATGTATTATTCCACCGTGGATACGCTGCTCCCTGGATGATGATTTCCTCGGGCACGTGTTCCGAGCATCCATGACGGGGAGTACATCATGGCAAGTGAATGGAAACGCCGGATGAGCTTGTTTGCCCAGCGTTTCTGGCAGCCCACCAGCGCCTGTATGACCTGCATGCCGGGGAGCTGGGGCAACATCTTGAGCCTTGTACATTGGGCGATTGCAGTCCAGACCGGACTGCTCACCGGAATTCTCGCGGTGCTGTTGACCTTCACGCCAGCCGCGAAACTCTACTCACATCGATATGGGAATGCGCTGATCGTCGGCTGTCTGACGACTTTGGGCGACGCATACTCGCATGCCAGTCACTACCGCCTTCCCGTTGTCGAGCACGTGGCGACGGGCGTCGTGTCCGGTCTGTTCGCGCTGGCCGCCTCATATCTTCTTGAAGACCGGGGCCGGCGAATCCGGGCCGCCTGGGCACGGGTTTTCGGATAGCTTGCGTCGACTGTCGGAGCCGTCCAGGTCCAGCCACCTTCGCAAGGATCGCGCTCCCGTCCGGACGAGGCGGGCAACAGGATAAATACGGGCGTTCGCTGAAAACTGACGACGCCGGTGACAAAATCCCCGATCGAACCCGTACCTCTGGCGTCGAACGGCCGCTTTGGGTAAATCTGAGGATCTGTTCACGATTGCCTTGCGTCTGACGGTGCGGCCCGCCTCGGTACACGGCATGAAGGGTCTCCGGACGGGAGCCGACGCCCTTTTATGCGTTCGAGATGACGCGCCGCGAGCAAGTTTCCAGTGTGAAAGCCCGCTCAGGCGCAAATGCTGATTGTGAGGAACCACGACTCCATGTTAAAAAGTGCATCGCACGGCTGGCGCGGCGCCAGCGACGCGCAACATCAATTTTGGGAATCTAGCAAATGGCAACAGGTACGGTGAAGTGGTTCAACGATGCAAAGGGTTTTGGTTTCATCACGCCGGACGGCGGTGGTGAAGACCTGTTCGCACATTTTTCGGAAATCCAGTCGAGCGGCTTCAAATCGCTCCAGGAAAACCAGAAAGTGACGTTTGAAGTGAAGCAAGGCCCGAAGGGCAAGCAAGCAGCGAACATCCAGCCGCAGTAAGGCGTTTCCGGCATCAGAAAATGACCCTTCGGGGTCATTTTTTTTGTCCTTGCGAAGCCAGAGTCCGGACGAAGCAGCCGCCGGAACGCCAATCCCGCCATTCCCGCCATTCCCGCCAACGCGCTGAACCGGCGACACGAACGCTCGCCCCACCGAAGCCTGTTCAATCTGATCCCACCTGCGCGACACCAGGCGAAAACCCTGGCTCGGTTCTCCTTATCGACTGTAACGCTGCTGGTGTGATGACATCATAACACCACAAGTGATGATGTGGATTGTGACGACGAGCACCAACGGCCGTCGGCTGGTTTCACGGTAATCCAGTGGCCATTTCTTTCTTCGCAAGAACCCACCGGTATATGGTATTGTCATTACACCAGAAGCTTGTCGCTGAAATGTAATGGGCGAGATCATCCCGCGTCGGAAGCTGTACCAGGAAGTGGTGGACCGTCTGATGGAGCGTATCCGCTCGGGCGAAATAGCGCCCGACGCGCAACTGCCGTCAGAGCGGGAACTGATGGAAATCTATGGCGTCGGCCGGCCTGCCGTGCGCGAGGCGCTGCAGACGCTCGAACGCTCGGGCATCGTCGAGATCGTGCATGGGGAGCGCGCGCGCGTCGTCGTGCCGACGGCCGACCGGCTGATCGGGCAAATTGCCAGCGGCGCGATGCATTTGCTGCGCACCGACCCGCAGATGCTCGAGCATCTCAAGCACGCGCGCCTCTTTCTCGAAACGGGCACCGCGCGCATGGCCGCCGAGCGCGCGACCGAAGAAGACGTGGCGCGACTGCAATTGAGCGTCGCGCAACACCGGGCGTCGATGGTCAATCTGGAAGAGTTTGTCGAGCGCGACATGGCGTTTCACCGCGAGATCGCGAGGATCAGCGGCAATCCGATTTTCCCGTCGATCGTCGAGTCGCTGTTCCGCTGGGCGGGCGAATATTATCGGCCGCTCGTGCGGGCGCCCGGCGCGGAAGAACTGACCTTGGCGGAGCATCAGCGCATCGTCGAAGCCATCGCGGCGCGTGACGGCGATGCCGCTGCGGAAGCCATGCACGCGCATCTGTCGCGCGCCAACCAGCTGTACCGCAAATTGAGCCAATAACGGCGGTACGGCCTGCAGCGAGGCAGTCAGACAAGGCGCGGGTATGCGGCTGCCGCGCGAATGGTTCGCGCAGTCGATGCGCCACTGAGCCGTTTCAGCCCTTGCCCGCCGTGTACAACGGCTCTCACTTCGTTCGCAAGCGCCGCCTAGACGGGGCCGCCCGCAAAACCGTCGCGATAGTCTCAGTGCGGGCGACGATGCGATTCGGCCATGATCTCGCACACTTCCAGATGGGTGCGCCATGCGTCGACGAAAAATTCGCGCACACGGGCGAAGAAACCGCCTTTCGCAGGCGTCGAGGTAGCAGTCGCGTAGCTCATTGCAAACTCCATTCAGGGTTATTGCCTAGGTATTAACCCTATAGTACACCCTCTATGGTGCATTGCAAAATAAAAATGCACGCGTACTGACACCACTTTGCGACGCAACTGCGACTACTGACGGGGCGTTGCGCCGTCGGCACCTTCACCGGATGTCATGCCGGGCATATCGGCTGTGCTCCCGGTCGCCTTTCGCGGCGTATCGCCGGGAGTCCGGTTCCATGGGCTCGTCACCGGCTCGCCGTGATACGTCATCCCGGCCGTCGCTGCGCCGTGAGCGCCGCCGCTGCCGTTTCCGCCGTTGCCGTTCCCGCCGGCTTGCGCGAACGTTGCCGCGCATCCGCACAGCGCGGCGACGCACGCTTGTACCAACATGACTTTCCGCGTTGCGTTTCTCATCACATGACTCCTGGGCGTGCCGGCGAACATTTGCATGTCGCCGGATTCAATGTGCCGCTGAACAGGATGCCTGCCTGGCGGCGACGTGCAAGCGCTCAGCGCTTTTCGCTTTCGATGCCCGTTGTGTGCCGCAGGCGCCCGACCACCGCCCGGCCGCGCCTTGGTCCCGTCGCGGGCATCGTTCTGATCTCGTATACGACGACCAGAATGCAATGGATGCAAAACGACTGCCCATCCCGGCAGGGGAAATTGACGTGAAGATGGGATTCCGACTCGTTACGCTCCGAGTATGAGAGTGGCTCAAGTCGCGGCGTGGTCGCGCGTTTCGTCCTCGACCACAGTCGTATTGGCTATCCGGTCATGCAACGCTTGCTTCCGCTCGTTGAACAGCACCCATAGAAATCCGGCGCCGCACGTCGCGAAGCTCAGGAGATATCCGAACGTGCGCAGGCCGGCTTGTCGCACGGTCATCGCGCGTCCGGTATCGGCGTCCACGATTCGAAGCCGCAACGCGCGTTTGCCTGGTGACGTGCCCCATACAGCCCACATCACGCCCGTCAACAGGATGGGAAGGCATTGCCCGATTGCCAGCCAGAACACGATGCTTCCAGCGTACGACTCGGGTGCCGCCAGGATGTCCTCTGTCGAAGGTCCGAGCGGGACGAACAGCACGACGGCTGTCCACCAGATTGAATCGATAGTCAGCGCGGCCGCGCGCCGCGAGTACGAGGCATATCGCATCGGAAGGAGGTGTGGGGGCGAACTCGGGCTCGATATGCGAAGGCTGTCGAGATTGTCCAGGCTATTCGCCAGTATGCCGGAGTGCGCGATACCGCCACCGCCGGACCCATGGCTCATGCGGGGCCGCGCCATTGAATGGGCAAGCGGCTGGTTGGTCGTAGAATAGGCACATCAAGTGCTCAACTGCTCGACGACCGGGCGCGGCACGATATCCAGTCAAGGCCGCGTCCACCCGCCCGGGCCGACAAGCCGGATATTCGTAGCATCCGTGCGACCGCATCCGGTGGCCACCAGGAGGATGTCATGGCAGCGCGTTCAATCGCATCTCTCACGCTTTCCTTCGGCCTCGTCTCCATTCCCGTGAAGCTGTATTCGGCAACCGAGACTGCGTCAGGAATCGGCTTCAATCTGCTGACGCCAGAGGGCGATCGCGTGAAGCAACAGTATATTTCCGAGGCCACGGGCGAAGTCGTGGCGCGGGTGGATATGAAGAAGGGCTACGAGTTCGAGAAGGGCCAGTTCGTCGTCTTCGCACCCGAAGAGCTCAAAGCCCTGGAAGAAGGTGCCTCGCACGTTGTAGAGATTGTCTCGTTCGTCCCGGAAAAATCAGTCGACCCGCTCTACTACGACAAGGCCTACTTCATCGCGCCCGACAAGCGCGGCGGCAAGCCATACTGCCTCCTGCAGCAGGCCATGCGAGAAAGCGAGCGCTGCGCCTTGGCCAAATGGTCGTACAAGGGCAAGACCCGTATCGTTCAGATCCGCCCGGCCGATGAAGGCATGGTGTTCCAGCAGTTATTGTTCGCAGACGAAGTGCGCGCACTGGCCGACTTGCACATCGAGCAGATCGCCGTGACGGATGCCGAGTTGCAACTCGCGCTGCAGATAATCGACCAGGTTTCAGAAGATGCTTATGATCCGTCGGCATACGAAGACGAGGAAAAGAAGCGGATTCTGGAAGCCATAGACCGCAAGATCGCCGGTAAGCAGATCGTCTCGCCAGAGGCGTCTGCCGAAGACACGGGCGCGCAGGTAATCGATCTCATGGAGGCGCTGCGCGCGAGCCTCAGCGCCAACAAGACGAAGAAAGCCGGGCAAGCGAAGACGCCTGCGTCGAAGAAAGTTGCGCCTGTCGATGTCGCGGTGCTGGCGAGCAAGCCCCGTCGGCCCGCCAGGCGAGCCGCATCCGCGCCTGAAGTCAAAGAAGCGCCGCCGGCAAAGGTTCGAGCTCGAAAGTGAGCAGGCGCAATCAATCACACGACTACTCGCTGCGCAGCCTTCAATCTTTGCTGGGCGTTTCGCGACGCGTGCTTTCCGGGCTAATCGAGGCCGGATTCGTCGAGCCTTCTCGCGGTCCGCGCAACGAGTTGCGATTTACGTTTCAGGACGTCGTGGTGTTGCGCACAGCATTCCAGTTGCAAGCAGCAAAAATCACATCGCGCAAGATTTTGCGCGCGCTTGCCAGGCTGAAGGCCGAACTTCCTGACGAGCTTCCTCTTTCCGGCATTCGTATCACGGCCGTCGGTGACACCATTGCGGTCAAGACGGGGCAATCTCAATGGGACGCGGCCTCAGGGCAGCATCTGCTCGATTTCGAGGTCGCCCCGCTCGGGGGCGAGGTTGCCTTTCTTGACGCCGCGCCCCGCACACTGCGAAGCAAAGAGCAGCAGGCCGAGGAATGGTTCGCGCTGGCCGAGCAGCTTGCCAGTTCAGATGTCGTCGGCGCCGAGCAGGCGTACCGCAAGGTGCTCGAACTGGCCGACGCACCGCACTACCACGCCTACACCAATCTTGGCGTGCTGCTTTGCGAGACCGAAACGCGCTGCGAAGAAGCGCTGGCCGTATTCGAGCGCGGGCTAGCGCATTTTCCGGACGATGCGCTGCTGCATTTCAACCGCGCTGTCGCGCTGGAGGAACTCAAACGCTACGCGCCGGCGATGGAAGCCTATGAGCGATGCCTCCAGCTCGACCCCGCCCATGCCGACGCGCATTTCAATCTTGCCCGCCTGAGTGAGATACGCGGCGACAGACAGGGACTCTTGCGGCATCTCAGCGCGTATCGCCGGCTCATCGGTTGATGGTGACTGCCATGCTCCGTCGCGCTTGTCCGAATGGTTACAGCTTGCTGGACTGTTCCTCTACCGCATCGCGCGTCGCGTCCCAGTAAGGCTGTTGCCGGTAGTATTGGTGGACGGACGCACAATGCGGGGCTGCCAAATCAGCTCCGCTTTCCTTTGAGCGTGAAGGGCGCCAACAGCGACTCGATGTCGAGTCGATGCCCTTGAAGAAGCAGCAATCGCGCATGGAGCACGGTGTTTTCAAGCACGAGCTTTGCGGTGCTCAGCAGATACAACGCATGAATATCGGAGACGGACATGCCCGTCTCCACGTTGTGGTGACGTTCAACGAGCGAACTGACAATCAGGCGGCGGAGTTCTTGCTCTCCAAACGGCAGGTCTGCGTAGTCGATGGGATCTTCTGCTTCAACTTCTCTAAGCATGTCGACAAGCGTTTCGGTGCTCACTTCCATGAGTCCTCCCCGGGACGAAGATCAAAGCTGGCGTGGCCATCAAACGTCATCCTGCGTCCACAGATTACTCATTCCATTAATGGTAGTCCAGCGGCGGCGTCGACGGTTGATTGTCGAATAGAGAACTTATATATCGCGTTTCGCGATTTCCATTTGCCAATCGCTTGGTAGACCGCTTTTTTGCGCCCCTCTATGATCGTTTGACCTCATCTGGAGAGAGGCGATGATTTACCCCAACACCCGTCCCATTTCCCACTGTCGGCGCTGATCCAGCGCGGCGGTCGTCCGCGCGCGGCGCTCAGCGCCGGCGGACACACAGTCTATCCGTGCATCGCGATTCCATCGAAGCGTGACCCGACACGCCCGTATTCGCACGTGCCCGGAACCGGAACATCCCCTTGTCGAGAGTAGAGCATGAGTCAATTTTTGTCTGCATTAAAGCGTGTCTTCCTTGCGCGGAACAGGCTGGCGATCCACGCCATCCTCGTTGCGTTCGCGTTCAATGGCGCTGGCGTTTTTGCTGCCGACACGCCGACCCTGAAGATCGGCACGGCAACCAGCCCGCAAATCGAAGCCTTGAAGATCGCGGCTCAGGAGGCCCGACAGCAAGGCCTCGACGTCAAGATCATCGAATTCACGGATTGGAACACGCCGAATGCGGCACTCGCCAACAAGGACATCGACGTCAACTACTTCCAGCACATTCCGTTCCTCGAAAACGCGAAGAAGCAGGGCGGCTACGACTTCGTGCCGATCGCGCCCGGCACCATCATGAAGATCGGTTTGTATTCGAAGAAGGTCAAGCGCTTTGAAGATCTCAAGGACGGTGCGACGGTTGCGATTGCGAACGACCCCGTCAACGGCGGTCGCGGACTGTTGCTGCTGCAACGCGCCGGACTCATCAAGCTGAAACCGGGCGTCGACTATCGCGCGACCACGCTGGATATCGTCGATAACCCGAAGCATCTGAAGATCGTTGCGCTCGAAGCGTCACAGTTGGCGCGGTCGCTCGACGACGTCGATCTCGCGCAGGGCTATCCGAGCTTCATCAAACTCGCGGGCACGACCGACCCGAATAGCGCATTGCTCTTCGACGGCCTCGAAAACAAGAACTTCGCCATTCAATGGGTGGTGCGTCCGGAAAGTGTCAATGACCCACGCATCCGCAAGTTCATTTCGATCTATCAGCATTCGCCTGCCGTGCGCGCCGCGCTCGACAAGGCGTTCGGCAATCTGTACGCCGTTGCCTGGTGATGCCACGTTCAATGCGGGCCGTGCGCGCTGCGCTCGCATGAACCAGCCGCCTGAAAAGGAACCGACGACATGACCCATCTGCTCGACGTAGCGGGTTTCATCGAAGAAAGCCCGGCGCTTGCCGTCAAGCCGGCGCCGCAGGACGACACCGCGCCCGCCGTCGTCTTCGACGATGCAGGCAAGGTATTTTCCACGCCACACGGCGAGCATGCAGTCGCGTTGGCGAAGGTGCGACTGGATGTCCGCCGTGGCGAAATATTCGGCATTATCGGCCGCAGCGGCGCGGGTAAATCGACATTGCTGCGTCTCGTCAATGGACTCGAAAAGCCGACCTCGGGCGCGGTGCGCGTGAACGGCGTGAGCGTCGGCGAACTCGACGAGCGCGGGCTCGTTGCGTTGCGGCGGCGCATCGGCATGGTTTTCCAGCACTTCAATCTGTTGTCGGCGAAAACCGTGTACGACAACATCGCGTTGCCGCTCAGGATCGCGGGCGTGCCCAAGGCGGCCATCGAGAGCAAGGTCTCGGCGCTGCTCGAACTCGTCGGCCTGTCGGCCAAACGCAATGCGTATCCGGCGAGTCTTTCGGGCGGACAGAAGCAACGCGTCGGCATTGCACGCGCGCTGGTGCACGATCCCGACATTCTGCTGTGCGACGAAGCGACCTCCGCGCTCGACCCGGAAACGACGCAGTCCATTCTCGCGCTGCTGCGCGATATCAACCGGCGTCTCGGCCTCACGGTCATCCTCATCACGCACGAGATGGCCGTGATACGCGAGGTGTGCGATACCGTTGCCGTGATCGAACAGGGTGCCGTCGTCGAAACGGGGGCCGTGTGGCGCGTGTTCGGCGCGCCGCAACACGACGCGACGCGCGCGCTGTTGCGCACGCTGGTGCACGATCTTCCCGACGATCTCGCCGCACGCCTCAAGCCCGCGAGCGCCGATGCATTGCCGCGCGACGCCACCGATATTCTGCTCGACGTGCGTTACACGGGCGCCAACGGTCACGATCCGGACCTCGCGGCGCTGAGCGCGGCGTTGACCGTGGACGGCGGCCGCGTCAGCTTCCTGCACGGCGGCATCGATCGCATTCAGGGTCATGCACAGGGACGGCTCGTGGTGGCGGCGCAATTGGCCGGTCCCGGGCCGTTCGCGAGCCACATCGCCGCGTTGATCGAACGTGCGCGGCGACACGCGGATCACGTGGAGGTACTCGGCTATGTCTGAACTCTGGCTTTCGGAACTGACGGGCGCGATTCGCGACACGGTGCTGATGGTCGGCATTTCGGCCGTCGTCGCGCTGATCGTCGGCATTCCGCTCGCGCTGGTGCTGGTCACGACCACGCGCGGCGGCATCTATGAACGGCGCGCGGTGAATTCGACACTCGGCGCGCTGGTCAATGCATTTCGGTCGACGCCCTTCATCATTCTGCTCGTCGCGCTGTTGCCGCTCACGCGCGTGCTGGTCGGCACGACGATCGGCGTATGGGCCGCGATCGTGCCGCTTTCCATCGCGGCGATTCCGTTTTTTGCGCGCGTCGCGGAAGTGAGCCTGCGCGAGGTGGATCGCGGTCTCGTCGAAGCGGCCCAGGCGATGGGCGCGCAGCGCCGCCACATCATCTGGCATGTGTTGCTGCCGGAAGCACTGCCGGGCATTCTGGGCGGCTTCACGATCACGGTTGTCGCGATGATCGGCTCGTCGGCGATGGCGGGCGCCGTCGCCGCGGGCGGGCTCGGCGATCTGGCGATCCGCTACGGCTACCAGCGTTTCGACACGACTGTGATGGTGACGGTCATCGTGTTGCTGATCGCGATCGTCACGGCCGTACAGTTTGCCGGCGACCGCCTGGTCCGCCGGCTTGCGCAACGCGCATGAAGACGACGACTCAACGGATCTGAGCGTCTGTGCGGCCAGGCATTTCGACGCGGCTACGTTGGTGGCCATTCGCAGTGCCGCGTTGGACGCTTTCACCCGCAGCGTGCCGGTTAGGATATCTCGCGCTTTGCAATTGAGTGGCGCTGCTAAGCGAATGGCTATTCTCATCAAATAGAGAACATCGCGGACAGGGTCGGCGCGATATTGGCGTAAATCAACACCCAAGCGAGCGCGCGTTGCTCCTTGCTTGCGTGCCAGCTATCGATAGCAAGATTGATTCGTTGGAGAACGCGAAAGTCTTTACTTACGCTGTGGGATTACTCTCCCAACTCCGACCGATGATTCACGACGCTTCCACCCGCACACGCACGTTCGACCTGAAGAAAACCGCTTTCGCCTTACTCGGCACCCTGGCCGCCAGCGCTTTACTCGCGATCAGCGGCTGCAGCAAATCGGACGCCGACACGACAACACAACGCGCCCAATCATTGAAGCCTGTCGCGGGCGGCACGCTGACATGGGGCGTGACGACCGAACCGGCGTGTTTCGATCCGCATCGCGCGTCACAGCAGAACGCCTTCTGGGTCATCCGCAACTACATCGATTCGCTGATCAGCAAGAAGACGGACGGCACCTACGCGCCCTGGCTCGCAAAATCGTGGACCGTGGCCGACGACGGCAAGAGCTACACGTTCAACTTGCGCGACGACGTGCATTTCACCGACGGCACGCCGTTCGATGCGAACGCCGTGAAAGCCAACTTCGATTACATCCTGAAGAACGTCAGTACGACGTCGGCATCGGCTTCGTTGCTGGTGCACTTCGATCATGTCGAAGTGGTGTCGCCGTATGTCGCGCGTCTCGTGATGGAACAGCCGGATTCCACCACGCTGGAATCGCTGTCGAGCGTGAAGCTCGGCTTCATCTCGCCCAAGGCGCTCGCGGAAAACAAGGATCTGTGCGGCGGCGGTCCCGGCATCGTCGGCACGGGGCCGTTCGTGTTCAGTGCCTACCAGCGCGGACAATCGGCGACCTTCACGCGCAACGCCGACTACAAATGGGCGCCGGAGAACGCGCAGCATCAAGGGCAAGCCTGGCTCGAACAGGTGACGTACCGCTTTCTTCCCGAGGCTGCCGTGCGCACGGGCGCGCTCAGTTCGGGTCAGGTCGATCTGATCGAAGGCGTGCAGCCGACGGACGCCGCCGTATTCGACAAGGTGGATGGCTTCCAGTACCTGACGGGTCCGTCCGCGACGACCTCCTTCACGCTGAACATCAACTACACGGTCGCGCCCGCGATCGATGTCAACGTGCGTCGTGCGCTGCGCGACGGCTTCGATCTCGATGCGATCGTCAAGAGCGTCTATCTCGGCACGGTGCAGCGCGCATGGTCGAACATCGGGCCCGACAATCCCGACTACAACGCCGAGCTCAAGCATTCGTGGGGCAACGACATCAAGCAGGCCAACCGTCTGCTGGACGAAGCAGGGTGGACGACGCGCGACAGCGAGGGCTTTCGCACGAAGGACGGCAAGCGGCTGTCGATCGAAGTCGGCTACCCGCAGCCCTATGTGCGCGATAGTCGCGACGTGCTGATCCGCGCCATCCAGTCGGCGCTGCGGCAGAACATCGGCCTCGATCTCGGGCTGCGCATCACCACGGCGGGCGACTTCGCGAACCAGAAGGCGACGGGCAACTGGACCATCTACCCGAACACCGACAATCCGTCGGATGTCGCGATGGAACTGTGGGACATGCTCGGCGACCAGGGCTTCCTCTATAACGCGATCAAGACGCCCGACGCGACCATCGTCGATACGATCAACCGGGCGCGGCTGCTGCCCATCGGCGACGAGCGGCGCAAGCTGCTCGCGTTCGTGCAGAAGCGTGCGGTCGACGAAGCGTTCATCGTGCCGCTGTTCGCGCCCGCTTACCATCTCGCGGCGAAGTCGACGGTCCACGGCGTGGGCTTCGAGCCGCAGCTCGACGGACCGGCGAGTGCGTACGACATCTGGGTCGACAGGCAGGGAGGCTGATGTGCTGAAGCAGATCGTCACGCGCGTGTTGACGGGCGTACTGGTGATGTGGCTTGCGGCGACCACGGCCTTCCTCGCGATCCATGCGCTGCCGGGCCGGATCGAGGACGTGCTGGCGGGCGACCTCGCGTATCCGGGCCTGCGCGAGGCGATCGCCGCGCAGTGGGGCCTCGATCACAGTCTGCCGTGGCAATACGGAGAGTTCCTGCTGCGTCTCGCGCGCGGCGATCTCGGCACGTCGTTCGTCATGCAGCAGCCGGTGCTCGCCGTGCTCGGCAGCCAGTTGTGGCCGACCATCCAGCTCGCGTGCGCGGCGGGCGTGCTCGCCATCGTGCTTGCGCTAGTCGTCGCGACCTCGACGGCGGGTGTCGCGGCGGGACGCGGCGCGTGGGCAAGCCGCCTCGCGTCGGCGCTGGAACTGCTGTTCACGTCGTCGCCCGTGTTCTGGCTCGGGCTGTTGCTGCTGATCGCGTTCTCGTTTCACTGGCGGCTGTTTCCGGTGTCGGGCGCGGCCGGCTGGCGCTCGCTCGTGCTGCCCGCCGTCACGCTCGCGCTGCCGACGGCAGGCGTGCTGTCGCAGGTCATGCGCGAGGCGCTGGAGTCCGTCTTCGAACGGCCCTTCGTGACGACGGTGCGAGCGCGCGGCGTATCCGGCTTCGCGCTGCGCACGCGGCATGTGTTGCGGCATGCGTTGTTGCCCGTCGTCACGCTGGGCGGCTGGCTGATCGGCGGGCTGCTGGGCGGCGCCGTGATCACCGAGAAGATGTTCGGCCGTCCCGGCGTAGGCAGCGTGACGCTGACGGCGGTGACGTCGCAGGACGTGCCCGTCGTGCTCGCCGTCGTGCTGCTGGCCGCCTTCGTGCATGTCGCGATCTCGACGCTGCTCGACGTGCTGTATCTGTTCATCGATCCGAGGCTGCGCACATCATGAGCGATCTCTCATCTGTCGCCGTCGCATTGCAGCGGCAGTCACGGCTTGCGGCGCGGCTGCCGGCAGCCGTGCTGGTGTCGGCGGCGTTTCTCGTCGCGCTCGCTTTGGCGATGGCCTTTCCGCACGTCGTCACGCCTTACGATCCGCTCGTCAGCGATGTCGCGCACGCGATGCAGGCGCCCAGCCTCGATCACTGGTTCGGGACCGACCGCATCGGCCGCGACGTGTTTGCGCGCGTCGTGTATGGCGCCCGCTATTCACTGCTGATCGGGCTCGCCAGCATGATCGTCAGTCTGCTGATCGGTCTCGTGGTCGGCATGACGGCGGGGCTCGGGCGGCGCGCCGTCGACGAGAGCGCGTCGCGCGTGTTCGACGTGCTGTCGGCCTTTCCTCCCGTTCTGCTGTCGCTGTTCGTCGTGACCTTTCTCGGTCAGGGCATCGTCAACATCGCGGTGGCCGTCGGCATTGCGGGCATTCCCAAGTTCGGCCGCGTGCTGCGTGCGCAGACGCTGGTGGTGCGCCGCGCCGATTACGTGACGCATGCCGTCGTGTGGGGCCTGTCTCGCCGCCAGGTGTTTCTGCGCCACATCCTGCCGAACGTGCTGGCGGCCGTGCCCGTCATCGCGACCATCGATATCGGCAGCGCGATCATCGCCGTCTCCGGTCTCAGCTTCCTCGGTCTCGGCCCGCAGCCGCCGACGCCCGAATGGGGCGTGATGCTCGCCGAAGGCCGCGACGTGCTGCGCGTCGCGTGGTGGCCGAGCGTGTTTCCCGGCATGGCGATCACGCTGACGGTGGTGGCGTTTTCCGTGATCGGCAAACATCTGTCCCGCGTCTATGGAGTCAAAGCGCGATGAAGCACGATTTCTCCACCGCGCGCACGCTCGTCGACGTGCGCGGACTCGAGATCGGTTTTGCCGATGCGAACGACGGCCAGCCGCTGGTGCGCGGCGTCGATCTGACGATTCGCGCGGGCGAATGCGTGGCGCTGGTCGGCGAGTCGGGCTCGGGGAAGAGCTTGACGGCACGCAGCCTGATCGGCCTTGCCGGCCACGGCGCCCGAATCGCCGCGCGGCAGTTCGTGATCGACGGACGACACGCATTGCAGTTCCGCGAACGCGACTGGCGCGGCGTGCGCGCGGCGGCTTCGCGGGCCTCGTGATGCAAGATGCGCTGGTGTCGCTCGATCCGTTGCGCACGGTCGGCGCCGAGATCGAAGAGACGCTTGCCTTGCACTCGCCGTCCGGCTCGCGCAAGGCACGCCGGGCGCGCGTGCACGAGACGATGCGCGACGTCGGCATGCCCGAGCCGGAGCGCCGCGCCCAGCAGTATGCGCACGAGCTGTCGGGTGGCTTGCGGCAACGGGCGTTGATCGCGTCGGCGATCGTTGCGGGCCCCGCACTGGTGATCGCCGACGAGCCGACCACCGCGCTCGACGTGACCGTGCAGGCCCAGATTCTCGACGTGCTCGCCGCGCGCCTGCGCGAGGGCGTCGGCATGTTGCTGGTCTCGCACGATCTGGCCGTCGTGGCGGAGGTGGCGGACCGCGTGCTGGTCATGCATCGCGGCGAGGTCGTCGAAAGCGGGGCGACGCACGACGTGTTGACGAATCCCGCGCATGCCTACACGCGCCGGCTGATCGCCGCGCAGCCGGCCGCGCATTCGCGCGGGCAGCGGCTGACGTCGGCGCGTTTCGACGCGGGCGCGCACAGCGCGTCGCAGGGGCGTGCCGATGCTGCGTCGCTGATCGTGCGCGACCCGTTGCCGCCACGGCAAAGCACGGCGCGCGAGACGCTGTTGCAGGTCGAAGCGCTGGGCAAGCGCTATGGGCGGCGCGGTGCGCGCTACGGGACGGCGGGCGGTGCAGCGGACGCGGGCGATTTCGTCGCGCTCGACGACGTGTCGTTCGACGTGCAGCGCGGCGAAGTGGTCGGCATCGTCGGCGAATCGGGTTCGGGCAAGAGCACCTGCGCGAAGCTCGTGTTGGGACTCGCGACGCCGTCGGCGGGCCAGGTGCGCTTTCTCGGCGCGCACTGGAACGGCGAGGGCGCGCGCGAACCGGCGCGCCGCGCGCTGCGCTCGAAGCTGCAGTACATTCCGCAAGACCCGCTCAGTTCGTTCGATCCACGCTACTGCGTGCGGCAACTGCTGGAGGAAGCGCTGTCGACGGCGGGCCTGGGCGCGCAGCAAGTGCGGGATCGCGCTGTCGAACTGCTGGAGCAGGTCGGGCTGGATGCGCGTTATCTCGAACGGCGGCCGCTCTCGCTGTCGGGCGGACAGCGGCAGCGCGTGGCGATTGCTCGCGCGCTTGCTCCGCAGCCGGCGCTGATCGTTTGCGACGAGCCCGTGTCGGCGCTCGATGTGTACGTGCAGGCGCAGGTGCTCGATCTGCTCGGCACGTTGCAGGCGGAACTGGGCTTGTCCCTGCTGTTCATTTCGCACGATCTCGACGTGATCCGGCATGTCAGCGATCGTGTGCTCGTGTTCAAGGACGGACGCGTTGTCGAAGCGGGTGATGCACAGCGGCTCTTCGTCGCGCCACGTCATGCGTACACGCGGCTGCTGATGTCGTCCGCGCCGTCGCTGCGGCGCGCGAAGGAGGAGGGCAGTGCCGGGCGCGCGCGCGAGGTTGAACCGCTGGCGGGATAAGCGCTGGGCCGCGAATGCCGGGCGGCGGACAGTCACGCGGTTTCCGGAGTGCGCGCGACTCTCGCGCGCACCTCGGACGAGTCTTAACGCACGATACGAATGGGAGGCGAATAGGAGCTAACCGTTGTATCGCCACTCCCACCCGTTTGCGACGTGCCGTTCGGGTCTCCGCCGAAGCCCGCTTCGTCCACGGCTGCTGAATGACCCGGCGTGCTAAGGCTCAGTGGCGAGGGGCTGCCCCGGTCCGTAACGACTGGCGCCGTGCGTACCGGCGGTTGATCGAGCGGTTGACTCGCCTGCGCAAATGTAGACAGCGGGGTGGCGAAGATTGCCGCGATGGCGAGCGCTTGAACTGTCGATTTCATCGTGAAGTAGTGAGGTTGGAGATGGACGGACACCATTGCCCACAGCGTGAGCGCAAGTGTATGAAGCGACACCCGAGCGAAAAAGATGCGCGTGCCGACATCTGGGTTCGGATTGAGTGAAAAGTCGTCGCGATTGAGTTCATGGATAGCGGCGATCAGGTGCTGACTGCCATGTCCATTTCATCGGAATCGACCGTGTCGGCGAGGCGCGGCGATTGGCTTGCGACCACACGGACGTCGCGGGTCCCGTCAACCGGTGGACGGTTACGCGCGAATGCAAGCGGGGACTGGGCGCAGATTTCCGCCACCCATTCGACGAACACCCGGACCTTCGGAGCGAGATGCCGGTTGTGCGGATAGACGGCAGACAACGGCATGGAGCGGACTTTCCACGGCGCGAGTATTTCTTTGAGCTCCCCCGCTTCGATGTGCGATGCAAGCATGAACGAGGGCGCCTGAATGATGCCCGCGCCGTTGACGCCGCACATCACGTAAGCGTCCGCATCGTTGACGGCGAGGCCGCCATTCATTTTCATATCGCGGCTTTCGCCGTTCACATCGAAGTTCAAGCCGAGGGTTCGACCCGTACGGCTGGAAAAATAGTGCACCGCGACGTGTTGCTCCAGTTCTTCGAGTGAGCAAGGCTCGCCGTAGCGGGCGAGATAGGCCGGACTGGCGGCAGTGATGGTCGACAAGGCGCCGAGCCGCCGTGCGACCAGCGTCGAATCGTCCAGATTGCCGACGCGCAGCGCACAGTCGACTCCTTCCTGAATCAGGTCCACGTGCCGGTCGCCGAAACCCAGCATCAACTCGACGTGCGGATACCGCTCGCGAAATTCTTCAAGGCGTGGCATCACGATCAGGCGTCCCAGCGAACCGGGCATGTCCACTCTGAGTTTGCCCCGAGGACCTTTGACGACGTTGGCGAGGCTGTCCTCGATCTCGTCGATGTCGGCGAGCACCCGCACGCAGCGTTCGTAGTATCCCGCGCCTTCTGGCGTCAGATTCAGGCGGCGCGTGGTTCGCTGCATCAGGCGCGTGTGCAGATTCGCTTCCAGATTCTTGATGATGGTGGTGGCCGACGCACGCGGAATGTCCAGAGCGTCCGCTGCGCGGGCGAAGCTGTTCATCTCGACGACCTTGGTGAAGACCTTCATCGCCAGGAGCTTGTCCATATTCCCTTACCTCACACAAATCAGCTGCAACTTGCTTTCGGACGCGGCAGGGCTGCGGATAGCTGTGATTCTTCGGCTGCCGTGAATAGTGTTCTGGATTATAACCATTTATCTGTTTTTCGTCTTCGGACAGAATGGCATGCATCGAAACATCCCGGAAGGCGCAGGCCTGCAGGCTATGTCAATCAATGTCGAACAGGCGATCGAAATTCAGAACGTGGATCTGGAAGGCCACGCACAGGCCATCCGGTTGCGTACCTATCGTCCTCCAGGCAGGCGCGACGCGTTGCCTGTCATATTTTTCTTTCACGGCGGCGGATTCGTTAAAGGAACGCCCGAGCAGTCCGATCCGACGTGCTCGCAGATTGCGCGTCAGGCGCATGCGCTGGTCGTTTCAGTGGGTTACTCGCTGGCGCCGGCCTTTCCGTTTCCCACTGCGCTCCACGACGGATTCCTCGCTGCACAGTGGCTCGTCACCCATGCGCGCGCACTTCATGCCGACGCGAAGCGAATGGCTGTTGCCGGGCACGACGCGGGCGGCAATCTGGCGACAGGTCTCGCGGCAATGGTCCGCGATCGGGCCTCTTTCCGTTTTTGCGCCCAGGCGCTGGTTGCGCCGCTGCTCGATCCGAGCATGACGCGCTTTCCTGATCTGGATGATGAAATAACACTAGATATGTGCGCAGAGGAATGCGCGTCCGGATATCGGGCCTATCTGCCGTTGGCGTCTCTGAGGCTTCATCCCTACGCCGCGCCGATCGAATCGCTGCGTCTGGCGGGGCTGCCTGCTGCATTCATCGCAAGCGCGGCGAACGACCTGATGCACGTGGAGGCCGAGCGGTACGCCGCCGGGCTGATCGCAGCGGGCGTGCCCACCACGGTGACACGCTACCGCGGCGTCGCGCACTACGAACTGGCGTCACGACAGGAAGTCATCGCTGACGTTGCCGCCTTCTTCAGTAAAGAACTTGGCACTGCGCCGAAGCGTTCCTGATTCATGTAACCAGAAAAATGGAGTTTGAAAATGCCGTCAAAGCGTAGGCTGGTTGCCGCCAGCGCGGTCTTGCTGGTCATCGTCGCGGGTACTGCGGCGACATATCACGTGCGCGGCAGCGCGCCCCTGAGCGACGCTGCCGCCGCTGCGGCGCCGCCGGCTGCGGACGTGGATGTCGCGCCCGTGGTCTCGCAGACCATCACCGACTATCAGGCCTACTCGGGCCGCATCGAGGCCATCAACAACGTGGAGATCCGGCCGCTCGTGTCCGGAACGATCGTCGCCGTCCACTTCCACGACGGCGCGACGGTCAAAAAGGGCGACCTGCTCGTTACGATCGACCCGCGCCCGTATCAGGCGGAGGTCGACCGCGCGGCCGCGCAACTCGCTTCGGCGGAGTCGCGCAATGGTTATGCGGCGGCCGACTGGGCTCGCGCGCAAAGGCTGCTGACGGACAACGCCATTGCCAAACGCGACTACGACCAGGCGCAGAACGCAAATCGGGAAGCCCTGGCCGCCGTGAAGGCGGCCAGGGCCGCGCTCGAAGCGGCGCAGATCAATCTCGGCTACACCGCCATCACGGCGCCCGTGTCGGGACGCGTATCCCGTGCGGAATTGACGGTAGGCAACATCGTTTCGCCGGGGGCCAATGCGCCCGTGCTGACCACGCTGGTGTCGACGTCGCCCATCTATGCGTCATTCGATGTCGACGAGCAGACGTACCTGCGCTTTCTCAGTCGCGACTCGAAAGTGACGGTGCCTGTCTCCGTGGGTCTCGCTAACGAGACGGGCTATTCGCGGCAGGGCGTGATCGATTCCGTGGACAACCGGCTCGACACCAGTTCCGGGACGATTCGCGTGCGCGCGCGTTTCGGCAACGAGGATGGCGTGCTGGTCCCCGGCCTTTACGTGCGGGCCCGCGTTGGCGGCGGTGTGCCGCATCAGGCAGTGCTGGTCAGCGACGCAGCCATCCAGACCGACCAGGACAAGAAGTTCGTGCTGCTGGTGGACGCGGAGAACCGGGTCCGATACCGCGAAGTCAAGCTGGGCGACCAGCACCAGGGTTTGCGCGTCATCACGGGCGGCCTGCAGCCGGGAGACCGTGTCGTCGTGAACGGCATACAACGCGTTCGCCCGGGCGATCCCGTCAAGCCCAACCCGGTGCAAATGTCGGGCGACACCGCCTCCACGACAAGGGCTTCCTGAGTGCGCACATTGCGCATGGCCCTTCATGCCTAGCCAGAGAATGTCATGAACCTCTCCAAGTTTTTTATCGAACGCCCGATATTTGCGGCGGTGCTGTCAGCCATGATCTTGCTGGCGGGGCTGATCTCGATGGTGAATCTGCCCATCTCCGAATATCCAGGCGTAGTGCCTCCGTCCGTCGTGGTGACGGCGCAATATCCCGGCGCCAATCCGAAGGTGATTGCCGAAACGGTTGCGTCGCCGCTCGAAGAACAGATCAACGGTGTCGAGAACATGCTGTACATGCAGTCGCAGGCGAATAGCGACGGCACGCTCACCTTGACGATCACGTTCAAGCTCGGCACGAATCCCGACCTCGCGCAGCAGCAGGTGGAAACGCGTGTGAACCAGGCGCTGCCGCGCTTGCCCGAGGACGTGCAACGCCTCGGGGTCACGACGATCAAGTCGTCGCCGACGCTCACGATGGTTGTCCACCTTGTTTCGCCGAGCGAGAAATACAACAGCACGTATCTGCGCAACTATGCGCTGATCAACGTTCGCGACCGGCTCGAACGTATTCCCGGCGTCGGCCAGGTGACGTTGTGGGGCTCCGGCGACTATTCGATGCGCGTGTGGCTCGATCCGCAGAAAGTAGCCGAGCACAACATGACCGCCAACGATGTCGTAACGGCGATCCGCGACCAGAACCTTCAGGTGGCGGCCGGCCAGGTGGGTGCGTCTCCGTCGACGCCCGATGCACCGCTGCAACTGAATGTGAATGCGCAGGGCAGACTCGAGACCGAAGACGAATTCCGCGACATCGTCCTGAAGACATCGGCCGATGGCGCAGTGACGCGCCTCAAGGACGTCGCGCGAGTGGAAATGGGCGCGTCCGAATATGCGCGCCGCTCGCTGCTGAACAACAAGTCGGCGGTCGCGATGGCTATCTTCGAGCTGCCGAATGCGAACTCGCTGGACATCTCGGAGCATGTTCGCGATGCGATGAAGCAACTCCAGGCCGACATGCCGGAAGGCGTGAAGTACGACATCGTCTATGACCCGACGCAGTTCGTGCGTTCGAGTATCCACGCGGTGATTCATACGCTGCTGGAAGCCGTCGCACTCGTCGTGCTGGTCGTCATCGTGTTCCTGCAAACGTGGCGGGCGTCGATCATCCCGCTGCTCGCCGTTCCCGTTTCGATTGTCGGCACGTTCTCACTGTTGCTCGCATTCGGCTTCTCGATCAATGCGCTGTCGCTGTTCGGCATGGTGCTGGCAATCGGCATCGTGGTCGACGACGCGATCGTGGTGGTCGAGAACGTCGAACGCAATATCGCTACGGGCCTGACGCCGAAGGAAGCGACCCATCAGGCAATGCAGGAGGTGAGCGGGCCGATTATCGCCATTGCCCTGACGCTGATTGCCGTGTTCGTGCCGCTCGCTTTCATGAACGGCTTGACGGGCCAGTTCTACAAGCAGTTCGCGATGACCATTGCGATCTCGACGGTCATTTCCGCATTCAACTCGCTGACGCTTTCGCCCGCGCTTTCCGCGCTGTTGCTCAAAGGGCATCACGACCCGAAGGACTGGCTCACGCGCGCGATGGATCGGGTGTTCGGTCCGTTCTTCAACGCGTTCAACAAGGTCTTTCATCGCGGCTCCGAGTCGTATAGCCACGGTGTGTCGAAGGTCGTCAACCGCAAGGTCGTCATTCTGGCGATCTATGCCGTGCTGCTGGGGCTGACCGTGCTGATGAGCAAGGTCGTGCCGGGTGGATTCGTTCCCGTTCAGGACAAGCAGTACCTGGTCGCTATCGTGCAGTTGCCCAACGGCGCGTCGCTCGACCGCACGGAAGATGTGGTGCGCGAAGTCGGGGAGATCGCGTTGAAGACGCCCGGCGTCGAATCGGCCGTGCAGTTCCCCGGCTTGTCGATCAACGGCTTCACCAACTCGTCGAGTTCGGCTGTCATCTTCTTCGGGGAAACGCCATTCGAAGAGCGTAAGGGCAAGTCGATGAACGGACTGAGCATTGCCGCCGAGCTGAACAAGCGGCTGTCTGGCATCAAGGGGGCGTTCGTCGCGGTGTTTCCGCCGCCGCCCGTTCTCGGTCTGGGCACGCTGGGCGGCTTCAAGCTTCAGATCGAAGACCAGCAGGCGCAGGGCTATACCGCGCTCAACAACGCGACCCAGTCGTTCCTCAAAGAGGCCGCGAAGACGCCTGAACTCGGCCCGGCGTTCTCGACGTACCAGATCAATGTGCCGCAAGTGAATGTCGCTGTGGACCGCGTGAAGGCCAAGCAATTGGGCATCTCCGTGAACGACATTTTCAGCACGATGCAGGTGTATCTCGGTTCGTTCTATGTGAATGACTTCAACCGGTTCGGCCGCGTCTACCAGGTGCGCGTGCAGGCGGATGCGCCATTCCGCGCGCACATGGACGACATCGGATTGCTGAAGACGCGTAACGACAAGGGAGAGATGGTGCCGTTGTCCACTCTCGTGAAAGTCACGCCAACCTACGGTCCTGACTCGGTGGTCCGATACAACGGCTATACGGCGGCGGATATCAACGGCGGTCCCGCGCCGGGTTATTCGTCGGGGCAGGCCCAGGCCGCCATCGAAAAGGTCGCGGCGAAGACGTTGCCGCGAGGCATGAAGTTCGAATGGACCGATCTGACGTATCAGCAGATTCTTGCGGGCAATGCGGCGCTCTGGGTGTTCCCGATCAGCGTTCTGCTCGTCTACATGGTGCTGGCCGCGATGTATGAAAGCCTCACGTTGCCGCTCGCCATTCTGATGATCGTACCGATGAGCGTGCTGTCCGCACTGCTCGGCGTCTGGTTGACTCACGGCGACAACAACATCTTCACGCAGATCGGCCTCATGGTGCTGGTCGGGTTGTCCGCGAAGAACGCGATCCTGATTGTCGAATTTGCCCGGGAACTGGAGATGGAAGGGCGCTCGATCGTGCAGGCCGCGATCGAAGCCAGCCGGCTGCGTTTGCGGCCGATCCTGATGACGTCGTTCGCGTTCATCATGGGTGTGGTGCCGCTGGTCGTGTCGAGCGGCGCGGGTTCGGAGATGCGTCACGCGATCGGTATTGCGGTGTTCTTCGGGATGCTGGGCGTCACCCTGTTCGGCTTGCTGCTGACACCCGTCTTCTATGTCGTTCTGCGAAAGCTCGACAGGAAAGAGCACATCGTGGACAAGCACGGACATCACCCGCACGTTCGCGGTGTCGATGCTTCCGTCGAAGCGTGAGGATCATCATGTCGAACAATAGAACGAAGGCTGTCCTCTGGAGCTCGTTGACGCTGTTGAGCGCGGCCCTTCTGACGGCCGGTTGCTCGCTGGCGCCGGAGTACAAGGTGCCGGCTTCGGCTGCCTCCGCGGCTTTCAAGGAAACGCCCGTCACGACGGCAACGGCCGCAACGCAAGGGCAGGCGGGCGCGTGGAAAATCGCGCAACCGTCGGACCAGATTCCGCGCGGGAAGTGGTGGGTGATTTTCGATGATCCCGCTCTCGACGATCTGGAAGAACAGGCGCTCGCCGCCAACCAGAATCTGGCTGCGGCTGCGGCGCGCCTCCAGGAAGCGCGCGCGCTCCAGCAGGCGACCCGCGCTGGCCTGTTTCCGACTATCGACGCAGGCTTTGGACCCACCCGGGAAAAGGTTTCGCCCGCTTCGCAGTTACAGCCGGACGGTGGGAACATTCCGGCACAGACCTTGTGGCGCGCTCAGGCGACGGCGAGTTATGAAGTGGACCTGTTCGGACGGGTATCCGACGCGGTGCGGGCGAGCCGCGCGGAGAGCGAACAATCGGCGGCGCTGCTGCGCTCGGTTCAGCTCTCGTTGCAGGCGGATGTCGCTGCGAACTACTTCAAGGTCCGCGAGCTGGACGCGGAACTGCAGGTCTACGCGCAGAACGTGTCGCTTCGCGAGCAGGCGCTGAAACTCGTGCAGTCGAAGTTCGGTGCAGGCGACATCGCCGAACTCGATGTCGCCCGCGCCAAAGCCGAACTGGCAACGGCACGTTCCGACGCGATGACGGCGGAGCGACAACGGGCGACGGCCGAGCACAGTCTCGCGGTTCTTCTGGGCAAGGCGCCGTCCGAATTCTCGATGGCATCGAACCCGTTGCGGCCCGTGCAGATTCGCATTCCGCCAGGCTTGCCGTCCGCGCTGCTGGAGCGGCGGCCCGATATTGCGGCTGCCGAACGGGCCATGGCAGCGGCAAATGCGCGAGTCGGCGTGGCGAAGGCGGCGTATTTCCCGGCGCTGTCGATAACGGGCGCAGCGGGATTCGAGTCCGCGACGCTGGCAGACCTGTTCAAATGGTCCAGCCGGGCGTTCATTCTCGGACCGCTGGCGGGCACCGCGCTGACCGTGCCGATTTTCGACGGAGGCCGTCGCGCGGGGAATCTCGCGAACGCGCGGGCCGTGTTCGACGAGGACGTGGCGAAGTATCGTCAGCAGGTGCTGCAGGCTTTTCAGGAGGTCGAAGACAACCTGTCGGACTTGTGGATACTCGAACAGCAGGTTCAGACGCAGGATGAGGCCGTGCAGGCGTCGTCGCGGGCTGCAACGATCTCGCGCACGCAGTATCGGGAAGGCGCCGTCAACTATCTCGATGTGATCGACGCCGAGCGCACCGTGCTTCAGTCGCAAACCACGGCCGTGCAACTCACCGGTCTTCAGGCGGCGGCGACTGTCAATCTGGTTCGCGCGCTCGGTGGCGGATGGGGTGATGACGTGACCGTCGGCTCCATCGATACGACGCGGGCGGAGTCGACCGGGCGGCAGTGAAGCGCGGGCGATCAGCATGAGAAAAGCGGCGAGCGCGCCTTTGCGCGATGCTCGCCGCTTCTTCAGATCTCCGCTATTTTGCGGCGCGTTTCGGCGACAGCAGTTCGAGTATCTGGCTTAACACGCCGTCGAGAATCTGCTTCGAAAGCTTGGGGTCCGTTACGGCGCGCGACAGTGCAACTGCGCCGACACACGCGCTCAGGACGAAATGCGCTTCGGCGCGCTTGTCCGCGCTGTCTTCGGTCGGGATGGCTTTTGCGATCAGCTCGGCCATGCGCTTGACACGGTTCGTATAGGCCGCGCGCGCGTCGTCCGTGCTGCGGCTCATATCGTTCACGAGCGTTGAAACGGGACAACTATTCGACACCTCGTCACGATGCGCATCGGAGAGGTACATGCGCATCGCTTGCCGGGGCGAGGTGACCATCGCCGCTTCCCAGGGCTCGACGTCGCGCAGGGCGTGCTCGAAGGCCTCGGCGATGAGCTCGTCGCGGGAAGCAAAATGCCGGTAAAAACCGCCTACAGTGAGGCCCGCATCTTTCATCAGGTCAGCGATGCTGATGCCGTCCAACCCCTGTTCGCGGAAGCGTTTGGCAGCGGCATCGACGATACGTTGATGGGTGGCAATCTTGTCAGCTTGCGAATGTCCCATGTCTTCGGCTCCCACGGATCAAGAGGATTATTATAATCCTGATCGGGTTGCGTCGGGGCTGCGGCTGGTCCCGGTCGAATCGGCGTCGTCCGATGTTCGCCATGACAGTCAGACAGGCGCCATTCCGTGCGCGATTTTCACTTCATTGCCGTCCGCCGAAACGAGATGGTTCAGCAAAGCTTTAGCGGCTTCCTGCCGTTCCGACGATGCGCAAATAGCCGCTGAAAACACCGTGACAGCCTGGATGGCGGCTGGAAGCATGCCGATTATGTCGATGCCGGGTTCGTGGACAAGTTCGCTGAGCTGCTGGAAACCGAGTTCGACCGTTCCTTGTGCAACGAGACTGCCGACGGGCACGCCGGGCCGCGCCTCGACGATACGATCCGCGATGACGTCGGCAATACCCCATTGACGAAGCAGATTGACCATATGCGTCCCGCTCGGTCCCGTCGAATACCCGATGGTCCGGGCGCGCAGCACGGCATCGCGCACAGCGGATTCTGAACTGAGGTCCCGACGCGGCTCCCCGTGTTTGACGGCGACGGCCACCTCCGAACGCGCGACGCCGACGCGGCTCGCAGCGATGATGTGACCATTGCGCTCCAGCCGGTCGAGTGCTTCGGATGCGAGAACGACCACATCGAAACGCTCGCCTTCCTGAATGCGACGGGCCGCTTCAACCCCGCCTGCCGACACGATCGAAACGCGCTGCCCGGACGCAGCCTCGTACGCTTGCGCCAGCTGCGTCAAAACATGACGCGTCGCCATCGACGATATGACGGTCAATGAATCACGCGAAGTATCAGTCGGCATACCCGTCTCGATCAGTCGATATAACGCAGGCCCGCCTGCTTCAGCGGTTCTCGCATGTTGTACATGTCGAGCCCCAGAACGCCGGAAGCGAGCCTGGCGCGCTTTTCCGCTTCCAGTGCTTCGCGCGCACTCGCCTTGTCGAGCACCGCGGCGGCGGCAGAAGCGGGAACCGCGACCACTCCGTCGAAGTCCGCGACGATCACATCGCCGGGCGCAACGAGTGCGCCCGCGCAGATCACGGGGATATTGACCGAGCCCACGGTTGCCTTGATGGTGCCTTTCGAGGAAATCGCCTTGCTCCAGACGGGGAAACCCATTTCCTCGAGCACTCTGACGTCGCGCACGCCTGCATCGATGATGAGACCCGTGGCGCCGCGCGCCTTGAAGCTGGTCGCCAGCAGATCGCCAAAGTAGCCATCCGTGCAGTCCGCCGTGATGGCCGCCACGACGATGTCGCCGGGTTGAATCTGTTCAGCGGCGACGTGCATCATCCAGTTGTCGCCGGGATGCAGCAGAACCGTGACGGCTGTGCCGCTCGCCTGGGCGTGCGGATAGATCGGGCGCATGTACGGCTTGAGCAGACCCGTACGGCCCATGGCCTCGTGAACAGTGGCGGAACCCAAGGCGCCTAGCTTGCTCGCGACTTCCTTGTCCGCGCGTTTGATGTTGCGGTAGACAACGCCCATTTCATACATAGTCAGACTCCCTTTGCCTTGAGGGCTGCGTCCAGACGCGGATAGACGCGCCGCGCGTTGCCTTCGTAGATCTTGTAACGGTCTTCCGCGTCGATGGCGGCTGCCTCGACATAGCGCTTCGTGTCGTCGTAATTGAAGCCAGTTTCAGGGTCGATGCCCCGTACGGCGCCAATCATCTCGCTCGCGAAGAGAATGTTCTCGACGGGGATCACGCGCGTCAGCAGGTCGATGCCCGGCTGGTGATAGACGCAGGTGTCGAAGAACACGTTGTTCAGCAGATGGTCTTTCAGCAGGGGCTTCTTCAGTTCCTGCGCAAGCCCGCGGAAACGCCCCCAGTGATAAGGCGCCGCGCCGCCGCCGTGTGGGATGACAAAGCGCAGCGTCGGGAAATCATGGAACAGATCCGACGTGAGGCATTGCATGAACGCGCTCGTATCCGCGTTCAGATAGTGCGCGCCGGTAGTGTGAAAGCACGCGTTGCAACTCGTGCTGACGTGAATCATCGCCGGGATGTCGTATTCGACCATCTTCTCGTAGATGGGATACCAGTACCGGTCCGACAGCGGCGGGCTGGTCCAGTGACCACCCGACGGGTCCGGGTTCAGGTTGACGGCGACATTGCCATACTGCTCGACGCACTTCGCCAGCTCAGGGATGCATGTTCTGACATCGACGCCCGGACTTTGCGGCAGCATCGCCGCCGGGATGAAGTGGTCGGGGAACAGCTTGCTCACGCGAAAGCACAGTTCATTGCAGATGGCCGCCCACGTGCTGGAGACCTCGAAGTCGCCAATGTGATGCGCCATGAAGCTCGCGCGCGGACTGAAAATGGTCAGATCGAGGCCTCGCTCACGCATCAGCCGAAGCTGGTTGCTTTCGATGGACTCGCGCAATTCATCGTCGCTAATGTGCAGTTCGGACGCGTGCGGCATCTCGGCGGGATGCTTGATGCCCGCGATCTGGCGGTTGCGCCAGGTTTCGAGCGCTTTCGGCGCAGTGGTGTAGTGACCGTGAATGTCGATGATCATCGTTGCGTCTCTGTCAGTGCAATGGCCAGGCGTGCGTGCGGTCTACTGCTTGGGCGCCCCGGACTTGTCCCACGAAAGGCTTTGGCTACCCTTGCCGGCTACCGAATAAAGCGCACCGGGCGCGTTGCGGGTCTTCTGAAATGCTTCGAGTGTTTCGCCACGCATCGCGGCGTAGATGTGCAGGTTCGACACGCCGGTGACGGCGCCGAGCTTTTCCAGCATGAAGAAGATGACGCCGTAGTGGAGCATTCCGCGCCAGTCGCGCCGGCGGATCAGATCGCGCTCCTGTTCGGTCAGGCCTGCCGCCTCGAAGCTGGCTTCTTCGTCGCGCTTGAACGCTTCGCGATGCTCGGGCTCGACCATGCGATGCAGGTAGTCGTTGATGCGGTACGCGCGCACGGCCATCTCGATCGAGAACGGATACGTGCCGTCCAGCTTCTCGACGTTGGTGAGTTCGACCGCCATCTTCTGACGATGCCGCTCGACGATGGCGGGATTGGGCTCGCTGTCTTCGCCTTCATAAATCGCCGTCGCAATGCCCGCCATGGATGGCAGGTAGTAGCTGCGGTGCTTGCAGACCACGTTCGACGACAGCGCGCCGCGCATGGTGAGCCACATGACGACTTCCGCGCCTTCGTAGCCGCCGAGTTCCGCATATTCGGCAATGGTCATGTTCGCGAGTTGCTCGGGGTCGCGCTCGAACAGGTCGAGGAAGCGCTGGTCCCATTCGGTGTTATTGAAGCCGGCGCGTTCGCCATGCACCTGATGGGAGAGGCCGCCCGTCGCGAGAATCGCGACCTTCAGGTCTTCCGGATAGCTTTCGATTGCGCGGCGCAGCGCCTGACCGAGCTTGTAGAAGCGCCGCGCGCTCGGCACGGGCAGTTGCAGAACGCCCATCTGCAGAGGAACGAGTTTGACGGGCCAGTCGGGCTTGTGCGTGCACAGCATCGACAGGGGCGAGAAGCAGCCGTGATCGAGCGCCTTGTTCTGAAAGAAGGACATGTCGAACTCGTCCGTCATCAGCGACTTGCCGATGTGCGCAGCGAATTGCGGATGGCCCTTGATGGCGGGCAGATCGCGTGCGCCGCCGCCTTCGTCCGCGACCTGCCACTGCTCGCCGACGCCTAGCGCGAACGCCGAATAGTGATCGAAGAAGAACGAGGTGACGTGATCGTTATAGATCGTGACCAGCACGTCGGGGCGCTTCTCCGCGAGCCAGTCGGCCAGCGGCGCGAAATTCTCGAAGATAGGCGCCCAGACCGGGTCGTCGCGCTTGTTCTTGTCGAACGCGAAGCCGATCGTCGGAGTATGTGATGCGGCAAGCCCGCCGATGATTTTTGCCATAGCCGTAAGTCCCGTGACACGCGTCGCTTCGGAAGACGGTCTGTCGACGAAGCAAATCCCGCATTGAATAAACGCATGAGATAACAGCGGTCGCGGACGCGTCAACCGTGGTTCCACGGCTAGTTATGGGGACTTCAGGCGGGGCAACAGGCGCGAAGCACGCTCGGCAAAGCGCTCGGCCGACCATCGAAAATTTATGGCCGATAAATATTTTAGATACCAAACCCGCGTAAAAGCAACGAGTACGGATTCATTCATCCGGAGATAATTAAATTCGGCATCCGAAATAATGCGTTGCGATCCGCGAGACTCCATGAAATACGGCAGGGTTGTGGCATTCGCAGCCTGGCTTTTCAGTGCGCCCGCATTTGCGCAAAGCCGCGTGACGCTTTGTGGCGTGCGGGAGACGGGCATCGATTATGTTTCCCGTTCCAGTGCCGCAGGCGATCATGTCATCCGTATGCGGGGCATCACGGGCGAACTGCCTTGACGCTGGGGGATGCGCGGCGCCGAAGCTCTTGGCGACGGACTCAAGGCCGCATTCAGTTTCAAAAGCCGTTGTATGGGTTCACGTTCGGCGCATCGGAATTCACGGCGGCCGGTCCACGCGACAGGGCTTCCGTAGTCTCGCTCCCGGCGAAGACCGTGCAAATTACCAGACGGTCGCGAGATTTCGCGTGTACAGTAAAGTGTCCTCTGCTATCTGCATCGGATGACGCGCGAGCTATGCGCGGCCATTTCATCAATCGAATCAAGACTTCAAGGAACGATCTGACTACCGTCATCCCCAAACCCAATGAGCCCGTCGAAGTTGCGCTTCGACGTTTCCGCCGTGCCATTCAGAACAATGGCCTGATCGCGGAGTTGCGTGCGCGCACGGCGTATGAAAAGCCCACCACGGAGCGCAAACGCAAGAAAGCGGCCGCCGTGGCCCGCTTGCGCAAGCAGATTCGTCGCGCAATGCCGCCAAGGAAACTGTATTGACCCCGCGTCGTCAGTCTCCGTGTGGCTTCCCTGAGGCGCTTGTCCGGCGGGTGGCGGCTCAGCGGAGCGGCTCGTTTCGATGAGGTCGACTGGCGCCGGGCGAAAATAACCCGGGCCAGTTCATTGATATCTTGCAATTGCGGCGCACAGGTGTTACTGTGCCTTCCAGTTCAAGAAGTTCGATTGCTGTTCATCAATAGTTCCGTTGTCCCTCGGCGGTATTCGTTGTCCTCTCCCTCCTTGATCCTTTGGCTCCACGCTCTGGGGCGATAATCTCTTCATTTTTTCTCTTTCAAGGATTCGTAATGGATACCGGTACTGTCAAATGGTTCAACGACGCAAAGGGCTTCGGCTTCATCTCCCCGGATAACGGCGGCGACGACCTGTTCGCGCACTTCTCCGAAATCCGCGGCGAAGGTTTCAAGAGCCTCGCTGAAGGCCAGAAGGTCAGCTTCGAAACGAAGCGCGGCCCGAAGGGCGTGCAAGCTGCAAACATCACGCCGGTTTAAGGCGTAGCAGTGCGGGGCCGAATGCGGCCCCGATTCGTTTTTCCCCGAAGTTCACGCTCCACGTCTCTCGCACTGGCGTTTGCCAGTCGCATCTCAAACGGCGCGAAGCCGCCTCTGTCATGCTGGTTGCCGTCTCAGCGGCACATGCTTTCGATGCGTGACTAATACAATTCAAAACATCAAAGACACATGCAAAATTCAACAACCCAGCAATACGGGGGTTATACCGTACGTCCGTCTGCACATTGCCTGCCCGATGGTCTCTTTTCCGCGAATCTGCTGCTCGAGCGCAATGGCGCGCGACGCTCGCCGAATCAATACGAATTCTTTTCGCTCGACTATTTCGTCGACGAGGCCGACGCGGTCGATTACGCACGAAGCTGGGCCTGTCACTGGATCGACACGCGCGGTTGATGTGAGTCGGCAGCAAGCGCAGCGACGTTTTATCGAGCATTCCTGGGCATCGCCAACGGCGATCATGAAGGTTGACCGTGACCCACATGCCCTGAACGGCTGACGCAATCAATACGCCGCCCGCAACGCTTCATTGGCGACAGCGAGCCGCGACGCAATCGTCTTGATCAGAAAGCGGTGAAACTGCTGTGCGGTGACGGGGTCCTCGCGTTCGAGCGCGAGCAGCGTGGGCACCGACAGACGGTGAACACGCGTCGATGCTTCGGCGATCACATCGGCGCTTCGCGTGGTCTGTGTGTACACGGCCATTTCGCCGACGACCGTGCCGGGGCCGAACGAGCGCAGCCGCACGAGCCGGCCGTCGGGCAGCGGCAGCGAAACGGCAACGCGTCCGCGCTCGACGATATACAGCGCATCGCCCGGCTCGCCGCGTGAAAACAGGTGCTGACCTGCGTCGAGATCGCGCACTTCCAGACACTCACACAGCCTTTCCAGCGCGGGCGCCGTGAAATGCGGAGCGAGTGTTGCACGGAAATCCGGTTCTCCCGATGGTTGCATGGTGGAGCCCGATCCGAGCAGCATGTCTTCAATCCATTGAAGACCGGCATCGAGCGTGGTGAATTCGTGTATCCGCAGGTTCAGCGTACCCGTTCTCACGAGCAGACTGCGTGAGCGCGCGGGCAACGCGGTGAGCACGAGGTCCGCGCCCGATGACGCGCACAGTTGCCGCAGCTTCACGAAGGCGATCGATACCGACGCATCCATGCCGTTGGTGGCCGCGAAGTCGAGCACGATATAGCGCACAGGTACGGCATCGTTTGCTTCGAGCCGTTCGCGCACGCGTTGCAGAATCGAGTTCGTGGTGCCGAAGAACAGAAAGCCCTGCAGGCACATTCCGCATAGCTGCGTGCCGTGTTCGCGCAAACGCGCGGCGTCCTCGATGCTGCGCTCGACGGTCGAGGTGCGGGTGGTTGCATCGAATGCCATGCGCACGCAGCTCACGCGTCCGTACAGCAGCGTGAACATCACACACGCGGCAATCACGCCCGCGATCACGCCTGCCACGACCCCATAGAACGCCACGACGGCGAGCATGCCGGGCACGAGCGCGTACTCGTACCAGTTGAGCCTTGCATAGGCACCGACCAGCCATTGCATCAACAGCCGCAGCCCCATGAAAAGCTGTAGCCCGACCAGCACGGGTACGGGAAAGAGCGCCACCAGATCGGGCGATGCCATCAGTGCAACCAGGCACGCGAGCGCCGCGAATACGCCCGCCATGCGGCTCGTCGCGCCGGCACGCGCATTGAGCATCGAGCGGTTGTACGACTGATAGCCGACCATCCCGCCCAGCAGCCCGCTCGCGATGTTGGCGAGGCCCGCCGCGCGCATTTCGCGGTTCAGGTCGACGTCCTCGCCTGTTGCTGCGCCAATGGCCGTCGAGTTCATCAGGATCGTGATTGCCGACGCAGATGTCACGACGAGCGTCTCCGGCAGATGCGCCGCGATCGCGGCCCAGTCGATCGCGCCATTCGCGAGCGGCGCGGGCATGTGCATATCCGGGAAAAAGTGCAGCTTCACATGCGGCAGCAGCAGGCCCATGTTGCGGGCATCGTCGAACGAGAGTCCGGCGAAGTGCAGTGACAGATAGAACAGCGCGATCCCGCACGCGAGCACGAACGGCAGCGCGGCGATGTGCTGCCGCCCGCGCGTGAGAACGGTGGTGAGCACGCCGATGAACAGCGCGGGCATCCACGCGAGCCAGTGCAGATGCGTGAGCAGGGGCAGCGTGTGCCACTGCGGCGACTCGCCCGTCAGCACGCGGAATGCGCCCGCCAGCAGCAGGTAACCGGTGCCCGCCAGAAATCCGCCGACCACGGGATACGGCAGAAACTGCAATGAACGGCTGCGCCTGGACGAACCGATCGCGTACAGCACGATCCCCGTCACCACCGAACATAGGGCGATGGCGATCAGTACAGTCAGAAGAATGGTCTGCGTCGAGCCGCCGTCGGCACGCACGCTGCTCGCGACGCCTGCCGCCACGCCCGCGAGAAATGCCGTCGCGTTGCTGTCCGGCCCGGCGATATTCAGGCGCATCGAACTGGTCAGCGCGATCACCAGCGCCGTGACGATGCAACTGATCAGCGCGGTGGGCACGCCCAGTTCGGCGTAACGGGCGAGGTCCGCGCTGAAGATCAGCGTGCCCAGGCTCATTGCGTAGCAGAGCATGACGAGCGTCGAGACGGCGCCCGCCGTCAGGTCGCCGAGCAGGCCGACGGTCGTCATGCGCGATGCGGCAGCGCTGTCGGACGCAGACTCGGACGCGGAACCTGTGGCAGCTGGCTTCACGGCGCTCCCCCGGAACGCGGCGCCGGGCACGAGCGGGCGACCGCGCGACCCAGTATCCGCCGCCCGTCTCGCGCCTGTCAAACCGCCGGCACGCGGGCAGCGGCCCGAGTTTTCACGAGGATTCGGCCACCGGGTTCACCATGCTGACGAACCTCGGTGGGCCGATCCTGTCCGACCCATCAGGGCGTGTGCGCCGACGTCAGATTGAGTGCCAACGCTTGCGCGACTTCGATACCGTCGATGGCCGCCGAATAGATCCCGCCCGCATACCCCGCGCCTTCGCCAGCCGGATACAGACCTTCGACGTTCATGCTCTGGAAATTGTCTTTGCGTCGAATCCGCAGCGGTGACGACGTGCGCGTCTCCACGCCCGTCAGCACGGCATCGTGCATCGCGAAGCCTGCGATCTTCTTTTCCATCTGCGGAAGTGCTTCGCGGATGGCTTCGATCACGTAGTCCGGCAGCGAAGTGCTGAGATCGGTCGGGCGCACGCCCGGCTTGTACGACGGCACCACGGAGCCCAGCGACGTCGACGGCCGGCCGGCGATGAAATCGCCGACCAGTTGACCCGGCGCGTGGTAGTCGCCGCCGCCGAGTTCGAATGCGCGCTCTTCCCATTTGCGCTGGAACGCGATGCCGGCCAGCGGACCGCCGGGATAGTCTTCCGGCGTGATGCCGACGACGATACCCGCATTCGCGTTGCGCTCGGCCCGGGAATACTGGCTCATGCCGTTGGTGACCACACGGCCCGGCTCGGAGGTCGCCGCGACCACCGTGCCGCCAGGGCACATGCAAAAGCTGTAGACCGCCCGTCCGTTACTGCAGTGATGGACCACCTTGTAGTCGGCCGCGCCGAGTTGCTTGTGGCCCGCAAACTTGCCGAAGCGGCTGCGATCGATCACCCCCTGCGGATGCTCGATGCGAAACCCCAGTGAAAAGGGCTTGGCTTCCATATAAACGCCGCGATCGTGCAGCATCTGGAAGGTGTCGCGCGCGCTGTGGCCCACGGCCAGCACCACGTGATCGCAGCGCAGCGTTTCGCCGTCCGACAGCTTCAGCGCGCGCACCTTGCCCTGATCGATTTCGATGTCCTCGACGCGGGTTTCGAAGCGCACTTCGCCGCCCAGTTCCTCGATGTTGGCGCGCATCTTTTCCACCATGCTGACGAGGCGGAAGGTGCCGATGTGCGGCCGGCTCAGATAAAGGATGTCGTCCGGTGCGCCCGCCTTGACGAACTCCTCCAGCACCTTGCGGCCGTAGTGGTTCGGGTCCTTGATCTGGCTGTACAGCTTGCCGTCGGAAAACGTTCCAGCCCCGCCTTCGCCGAACTGCACATTGGATTCCGGGTTCAGTACGGACTTGCGCCACAGGCCGAAGGTGTCCTTGGTGCGCTCGCGCACGGCTTTGCCGCGTTCGAGGATGATCGGGCGGAACCCCATCTGCGCGAGGATCAGCCCGGCGAACAGGCCGCACGGCCCCATGCCGATCACGACCGGGCGCAAGGAATCCGTGTGCTCGGGCGCCTTCGCGACGAAGTGGTACGCCATGTCCGGGGTCGGTCCGCAATGCGGCTTGCCCGCCATCCGCTTGAGCGCGGCCGCTTCGTCCTTGACTTCGACATCGACGATATAGGTCAGCTTGATGTCGGAGCGCTTGCGTGCGTCGTGCGCACGGCGGAACACGGTGTAACGGATGAGCCCGTCTGCCGGCACGCCGAGATCCGCGAGGCGCGCGCGAATCGCGGCTTCGAGATCGCTCTCGGGATGGTCGAGCGGGAGTTTGACTTCGCTTAGACGTAGCATGAGTACTGAAATATGATCGCCACGGAATCGTGGCGGTGTTGAAACAGGTGGAGACCGGCATGCTGGCGACCGTGTTGTTCGTTACGTGGGCATCCCGGTGCAGACCTTCCATGGGCGGAAAATGCTGTATGCGGGGCTGCAAACGGATCACGCCGGACAACTCAAGCAACTGCACGATGAGAAACTGAAGCGGGCACGGGTGGGGAAGGTTGCTCCGCTCCGAAGTCATCATCAGGCACGCGACCGGGTCGTGCGAGCATCTCGGGCACGTGAAAGGGGCAAGCCTGGACGCCGAAACCGCCTACCTCATGGACGCTGCCGCGCTAACCCTGCCCGGGCGCCAGGCAAATTCCGTGGAAATTCGACCGGCGATCTGCCGTTTCAGCTGTTTATCGCCACCGCGGCCACCGCCTCTCCAGCCCTCCATTATAGCGGTGCAAGCGAGCGGCCTGTGCGACGCCATGCCATGTGGGCGTGGCCGCGCGCGTCGAGGTGTGGCGCGGGAAGGAGGCCGCCGGGCAATCCGGCATGGCAGCGCGCTTCTGTCACAATAACGCTCGGCCATTTTGCTGGCGTACCGTCGGCAACGCCTCACAACCGAGCTTCCCGTCAAATGCGCATCTTCGGAATCAGCCTTTACGTCATCATCGCCTTGTTCTTTGCGGTGCATGCCGTGCGCACCCAGCAGAACATGTACTGGCTGCTGATCCTGTTTCTGTTCCCTGGCTTGGGCAGCGTGGTCTACTTCTTTGTCGTTTACTTGCCCTCCCTGCGCCAGTCGCGTGGGGCAAGGGCGGCAACGAGGGCCATTTCGCAGTTCGTCGATCCCAACCGGGCAGTGCGCGAGGCGCGCACGGATTTCGATCGCGCGCCGACCGTTGCGCATCGCATGCGGCTGGCTGCAGCGCTGCTCGACGCAGGCAATGCCGCCGAAGCGCTGGAGCATTACCAGACAGCGGCCAGCGGGCCGTTCTCATCCGATCCGGCTCTACTCCTGGGGCTGGCGCGCGCGCAGTTTGCCAACGGCAATGTTGCCGCCGCGCAGGATGCGCTGGAAAAACTCTTCGCCGCCGATCCTCTCGCGCGCCGGCAGCCGGAGCCGGCATTGCTGTACGCGCGGACTCTGGCCGCGATCGGCGCGCCGGGGGCCCGCGCCGCGTTCGAGATTGCGCTCGCGAGCGCAAGCGACGCCGCTCCGCGTTGCCTGTACGCCGATTGGCTGGCGGCGCAGCCCGACGAGGCAGACCGCCAGCGTGCGCGCGAACTTTACGCCGAGATCGTGCACGATGCGAGGCATTGGCCGCGCCACGCCCGCGAACATAACAGCGAGTGGCTGCAACGGGCCCAGACCGCCCTGAGCCGGTAATCCACGGGCGAGCTTCACAAGCGACTGGCTGTGCGCGTTTGGGCGTCAGTCCGCCCGAACGCGCGGCGCACGACAACTTGGGCAGACCGTCTCAGGACCTCACCGTAACCGAAGTTCACGACACTTCCACTTGCGACCGTTTCGCCGTAACGAGACGGGCACAACACGGCACGAGACAGAGCAGTGCCGCCAGCATCCAGAACGCCCCCGGCAGTCCCACTCCATTGGCGACAAACCCCACACCCGCCGGGCCGACGAGATTGCCCGCATAGCCCGTCGTCGTGATCGCGACGACGGCGAGCGCCGATGGCATCGTGCGTTGCGAGCCCGCCTGACGAAACAGCACCGGCACCACGTTCGATGCGCCAAGACCGATCAACAGGAAGCCCGCCATCGCAATCGCCGTGCTCGGGGCCGTCAGCAGGACCACAAAACCGCCCATCGCAACCCATCCACCCCAGAACACCATTGCGCGGTCCCCGACGCGGGCGGTCACCGCGTCGCCGCCAAGGCGCCCGGCCGTCATCGCAACCGAGAAGATCATGTAGCCGACTCCGCCTTGCGCGGCAGCCACCAGTCCAGCGCCCGTGATCAGCAGCGCGCTCCAGTCGAGCAGTGCACCTTCGACAAGAAACGTGATTGCCGTGAGGCCGGCCAGCACCAGCACGATGCCGCGCGGCGCGGCGAACAGCGGACCTTCTTTCGCGTGAGCCGTCTGGATCAGGCGCGACCGTGCGACGGCGATCGCGCCGAGCATCGGTACGGCGCATAGCAGGGTGCTTTCGAGCGGGGCGATGTGCATCGAAAGAAGAAAGGTCATCAGCATCGATCCCGCAAAGCCGCCGATGCTGAACAGCGCATGAAACCCCGACATCAGAGGCCGGCCCTCCATGCGTTCGACGTCGACGGCGTGGATATTCATCGCGACGTCGAGCGAACCGAGCGACGCGCCGAACGCGAGCAGGACGATACCCAGTGTGAGCGGCGTGCTGACAATGGTCAGAAACGGGAGGATCACGGCCAGGCCGAATCCGGCCGCGACGATGATCGGCTTGCTGCCGTATCGCGCGCTGAGCGCGCCGGTGATCACCATCGCGATAACCGATCCGAGGCCGAGGCAAAGCAGCAACAGGCCGAGCACGCCGTCATCGACGCCGAGCCGCTGCTTGGCGAAGGGCACGAGCGGCGCCCAGCACGCGACACCGAAGCCGGCCACGAGGAAAGCAAGGCGCGTTGCGAGTCGGGCTGCGGGTTGGTCGAACGTCATTGTCACGGGTGTCCTGAGTGAGTTGGCCGCGCGCTCACAGGCTGGCGGGCGGCTCGGCCTTCACCACCGATGGGCCGGATTTCGACAAGGCCGAACGCTCCGCGCGCGCCAGGTCGTGTTCGACGATCACGCATTCGATCGCCTTGAGCGCGGCGACGCGATGCGGCGCGCGCGCATTGAACTTGTCGGTGAGCGCGAGCACCACGCTGTGCTCGCTGGCCGCGAGAACCGCGCGTTTGAACGTCGCGTCGGCGAGTCCGAATGCGCTGATCCCGCTCTTCGGCGATATCGCACATGAGCCGATGAAGCATCGGTCGATATTCAATTCGGCGACGGCCTCCACCGCGTTCGCATCGACGCATCCGCCCACGGCCGGATCGACCGATCCGCCGATCATGATGAGATGCAGATCGGACCGGCGCAGCACGGCGGCCGCGATGTCGATGGAATTGGTCGCCACGGTGAGTTCGCTTTCCTCCGGCAACACGTCGACGAGGGCGAGGTTGGTGCTGCCGCTGTCGAGGAACAGAAGCTCGCCTGATTGAATCAGCGGCACGGCTGAACGAGCCAGTGCCGACTTGCGCTCCCGCGCCAGGTCCATGCGGGCCGTCATCGGTGCGGACGCGGGCGTGATCGGCAAGGCGCCGCCGTAGACCCGGCGGCAACGGCCTTCCGTTGCGAGCGCGCGCAGGTCGCGACGGATCGCGTCTTCGGAAATATTGAATTCGGCAGCGAGCGCGGCCGCGACGACGGCCTGGCCTTGGGCGAGCCGGTTTGCGATCTCGTCGCGCCGTGCGAGGGGGATGTCGTCATTCATGTTTGAATGATATCGTGCATGAACAAGAATGTAAACGTGCACAAACGTGCACGTGTCCGCTCAAGGCTCCGCGCTGAAAAAGGCCCGCAGCGAACGGTTCGTCGCGACCCAACCCGCTGTGTGCGAAAAGTGGAATGCGCGATAATTTCCGCTCCGTGCAATTCGACAGCGACACGACCGACGATGAATATCCAACGCATGCTTTGCTTCGGCCGCAATGACGAGAGTGGCAACGCGGCGATCGTCGTCGAGCACGCTGCTTTGGCTGGACCAGAACGGCTGAAGTTTGCGCAGCGGCAAGACGCAAGCGCTACGGTGTTCGTGGAAGCCGATGCCGCCGGCGACATGCAGCTCGACTACTACTACCCGCATGCCCGCAGCCCCCTTTGCCTGCATGCGACGCTTGCGGCGAGCGCGGTTTTCTTCGAGCGGCATCCCGACATCGGGCGGACCCGGTTCATCACGAGCATGCATCGGCAGACGCTTGAGATCGAGCGCGTTGGCGAGGGAATCTTCGTCGGCGTGAAGGCGCAGCCTTGCCCGGCGGTGGCCGTTCATGTCGCGGAGACGGCGCGGCTGCTGCGCGTCGAACCGGCACACGTGATTGGTACACCTCGACTCGCATCGGTGGGAAGCGCAAAGCTGCTGGTGGAGGTGGCGGAGCCATCCGTGCTGGCCGCCTTGCGCCCGGATCTGCCAGGCATTGCTGAATGGAGCCGCAAACACGGCGTGTCGGGCATGTACGTGTACTGCCGCCTTCACGATGCTATCTACGCGGGGCGGAACTTCAATCATCTCGAGCCGCGTTTCGAAGATGCTGCGACGGGCGTGGCGGCGGGTGCGCTGGCCCTGTCGCTGGAGCGAAGCATTACGCTGCTGCAGGGCGACGCACTCGGCCAGCCGTGTACGCTCATGGCGCGATACGCGGACGGGTCCGTGCAGATTGGCGGGCGGGCGGCCAAAAGCGCAATCTGACACGTCCTGCCATCGCGCTGGGACGGACAGTTGCGCCTTCCCGAGGGTGAAGCGCGACGCTCAGTTCCCCGCGATCCGCCGCACCGTCTTCGCAATCCATGCAAGGAGCCCATTGCGCACGACGACGCCCACGATCCTGCGCGGCCCGATCACCAGCGATCCGACGAGCACTGCCGCGAGCAGCGTGACGTTCGGCGCGACGGACACCAGCTCTCGCGCGCGCATCGGCAATGAAGGTCTGCTGGCGGCGGGACGCAGGCGTGCAGCTTCCTGCGCGGCAACCAGGTGCGCGCGCGATAGGGCCATTCGTTCCCGCACATCGGATTCAGCGGCGGCAAGCGCCGCCAATCGAGAAGTCATTTCAACGCCTCCTTGACTGCCTGCAGGTCGTGGTGAATTTCATCCTGGACCACGCGGAAAGAGCGCACAGGCCTTTGTGCACGAACGACGATGAAGGAAATCACGCACAACAGCAGCCACGCCGCCGCGATTGCCCACGCCACCTGAACGAAGTATGGCGTGGACAATGCCGTCGCGATGATGGCGATGCAGAAGAACGACAGCGCAAACAATCCCGCGACCGCCAGCGCCACCAGCGCAATCACTTCGCGAGCGAGCTGGGCTCGCGCCTGCGCCAGTTCGATGGAAATGAGTTCGCCGTAGTCTGCCATCCGGTCCATGCAGAACCGGCTTACGGTGCTCCACTGGTCCACTTTGGATCGGATCGACATTTCACGGCTTCCTCAAAGAAGGGGACTGTGCGGCTTCTCGTCTTATGCTCGCCTGCCTGCGGGACCTAGTCGCTCGTGTCGCGCCCCGACGACCACAGCGCGCCAATCACGAAGCCGATTGCAGTCGCGCCGGCCAGCACGGCAAGCGGGCGCGTTGACATGGCGTCGCGCGCGAGAGCGGTGGCGTCGGCGCAGAGTTGTTGCGCCTTGCCCTGCAATTCATTCGCTTTACCCTCGATCTGCATCCCGACGTCGCCTGCGAGCGAGCCGATCGTTTCCTTCACGTTGCCCGCTGCTTCGCGAAGGGTACCTTCCGTCTTGGTCGTTTCCATTTGTCACTCCAGTTGAGCACGATCTGATAAACCGCCATGTCGACGGCGGGACAGTGCAGCGTCGGCGCACTGCCTGCGATGAGTTCTGAGCAAACACCGAACCCGACGCGTACGTCGGGCTATAGAACGCTCTCGAATGACGGGAGTTTGACGCGCGGTGACGGGCGCGTGCCGTAAGCAGCGACGCCAGGCGGGTCTGGCGGCACGGCGGCGAACGCGGCAGACGATGCGCCGCTGGAAGTCCGTCCGGACGTCTGACGGAAGATGACCTGCAATACGGGATAGGGCGCTAGAACTTCTAGTCCTGGCTGCCTTTTTTGTTGGGTTTGTATAGCCAGACCAGTAGCGCGCAAATGGCGAGCAACACTATCTTCGCGAAGAATGTCGGTGCCAATGCCGCCAGCACCAGAAAGCACAAGAGCCAGACGATCTCGGCCGTCAGCGAGGCCAACCTTTTCTTCACGCCATCTCCTTGGTCTGCCAGCCGGCAACGCGTAGAACGTCGCTGGACGGGGGGAGAGGAATCCCAGATTATTCGCCGGGGCCCGGCTGCGCGCAGTGCGCGACCTCTGCGAAGTATACTGGCACCATTAATGCATGGCGCGGAATTGAATTTTCTGCCTCGGACAAAGATCGACGCGGGGCACATCAGGCGCCGCTGAGGTTCGACACCTGTCAGCAAACGCTCAGCCCGTTGCTCCGGCGCTGAAGCCCTCGTCCTGTTCGCCTTCCGCGTCCGGGTCGCCGCCTAACGCCCGGATGCAGTCGTCGAGAAACTCCATCGTGACGACTTCGTATTCGAGTGTGCCGGGCGTGCAGTCTTCCGGGTTCAATTTTCCACGGGCCTTGCGAATGGTGCGGACACCCCCTTCGACAGCCTGCGCAACACGCCACATCGGGTCGTCCGGGACGTGCTCGTCGAGTTCATTTGCTTTCATGCACCGGATATCGGCCCTTGCAATTCAACCTTGAGCATAAAAATCCGCTTTATGCTCGATGTGTGCTGAAACTGAGGGATATCTCTAACGCGACGCGGCGCTCAGCCTGTGCCCCGCATCGCGGGCAAGCCTGACATAGCCGTACACCGATGCGATCGTCAACGCGCCCGCGCACAGGAACGCGAAGCGGAAGTCGTCGAGCGTGAACGCCTGTCCTTGACCGCCGCCCGAGCCGTTGACGGCCGCTGCCGCGCGCAGCGCCAGCGCGCCGAAGGCGATCCCGAGACCGATGCTCATCTGCGCCGCCGCGTTCCACAGCGTATTGGCCGCGCTCGTCTGTTCGGCGGGCACGTCCGCGTAGGCGAGCGTGGCCAGCGTGGAAAACTGCAGCGAACGCGCGAGCCCGTAGATGAACACGACCACCAGCACCCACGCGAGCGGCGACGCGGGCGTCAGCACGCCGCACGCGATGGTGAACACGCCGCATACCGCGCTGCCCGCTATCGCAACGCGCCTGAAGCCGTAGCGCCGCAGGATTCGCGTCGTGAGCGCTTTCATGCCGAGATTGCCGGTTGCGCTGACAAGCAGCAGCAATCCCGATTTGAACGCCGACAATCCAAAGCCGATCTGGAACAGCAAGGGCATCAGGTACGGCACCGCGCCGATGCCGATGCGCGTCAGCGTGCCTGTGACGACCGTGACGGAGAAGGTCGGGATCTTCAGCGTGGTGACGTCGATCAACGGATGTGGCTGGCGGCGCGCCTGATAGAACGCGACAGTGCCGGTTGCGAGCCCGACGGCGATGATGCCGAGTCCGACGAGAGGATTCGTGTCCGGCTGGCTGGCCATATCGGCGCCGTACAGAATGGCTGTCAACGCTGCGCCGCTCAGCACGAGTCCAAGTGCGTCGAAGGGGCGGCGTTCGTCGCTGCGCAGATTCGGCACCCACTTGAGCACGGCGACGAGCACGACGAGACAGACGGGCAGGTTGAGCAGGAAGATCCAGCGCCACGACGCATAGGTGGTGATGAAACCGCCTACGGGCGGCCCGATCACGGGCGCGACGATGCCCGGCCAGGTGATCGTTGAAATTGCCTGCATTAACTGCTTGCGGTCGATGCTGCGCACCACGGTCAGCCGCCCCACGGGCACCATCAGCGCGCCGCCGACGCCCTGCAGCACGCGTGCAGCGGTAAATTCGACCACGTTCTGCGAAATGCCGCACAGCAGCGAAGCGAGCGTGAACGTGACGATGGCCGAGAAGAACACGCTGCGAGAGCCGAAGCGGTCGGCGACCCAGCCGCTTGCCGGAATGAAGATCGCGAGCGCGATCATATAGGCGCTCATGCCGAGGCTGAGCGCGTTGGGACTCGTGCCGAACGAGCGCGCCATCTCCGGCAGCGCCGTGGCGATGATCGTCGTATCGAGATATTCCATGAAGAAGGTCGCGGCTACGACATAAGGCAGCGGCCCGAGTGAATCTGAGCGTGATGGCGAGTCTTTCATGAGTCGGGTGGGAAGTGCGTACGCAGCGGTAGGCGATCGTACGATGACTGCGCCTGTTCTGCAAAAGAAGGCTTACGCCCTGCAGGGCTGAGAGCGAACAATGCCACAACGAATCGGGAATCGTGTATGAATGCGCTGTTCGCCTGGATTGACGGAGTCTTGCATGCCCAAGATCGACATTGCCGAGGGCGAGTTGACGCTGATCGAAGACGGCGGCGAGACGCTATTGCGCGCGGGGGATTGCGCGGCCTTTCGGAAGAACGCCGGAAATGGCCATCATATGATCAACCGATCGAACGTGACCGCCCATCACCTCGAAATCGGTTCGCGTTCGGCCGCGGATGTCATCACCTGTTCCGACATCGACACGATGAGCCCCAGCAGCGACGGCCGTTTTCTGCACAAGGACGGCACGCCGTATGTCTGACGCTCGTCATGCGAATGACGGCGGCGCGCGCAGCGCCGCGACCGCGTGGGCCAGCTGCTATTGCGCGGCTGTGAGCTTCAGGCTTGGCCGTGAACTGTCGAGAGCGACTTCCTGCGGGATTTTGCGGCGGTCCGACACCAGCTCGATGCCCGCTTTTGCAACCTGTTCGCAGAACGCGATGCGGGATCGGTAATAATCGGCTTGCAATTGCGCGTCCAGAACCCGTTGCTCGGCCTGGAAGAGGCCCATTCGAAGCTCGCTCAAGGCCCGCTCGGCCTGCTTTTCTGGAGTCGGGGCGTGGTGGGAAATCAGGTTTGCAAGCCAGTTAAGCATGAGCGTACCCTCCGGTACTCAAACACCTGGTCGAATTTCTCTGCCAGCGCATTTAAACGTCACCCGCGCTGTCGGATAAAGACTATCAAAAACCAGGCTGCTGCTGTGTGACCTTGCGCACCTGTTGCGAAAATGTCGAATGCTCACCACACGATGCGCGTTTTCGGCAGCGCCGCCTTGAGTTCATCGACGTTTCGCGCCTTGGTGCCGTAGAGAACGAGTTCCCGCAATCCCGTCAGCCCCTTCAGCACGTCGATATCTTCGACAGGGGTGTTCGCCAGATACAGTTCCTGCAAATTCGTCAAACTTTTTAGTGCATCGATATTGCGAACTCTCGTGCGGAAAAGGTTGAGCATCTGCAGGTTCTTCAGGTCTTTCAGCGCGTCGATGTTCTCGATGCGAGTGTCGGCGAGATTCAGCCTTTGCAGCGCGGTCAGTTCCTTCAACGCTTCGATGCTGGTGATTTGCGTACGCGCGAGCACGAGCGTATCCAGTTGGCGCAGGCCGCGCATCGCATCGATATCGTCGACTTTGGAGCCGTCCAGCACGAGCGTTTTCAGCGACGGCATGCCTTTTATCACGTCGATGTCGCGCAGCGGCGTGTTCGCGAGGTAAAGCGCCTGCATGTCGCGCAACTTCTTCAACGCAGCGATGCTGTCGATCTGCGTCTCGTTGAGGTCGAGTGATTTGAGGGCGGTCAGCTGGCCGAGCGCGTCGATGTCGCGTACATTTCGCGCGCCGCCGAGTTTCAGTGTTTCCAGATGAGGCAGGTCTTCGAGCGGATCGAGATCCCGAACCTGGGTGTCACGCAGGTCGAGTTGCCGAAGGTCGGTCAGATTCTTTAGCGCATCGAGATTCGAGACGCGCGTATCCCAGAGCGTGAGCGATTGCAGACCGGTCAGTCCTTTAAGCGCCGCAATGTTCTCTACATCCGTGCGATGCAGGACGAGCCGCTTGAGCGAATGCATGTCCTTGAGTGCATCGAGGTTCCACACGGGCGTGCCCGTCAGGTCGAGCGAATCCAGCGTGTCCAGTTCTTTCAGTGGATCGAGGTTCTCGATTTGCGTATTGGCGAGGTTCAGTTCGATCTTGCGGTCCGAGTCCTTCAGGTGCGGAATCGCGGCCGCGACTTCGGATGCCGTCAGCGTCGGCTTTGCCCGCAAGGCGAGGCAGGCGGAGTCGGGTGGCGCGGCTGAACCGTCGCTGTTGCTGCAGGTGGCCTTGATGAATCCCAGTTCGCCCAGCGCCCGCTCGTCCGGGCTTCTGCGCGACGTGCCAAACGCGACGAACAGGATGATGAGCAGCAGGACGACCGCGGCGCCGATGGCCCACGGCGTGGCGCGGCGCCACGTGGGTGAAGGCAGGTCTTCGGTGTTTGGGCTGGTGCTTGACGGCGGCGTGTCGGACACGGAGCGCTCCGTTGGTTCTGGCTGCCTCCTTTATACACGAAGCGCGACGCGCATCCCGTCGCGGCCAAGGCGATCGGTCTGCTACGCGTGAGACGCGGCGACGCGCTCTGCCAGCTTCGCGTCATAGCTCGAATGGATGTGCACGCGTTTCTTGTCGGGAAACGCGTAGTTGTACGCCTTTCGAAGGGCGAGCGAAGCTTCGTGAAATCCCGAAAGAATCAGCTTCTGTTTGTTCGGATAGCCCGCGATATCGCCCGCCGCGAAGATACCGGGACACGTGCTTTCGTAGTTCGATGTATCGACCGTGATGCGTCCGCCTTGTACTTCGATGCCCCACTTCGCTATAGGACCGAGATCGGCCACGAGACCGAACAACACCAGCAAATGATCGGCTTCGAGATGCGCAGAACCCTCGGCCTGCCGGATTTCGACTGATTGGAGTTGCCCATTGGGTGCGCTCAGGCTCGCGATCGTGCCGACCGCAAAATCCATCTCGCGCGCTTCGACAGCGCGGCGCATATTGGCGACGCTGGAGTCCGTCGCGCTGAAACCATTGCGACGATGCACGAGCGTGACGTGCTGTGCCACCGTGCGCAGCGCCAATGCCCAGTCGAGTGCGGAGTCGCCGCCGCCCGCCACGATCACTTTCTTGCCCGCGAAGTCGTCGAGTTTGGGAACGCTGTAGTGAACGTGACGGCCTTCGAGCGGCACGGCCTCTTCGAGCAGCAAACGCTGCGGGACGAACGACCCGTTGCCGCCCGCGATCAGGATGGCGGCTGCTTCGAATGTCAGTCCTTTATCGGTGCGGGCAAGCCAGCGTCCGTTATCGAGCCGCTCGACCGTCTCCACACGATGTCCGAGATGCAGCGGCGGAGCGAAGGGCCGGCATTGCTCGACGAGCCGGTCGACCAGTTCGCGCGCAGTGCAGACGGGCACGGCCGGAATGTCATAGATCGGCTTGTCCGGATACAGCTCGATGCATTGCCCGCCCACGCGCTCGATGTTGTCGACGATCTGCGTCGACAGGCCGATCACGCCTGCCTCGAACGCGGCGAACAGCCCCACGGGTCCCGCGCCGATGATCAGCACGTCGGTGCTGACGGGTGAAGCGGGCGGCGTGTCTGGCGCAGTGCTCATGAGGTCCTCGCGGGTCGATGGATGACGCGTGTGCCAATGCACGATCTCACGATACAGACGCGGGCATGGGTCGGCAACGAAGGCACCATGGCGGGCAGGGGTAAGCCGCGGGTATCAATTGGCCATCGAATAAAAGGAATAAAGGGGAATTAACAAGGAATTTATTCTTTTTCTGCTGCGTATTGGTTTCTCGCGCATTCGTATCGTTATCGGGGATTTAACGCATGCGAGCCGGCCGATTCGGTAAAAATGGCATCGACCGCTGAAGGCAAATCTTTTCCCGAGACTGATAAGTGGCGAAATAAACCTGTTATTTCATTCATTCCCTGCGCCAACAGGCCTTTGCTGCCGACAACCATTCACTAGCTGCGCGATACGGACTAAAGGCGGGAATATTTACCGCCATCCAATAGCGCTCAATGTGAAGTGATAAGGATCGCGAATCGAATGCGAAAGGCTGGACGCCTTTTGCCAACCCGCTCGCCGCCATTCCCTATCGAAGTGTTTTCCTCGGGCGTGGCCCGGCAGTGGATTGAATGGTCATGGTAAAGCGTCGTCAATTTCTTGGTTGGGCCACCGCTATGGGCGGAAGCTATGTGCTGACCGCCTGTGGCGGCGGGGGAGGCGGCGCAGGTGGCAACCAGAGCGCTACATCCGGCGCAGGCACAACGACCAGCAGCGCGGCATCCGGTTCGACTGCGGCAACCGTCGTGAATGGCGCACCGTCAGCGGCTTCGAATGGCGCGGCATCAGGCTCGTCGAACCAGATGGATACGGGCTCATCGAACAGTGGCACGCCGGCTTCGGCGAACGGCACGGCTATTCCGCCCGCTGCTTCCATCACTGACAATCAGGGCGCGCTCTGGACACTCGTGAACGGCTCGGTCTACCGCAGCGGCGTCATGGCGGGTAATACCTATAACGTGACGCTGCTGCTGTGGTACGGCAACGTGATGTATCACCAGGGCACGGGCGGACAGTTTTATGGATGGAACGGCACGACCTGGCTCGCCTGCAACGATCCGCGCCTTGGCGGCACGTCTGCCGACGGCACGACCATCCCGTCGGCGTCGTACATCATCGACAAAGCGGGCGCCTTGTGGACGGTTGCCAATGGCAGGGTCCTGCGCAACAACGCTTATGTTGGCTCGGCCTTCAACGTGTCGCTGCTGCTGTGGTATGGCGGGAAGATCTGGTATCGGTCGACGGGCGGGCAGTTCTACGTGTGCACCGACCTCGATCAATGGTTGCCGTGCAGCGACCCGCGTCTCGCCGCCGCCGCGCCGCGCGGTTCTTTCCACGGCATCAACGGCCACTACGACTATCGCTATACGGCCGCTCAGGTCGTGCAGATCATGATGAACATGGGCTGCTCGACGTATCGCGTCGGCTGCACGGATGATCCCGCGCAACTCAACGCCGTCACCGGGCTCGCACAGGCTTTTCAGGCAGCGGGATTGACGCTGTTCGTGCTCGTCAATATCGGCGTGCGCGATCTGAACGGCGTGCTGTTTGCAAGTGAAACCGCCGCCTACGATCGCGGGCGCTCATGTGGCGCGACGGTCGCGGCGGCGCTCGCTCCGTATGGTGTCGTCATGTATGAGTGCGGAAACGAACTGACACGCGATAACGCAATCATTCTCGACTCGACCAACGCCGGCACCAAGGCGGCCGACTTCAGCAACGCGAACTGGCCCATCATGCGTGGCGCGATGCGCGGAATGATCGACGGCGTGAAGTCGGCTCAGCCGGCTGCGAAATGCGGCATCAACTTCTGTGTGGCCGATATCGGCGCTGCCGACGCGTTATGGGACGGCAAGCAACCCGACGGTACGAGCGGCTATCCAACCGTGCGGTGGGACCTGACGACGTGGCATAACTACGAGGTGTACGGCGGCATCTTCGACATCGGCACGGACGGCGCAGGCCCCGGGTTCGATCTCCCCATTTACTGCAACGCGCGCTATGGCGTGCCGTTTCTGCTCACCGAGTGGAACACCGGCCCGGAGAAGAGCCAGGCGTATCGCGCGAATTACATCAGCTCCCGCTACGCGAGCTACTATCAGGCGAGAAAGACGAAGAACATTCAGTCGGCCATGTACTACGTGCTCGACAGCGGTGACGCAACATATGGCGTGATGATCGACGGCGTCACGTTGAATCTTCCCTATAACGCGCTGGTGAGCTTTGTCGCGAGTCACCCGGACAATTGAGAAAGACTTGCGGGCAATTGCAATGCTCTCTCATTCAATGAAAAACTTGCCGACCTGAAAAAATTTGCCTCCGCGAATTTGCACACACTACAAGACAAATTTTCAAAGCGCTGTCTACGTAAGTCTCAACACCTTCGATTCCGTGCCACTTATTCAGGTGGCATGGATGCTGCTATTTCAATGCGCCACGCATTGAATATCCGTCGAATAGGGTGGTCATCAGCACTTCCCATTCAATCAGCCGAGGGCAACATGCCTCACTACAACAGCTAGCCCGGAGGAGACGATGTTCGACGCAGCGCTCCTGCGCAACGGCCTCGTGCCAACCATCAGACAGATAGACCATCCCGCGTCGGGCTATGTCCACTCGGGCGCCAGTGTCGTGCCGTGCGCGCTCGTGTACCTGGAAACCGATAGCGCAGGAAGTCCGAATTGCAAAAGTGCTGATCCGTTCTGTTATCTCGAGCAGGCCATCACGCTCAATCGCAGTCTCGAAGCTGTCGGTTTGCCGAGGTTGACCGTGGCGACGAACGTTGCTGATGAGGTCACGCGCTACCTCGAGAAAGTCGACGGCGATTCACGTCCCAACGTGTTGCAACTGACGCCGTCGGGATTGACGCTGCCGAGGAATACGCGCTTCTACAGCGCGCATTTCAAGCTCGACATGATCGAGCAGTTGGGTGCGATGCTACGCGAAGGCGAATTGCTGATGGTGCTCGACACCGACATGCTCGCACTTCGAACGGTGAACAAGGAACTCTTGCAGCGCTGTCAAGCGACAGGTGTGGGCGCATTTGACATTTCCGACCAGGAGTTCTCGGCGTATGGCGACGCTCGCGTCATCGACGATCTTGAAACAGTGGCGGGCGTGCGCCTTCACAATCCGCGATGGTTCGGCGGCGAAGTGCTGCTCGCGTCCGGTGAATTCATCAAGGAACTGGTGCCTTGCGCGCATGCATGCTTTGAGCGATACCGGCGCGTCATCAACGAGTTGAATCACAACGGCGACGAGGCATTCATTTCCGCCGCGCTCAATCTGCTTTCCGGCGCCGGCCATCAGATCATCGATCTCGGTGCGAATCGCGTGGTCGGACGTCACTGGTCAGGCAATACGCACCGTGACCTTCGCTGGTTCAAAGGATGTTCGTTGCTGCATCTGCCCGGATGCAAGCGTCTACTGGAGCGTCAGGCGCGTCGTCCCGTGTTCAGCGCAGCACATGTGTGGCGGAGTCTGGTGGTGAGGCACGAACTCAATCGAACGGTTTGGCCGCTCAGGCGCTGGGTGCGCTCGTGGGTGCGACCTTCGAGCGGGCGTCGGTAGACAGCAGTCTATTTTCGATTCGCGTTTAAGCGAACGCCTTGAACAATCGTCTTAGAAGTCATTGCATGCGCAGGCATGCCAATCAAAAGCACGCGGGAGAGACCATGTTTGTCGGGAACAACTTGCAATGGGTAACACACCAGCAGATCGGCGCAATTTCAGCCACGCAACGCATCGCTTTCGTACTCACGGAATCGTGCGACCTGCTCGGGATAGGCGCTATCGCCGAGGCGCTTGAATGTGCGTGTTCGCTAGCGACAGGCGAGTCTTCGAAAAGGTACGAGATGCGATTTCTGTCCGAAGGCGGTGGACATGTCAAATGCGATCGCTCGCTGTTCGTTTCGACAGACGATTTACCGAAGTCGGGCGACGAGCGATTTGCCCATGTGTTCGTCGCTGGTGGGATGCATTCGAGAGCGGCCTGCGACACACCGGCACTGAGCGGCTGGCTGCAACGGATGAGGGCCAATGGCGCGCGCGTCAAACTCTTCGCGGCGGGCTTCGAAGCATCGAATGGGACCTACGACAAAGGCGCGGTCAACGGATACGAACAGGCGCGTCGCCGCAGGGCGCAATTAGGCAGTGCTGTTAAAGCGGCCTTCGAAGTTATCCGTGCGGATTTCGGCGAATCGGTCGCGCACGAAGCACTGCGCCGTACATCGTTCGTCGATTCGAGCGAATGGCTGTCGTCATCCATGGACCCAGCCAATACGTCGGGAGACCGAATCCGCGCTGCGGCGCGGTGGCTGCAGGATAACTGTCATCGCGCCGTCACCGTGAACGACGCAGCGGAAGCCTGCGCGATGAGCCAACGCACGCTGTTGCGCAACTTTCAAACGCACATCGGCGCATCGCCTTCCGAGTATTTGCAGCGAGTCAGGATCGAGCGTGCGTGCCAGTTGCTCGCGGAGACTTCGCTGCCCGCCGACAAAGTGGCGCGACGCGTCGGACTGACCAACGGCGATCGACTTGGCAAGCTGTTTCGCCGTTGCGTGGGCAAGTCTCCCATCGAGTACCGTGCGTGGACGCGTGGCAACGCAGATGCGAAAGGATCGAATGGCGAGACGACGTGTAGTGTTCTTCAACAGCCGACGCTCGCGACATGTGACGAATAACGCGCGTGCCGTTAGTGCTAGCCGACTCAAAATGGCAGCGCGTGCCTCGGGGTGTCGCGCTGCCGCATTTTCTACAGATCGGACGGATGGTCAAACGGGGTGTCAATAAGCCCGCCAATCCCATTTTGTCGAATGCATCCAGGGTCGATACCGAAATAAAATTCTCAGCGTGACGAAAATTGCGCCATTCACCGCACATTTTTCTGTCGGTAATTGTGTCTCCTCGGTAAAAGCGACGTCCCCATTCTTCCGCTTATCGATTTCCAATGCGGCAATACCCGCAATGCGCAGAACAATAAGGATCACAAAAATACCTCATAGGGTCATATTGGCCCGCCCTCCTGCGCGAAATCCACTCAAAGAGAATCGAAAGGGCGAATTTCCTTTCCAGAAAGATATAGTCGGAAGAATTCTGCTAATTGTCCGATGAAGTTATTTTTCGGTGTGATTTACCGCATGTATTGGGTATTATTTACGCCGATCGAAAGGATATGTGCGAACAAATTGCCGGGCGTCATTCACACCCGAAAAAGGTGGGACGGTTGCGCAGTGCACAAGGACAGTTGGCATTAGTGGCAGTACATTAGGGGAAACATCGGAACCCGCCGGGCAGCATGCGGTGTCCGTTCACTCACTTTCTCCCTGTTTATCAATCGGGCGACGAAACGTCATTGCCAGTAAGGATTACTGAGCAATGCGGAGTCGCTCGCGCCGCCATCCTGGTCCGAAATCCAGTAGTCACCTCTTTGGACTTTTTTTCGAGAACTTTCTCGACAGGGATGCGCTTGCCATGAACAAACGACGTCAATTTCTAGGCCGCCTGACGGCTCTCGGTGGCAGCTATGTTCTCACCGCGTGCGGCGGAGGGACGGGCAGTGTCAGCGATGTTTCCGGTGACGCGGTGGCGAAAGCCACGGCCCGCGCAGCGGCATCGGCCAGCGGCACGACGATTCCGTCGGGCACGTCGATCGTCGACAACTCTGGTGCCACATGGACCTTGTCGGGCGGCTCCGTCTACCGGAACGGCGTGAAAGCCGGCAACAACTATAACGTGGCGCTCGTGCTGTTTTATGGCGGCGTGATCTATCACCAGGGGACGGGCGGCCAGTTCTATTCGTGGAATGGATCGACATGGATTGCCTGTAACGACCCACGCCTCGGCGGGACGTCCGCGGATGGCACGGCGATTCCCCCCGCGTCGTACATCATCGACAAGACGGGCGCGATGTGGACCGTCGTGAGCGGTGTCGTCTACAAGAACGGCAAGACGGTCGGCAACACCTATAACGTGTCGCTGTTGCTGTGGTATGGCGGAAAGATCTGGCACAAGGGAACAGGCGGACAGTTCTATGTCTGCACGGATGCTGGCGGCTGGCTGCCCTGCAGCGATCCTCGTATCGCGACAGCGGCTACGGCAGGGACGTTCTACGGCGTCAACGGCCACTACGACTACAGCTATACGCCAGCGCAGCTCGTGTCGATCCTGAAAGGCATGGGCTGCACGAGTTACCGCGTGGGTTGCACCGACGACCCAAAGCAGTTGAATGCAGTCACGAAGCTCGCGCAAGCCTTCCAGTCGGCGGGGATCTCGCTGCTCGTGCTGATCAACCAGGGCGTGTACGACGCCAACGGCAACGTCTTCACTAGTGAGTCAGCCGCATACAATCGCGGCTTGCAGGCTGCAATGGCAGTCGCGAATGCACTCAAGGCGTACGGCGTAACCCTTTACGAGTGCGGAAACGAGCTGACCCGGCAGAACGCCACGGTTCTGGACTTTACCAACGCAGGCACCAAAGCGGTCGACTTCAACAACGCGAACTGGCCCGCCATGCGCGGCGTGATGCGCGGCATGATCGACGGCGTGAGGTCGGTTCAACCGTCGGCAAAGTGCGGCATCAACTTCTGTGTCGCGGATATCGGCGCAGCGGACGCCCTGTGGGACGGCATGCAGCCGGACGGATCGGGCGGTCATCCGAAGGTGCGCTGGGACATCACGACGTGGCATAACTACGAGGTGTACGGCGACATCTTCAACATCGGTATCGACGGCTCGGGGCCCGGCTTTGATCTGCCCACATACTGCAAGGCTCGTTACGGCGTGCCGTTCATCATCACGGAATGGAACACGGGGCCCGAGAAGACGCAGGCGTATCGAGCCAGCTATATCACCAGCACGCTCGGCAAGTTCTATCAGGCGCGTAAGACGCACAATATCCAGTCCGTCATGTATTACGTGCTCGATAGCGGCAACAACACTTACGGCGTTATGACCAACGGTGTCACGCTGAACCCGCCGTATAGCGCGTTTACGAGTTTCGTGTCGGGCAACGCGGACGCCTGATCCGCGGCGTGCCACGCACGCCGCGAATGCTTCCCCGACTGCGAACGGGGAAGCGCGGCCTCACAGATCAGCACTGGCTTCCAGCAGTTGCCCCCATTCATAATCGACGTGGTCGGGCGTGAAGGGCAATACGCCAGCCCCCGGCGTGAATGTCAATTCACCGAAATAGACGCGGTTATCGGGGGCATAGAGATCGACGCGAACATAGTCGAAATCTTTGGCCAGGACCGTCGCGGCTTTCAGCACCGCTTCGAGGTTGTCAGGCCGCGGCGGCGGCACGGCGCTGCGTGTGTAAGGGCCGATCATCACATCCATATGGCGCCATTGCGTGTCGAACACGTCGCCATGCGTGTTATTGCCGAAGCGGTCCGTGATCAGAAGAATGTACATGAGCGGACGTCCAGCGTTTCCGCCGAAGCAATGCACCTTGAAATCGGCTGGAACGCGCCCGTGATGGTCCAGAAGCAGTTGCTCGAAGAAGATTCGCGGCCGGATCTTCCTGTAATGCCGTTCGCGTGCGACCCAATAGAACGACGTCGATAGCCACCGTTCCGACAGTTCCTGCAGCCTTTCAAACGTGGTCTCCGACTTGTTCCGCACAATTTCGACGAACGTGCTGCCGTGATTCGCCTTCATCACGAATGCATCGGGCAGACTGTCGAAGACCGCACGCGTGAATACCTCAGGCGCGGCGATAAGCGGAACGAGATGCGCTTCGCCGAGTTTGGCGGCAACATATTCCCGGACTTCGAGCTTATCGGTCAATGGTACATAGCGCGGGTCCGGCCGAAGATTGCGTTGCAGGATCTTCTCGTTGAACGTTGCTGGACGCGCGAGCCGTGGATATCGCCCGATACATTTCCGGTGCAACAGGCTAAGGAACAGCGTGTCGGGCAACATCGACTTTGCCTTCTCTTTCATTCTGCGGATTGCCGACTGCGAAGGAATCGGATCTCCTGAACCATAGTCATGCAACTGCGGGCGCGCCCCGACCTCTTCGGACGATGCGGCCTTCTCGTTTCTGGTGCCAGACGCGTCCTTCTCTTCGCGGGCCTGCGCATATTCGGTTATTGGCATTGTTAGCGCTCCCTGCGCCCGCTAGAAAACGGGTTTCATTTGCGAATCGACCGCTGCGGCAGTTTCGACGACATGGTCAGCTGGCGACGGTGTCGGTGTGTGATTGCTGGTGCCGAGATGGCGCAACGCGCGAAAAGCGGTTGGCGACATGCCGTATCGCACCTTGAAGATGCGCCCCAGCCGGTTGCCGTCGCCCATGCCGCAACGCCTTGCAATCTTGTCGATGGGAAGCTCGGTTTCCATCAGCATCGAGCAGACGACCTCGAAGCGCGTGCGCAACAGGTATTCAAGTGGGGTCAGCCCAAACTCGACCTTGAAACGCCGCTGATAGTTGCGTTTGCTCATCGCCGCGGACTCGGCCGCCCGACTCACGGAAATCGCCTTGCTATAGTTTTCCCGGATCCAACGCGCCGACTCGCGGATTTTCTCGGCCGTGGTCGCGATAGCCGGATCATCCGCGCCAGGCCGCATGCGCTGACGCACTTGCGGCTGCAGCGTATGCGCGATCCGGCGCGCCGTTTCCGCGTCGAGGTCGCGACCAATCTGCACGAGGGCCATTTCAGTCGGCGTCGCCCCGGCGGGCCGCATCTCTGACAGACCATCATCCAGCACGAACACAGGCACAGCCGGTTGCACCGCCCCGCTCGACAGATCGCTCTTCTGCCGCATGCAGGGCGGCGCGCTCGATCCCTGGCGCGACAGCCAGGAGACGAGTTGCTCGCTCGATTCATTCATCGGGTCGCCGCTGCAAGCAACGAAGAATGCATGAAAGTCGGCCAGCCGAAACCGTTCGAGCTTCTGCGTCCAGATCGGAAAGCTGGAGCCGCCCGTAACGAATCCGCCCGTCTCAGACAACACCGAGAAGCGGTACGGGGGCTCCTCGCCGACCTCCAGCCCGAGCTTGTTGGCAAGGCAAAAGGCGTCGCCAATCGCGCCCGCAGCGGCCATCGAACAATGCGGGGCAATGAGCAGGCCGATATGCTTCTCAACCTCCGGTTTCTCGAGCCGGTCATCGACACACAAGGGATGTGATTGATAAATCCCATTCACTGTTAGCTCTCCCAATTAATGCGCAACAATTCAACGCAAATCAGAATACATTAGAGAAAAGAGCCATGCGATGCCTGTCCGATTGGCGCGAACGATATGGCGAAATCGTTCGGACGTGGGAATTCTTACTTAAATGCGGACTCGGCGTTTCAGGCTATTTTTCCTAATGACGGAAAGATTTTCTGGGAGAAAATGTCCGATTGTGTTGACCCGAAGCCGCGTCATGAACCGCGAGAGCTCGCCATAGAAGGGCCGCAGAGCGAGCAAGGACTTTGTAAGCGAATGGCGCTAATGGCGTACTGTCACTACCGTTTCGTGACGCGATTGCTCGCGTTGCGTATCACTCTGTTACACGAATTTCAGATCGCAACAACTCTTTCTTCGATGCCCGGCCGATGTAACGTGTTCCACGATATCGGCCATTAGTACCCGAATTTATGCCGGGTTTGTACTAATTCAAATTCGGTGCGTCTATCCTTCAACGCAACATCAATCGAAGGGCGACGTCGTGGATCGAAGACCGATTCCTGAAGTCTGCCTAAGCTCTTTTCATAGGCTCCCGTCGAGAGCGTGCGTGACTTGCCAATCGTCCCACTCGTTGTGTGGCTCGACGCCTGTCACTGTGAACGCTAAAGGGTTCGCATCAATGCGGACACGACGGGTGCTTTGCCATTGCCAGTGAAGTTCTGACACATCGGGGAGCTGCGGCTATTTCACTCCCCGTGAGTCGCTATTGCCATCCGTTCCTGTAACTCATCATCAGCCCGAGCACGGCTGATCGAGCTTTCTGTTGCATTCCGTCCGGCGGCTTCAGGTCGCCGTCTGGCCGTGTACTCGTGTGCTTCGCAGCCTGCTCGACCAACCGCATTTCAAAGGATGATTCCCGTGGATTATTACCCCTCGAACTCGCTTCCTGTTGCCCCTGAGGTTGAGCGCGGGCAACTCACCGCTCGAGAAATGCTCAACCTGATGCGGGACCACATCTGGGAAATCGTGGCGGCCACCGTCGCGGTGTTTCTGCTCGCGGTCGCGTACCAGCTGATTGCCACGCCCGTCTATTCGGCGGATGTGCTCGTGCGCGTCGATCCGCCCGAGCCCAACGCGCTCGGTCTCGCGCTACAGACCCAGGAGGCGCTTCCGCCGCCCGCGCCGTCACCCAGCACGGAAATGGGCGTGATGCGCAGCCGTTCGGTGCTCGACCCCGTGATCGACCGATATCGCTTCGATGTCTCGGTGAAGCCTCGGCGCATCCCGATCCTCGGCGACATTGCAGACAGGTTCTCGACGCCAGGCGAGCCGAATGGCGCATGGCTCGGCCTGAAGTCGTTCGCGTGGGGCGGCGAGGTCGTCAAGGTCGGTTACCTGAATGTTCCGCAGAATCTCGAAGAAGAGAAGCTGAGTCTCGTTGCGCTAGGCGACGGCGCATATGAACTGTTAGGTCCGTCGGGCGAATTTCTGATCAAGGGCACGGTCGGCAAGCCCGCCGAAGGCAACGGCATTTCGGTGCTGATCAACCAGCTTGCCGCGCGGGCAGGCACGCACTTCGAGGTGATCCGCTGGAACGCGGTGGATGCGACCAAGCGCTTCATGGACGTCGTGAAGATCACGGACAAGGTGAAGGACTCCGGCCTCATCCAGATCGAATACGCGGACAAGAGTCCTTCAAAGGCCGCTGAAGTCGCGAACGCGCTGGGGCAGCAGTACCTCGTGGCAGCGATCGCCGGTCGTCAATTGAACGACACGCAGACACTGAGTTTCATCAAGGGCGAATTGCCGCGCCTGCTTGCGGACCTGCGCAAATCGGAAGAAGCACTCAAGAGCTTCCGCGCGAAGTCCAATTCGATGCAGCCGACCACGGAAGCGCAATCCTATCTGCAAGGCGGCCTCGATCTCGACCGGCAGATTGCCAGTCTGGAACTGCAACGCACGCAACTGCTGGACAAGTACGCGCCGGGAAGCCGCTGGATTCAAAGCATCGATACTCAGCTTGCGCAACTGAAGAAGACGAAATCCGAGTTCGACGGACGCTTTCAGGGCATGCCTGCGTCCGAGCGTGAGAGTGTCGACCTGATTCGTGCGCAGAAGGTCGCTGAAACGGTCTACATGGGCATGGTGCAGAAGGCCGAGCAATTGACGGTGCGTCGTGCGAGCACCACGGGTGGCGCGCACATTCTCGATTCGGCCGTGCGGCCGCATCGCCCCGTCAAGCCCGATCCGCTGATCGTGCTCCCGGGTGGCTTCGTGCTCGGTCTCGTGGCGGGCGTGTTTATCGTCTTCATGCGCCGTCACGTGCTGGTCGGCGTAACGGACCCGCGCTATGTCGAGCGTCGTCTGAGTGTGCCTGTCGTCGGCGAAGTGCTGTTCAGTCATCAGCAATCGCTGCTCGATCGCGGCCTGCCGGCCGCCGCGCGCAAGCCATTGCCGGGCGCAGGCGGGCGCGGTGCACTGCCGATGCAGCGCGGCGCGGAGGGAGGCGAGTCGGCAACGGGCGAAAAGATCGACCCGTCGTTCGGTACCTCGGGCAACAAGATTCTTGCCGAACGCTTCCCGCATGACGCATCGGTTGAAGCGTTACGCGAAGTCCGCACGGCAATGGCGCGAGATCTTGCGCATACGCGCAACAACATCGTGATGGTGACGGGACCGACCACATCGGCGGGCAAGAGCTTCGTCGCGGCGAACCTCGCGACACTGCATGCGGAGGCAGGGTCGCGGGTCGCGCTGATCGACGGCGACATGCGCCGTGGCCATCTCGCGGCATTCTTCGGCCAGAACAATCGCGGCGGTCTTTCCGAAGTACTCGCCGAACGGATGCCGCTGCGCGACGCGTTGCGGCAAGTCGGGATTGAAGGCGTGACCTTCATGTCGTGCGGGGCGCGCCCGGAGAACCCTGCGGCATTGCTCACGCGGCCGCGCTTCAGGGAAATATTGCAGCGGCTCGGCAATCACTTCGACATGGTGATCGTCGACACACCGCCGTTCCTCGCCGTGACGGACGCGTCCATCATCGCGAACGAAACCGGCGCGTCGCTGCTCGTGCTGCGTTCGGGCATGCAGACCGAGGAGGAGATTGCCGACACGATCAAGAAGATCGAGCGCGCGGGCGGACGTGTTGCCGGCGCTGTCTTCAACGGCATTCCGCTGCGTCGTAGCACGCGCAATTACGGCTACGCGACGAACTATGCGAGCGACTTCGGCGAGGTCGAGGCAACCGCCTGATGGCAGGTTGTCCCTACGCAACCCCTGAAAACGGCACAACTTCGTGAGGCGAAGAATCGATGGCATTCGCGATTAATGGAAAGTTCACATCGCAGCCTGTAACAGGCGTGCAACGGGTCGCATATGAACTCACGAGAGCGATGCAACTGCGTGAGGAACCGGGCAACGAACTGGAGATATTCGTGCCGCACAACGCGATGGAGCCCGGTGCGTCGCTCAGGCGGCAGCGGCGCTTTCCGTGGCTGCGCGGCACGCTGTGGGAACAGATCACGCTGCCGCTGGCAGCGAGGGGCCGAACGCTCGTCAATCTGTGCAACACGAATCCGATCCTCAAGCGCAGGCAAGTGGTGATGGTGCACGACATGGCCGTCTATGACGCGCCGAATGGTTTTTCGAAGAAGTTCTTGCTGTGGTATCGGCTGTGTTTCTCGATCCTGCCACGAATGGAACCATTCGTGCTCACGGTATCGGCATTTTCGAAGCGGCGTATCAGCCATCACCTGAAGATCGACGAGTCGCGTATTGCCGTGATCCAGCCGGGTGCGGATCATCTCGATCGCGTCGTGCCGGATTACGGCGTCATCGATCGCCTGCAACTCCGGGAAGACTCGTACTGCGTGATCGTCGGGAGCCTGGATCCGCGCAAGAATCTGCAGTGCGTGCTCGAAGCGATCTCGGGCTTGAGCCATTTACGCGACGTGAGATTCGTGATTGTCGGCGGAAAGAACTCGCGCATTTTTGCCAGTGAAGGCATCGAGGCGATGTCGCGCTCAAAGCAGGTGATATGGGCGGGCTTCGTATCGGACGGCGAGTTGAAGGCGCTCTATCAACGTGCCGGTTGCCTGGTTTTTCCGTCGCTATATGAAGGCTTTGGATTGCCGCCGCTCGAGGCCATGTATTGCGGATGCCCTGTGGTCGCTTCGTCGCGCACCTCGATTCCCGAAGCGTGCGGAGACGCCGCGATGTATTGCGATGCGACGTCGGCGCAAGACGTTGCCGAAAAGATCTCGCTGATGATGAGCGACGGTGCCATCAGGCAACAGTACCGGGTGAAAGGTATGGCGCATGCGCGCGAATACCGCTGGGACCGCTCGGCAAAGAGGCTGCTCGACGTGTTGTACGGCAAGGAGAGCGAGCCGCTTTCGGAACTTGCAGCACGTGTGTCGGCTGGGTGAGCAACGGACGAGGCAGCCCATGGATCGAATGAATTACCGGCCATCCAGACGACGTGTGCTCGCGGCGTTTGCTGCGCTCGCGTGTGCGGGCTTGCGGCCCATGCATGCGATGGCAGCAGCCGCAGCCGGTCCGGTCGGCAATCGCGCAGCTCGCAGGATTACCGACATGATCGGAACGAATGGGTGGCCGGGCTCGGCTGCCGACATCGAGATGTGGCGCAAGATGGGCATCAGCTGGGGGCGTGGGTCAGTCGGGCCCGGTCAGCCGGATGCGCCGACCCAACCGATGCGCGTCGACAAGACAGGCAATCGCTATGACAGCGATCTGCCCTCCGTCATATTGCGCAATAACCAGAATGGCATCCGGTCCTTGTTGTTTCTCGGCTATACGCCAAAGTGGAATGCGAGTCTTCCCGGCGACACGAAGTCAGCACCGGAAGATGTCGACGCGTGGGAACGTTATGTGGATGCGGTGGTTCGCAAGTACTCTGGACCGCCGTATGGCGTGCGCCATTTCCAGATATGGAATGAAGCGGCGGGACGTTTGTCGGGCGGATTGCCGCAAGCCACTTTCTGGCACGGCCCGAACTTCAGCAAGAACGAGCACCAGTCCGGACCTTATGACCGCGCATTGCAGGACTATGTGGAGCGAATTCATATTCCGGCCGCCCGCATTATTCGACGCTATGGCGGCTACGTCGTCTATGGCGGTTGGCCCGATCAGGGCGGTCTCGACAATCTCGACAAATGGCTCGATTACCGGAGCCCGCGTTTGAACGAGCGAATGGCCGACTGGGTGGATTACCTCGACACACACTACCTGCCCGTGGCAGACCTGGACCGCCTGTATGAACGATACGTCAAGCAGGGGCCGGCGCGCGGATTGTGGCAAACGGAGATTGGCGACAGATACATGCTCGACGAGCACTACTTGCCCCGCTACTTTTTCGAGTTCGCGGTATGGGCGCTGGCGCGAAATTGGGACGATCCGGACAAGTATCTGTCGATGGTCTATCACTGGGACGGCTATGAACCGTTCCGGCTCACGCATCGCGGCCCGCCCGTGCGCACTTTCAATGTCTCGGGGCAAAGCCTGATCGTGCTCAACCAGACGATTCCCGGCACGCTTGCGCCGCTTTCGAAGCCGCTTCGATTCGGCCCGGAAGTCACGGGGTCCGGTTTGCTGTCCGACAGGGACATGGTGATTCAGGTGAGCGCGCCATCCGGTTGGCGCACCGTGGAGGCAGCGGGTGTCGCACCGCCGTCGGGTGGCGCGCAAGTGCTCTTGATCGATGCGCTGACAGGTGCCGCTGCTTCCAGGGAAGACGCCGCGCTGAACTGGAATAGCGACGTCATGAACATACGGTTTCGCGTGCCGGACAACGTCAATGGTGCCGACAGAAAGCCGCCCAGACATCTTGCCTATCTCGTCGTGCGGGCGAACCAGGGGAAAACAGCTTGAGAGAGACGGGTTCTTTTTGCATTCAACAGGCAACTGCACCCATTTCCACAAAGCGGATTCGATTGCCCGCTGATTCAATTTATCGTATCGAGGCTCTATGAAACAGATCGCCATCGTCATATGCAACTACAACTATGAACGCTTTCTCGCCGAGACGATCGATTCTTCGTTGGCGCAGGACTATCCCGGAACGCGCGTGATCGTCATCGACGATGGATCGACGGATGATTCGCGCGCCGTGATAGAGCAATACGGTACCCGTATCTCTGCGGTTTTCAAGGAAAACGGCGGGCAGGTGTCCGCATACAACCTCGGCGTCGAACTCGCCGGCACCGACTATGTGATCTTCCTCGATTCCGACGATGTGCTGTATCCGCACGCGGTGTCGGAGGTCATGCGCAAGTTCGAAGAAGAGCCTCTGGCGAAAGTGCAGTTCCGTCTCGATGTGATCGACGAAGCGGGCAAGCAGACGGGCGCCTACGTACCGCATTCGGAGCCGCCCGCCGACTGCGGCCGTTTGCTCAGAGAAGGCTGGCTCTATCCGTCGCCGCCGGCGTCGGGCAATGCATATAGCGTCAGTGCGCTGAAAGCGGTCTTCCCTGTGCCGGAAGGCGGCACCAACCGCTACGGGGCGGACTTCTATGCGATCTACGGAGCGGCGCTGATGGGTGCCGTTGCGACGATACCGCAATCGCTCGGAGCGTACCGGGTCCATCATTCTGCTGCGCCGAGCGTGTCGTTCGCGAACTCGGAGCAGATCAAGAAGGCACCGAAGGCGTTCAAGGAGCGTTGGGTCACGCTGCGTGAAATCGCGAAGCAGAGGATGAATCTCGATCTACCGCCTGCATTTCACGATTTCGCCCATGAAAAAGCGTACTTCGGATCGAGTCTCTATCATGCGTCGCTCGGCGCGCGGTGGCGCTGGATGCTGAACGATTCGCGCGCCTATATGCACACGATCGTCGCCAACCCGTTCTGGAGCCTGAAAAAGAAGGCTGGCACGCTGTTCTTGTCGAGCCTTTGTCTGTTGCCTTACTCACCTCTTTCAGACTTCGTGGTCCGATACATCACCAACCCCCTTGCGCGCCGCAGCACGGTCGAGCAATAGCATGCGGCGTCGCCAATACAGGAGAGGTGGGAATGGATGGTAAGAAGAGCGCTAACGTCATAGCGTTTGTCTATGGTGGATATCTGATGAGGTACGTGTACCTCATCATCGTCGTGCCATTCTACGGACGCGTGCTCGGCGTCGCCGAATACGGACGTGTTCTCGCGGCGATGTCGCTGATGAACGTCATCTGGATGCTGGCGAGCTACGGCTTCACATTCGTCGGCATGCGCGAGATATCGAAGGCTCGGAACAACAGCGAATGCAACGCCATTTACTCGTTGCATACGAGCGCGCGCCTTGTATTGTGCGCGCTGGGCGCGTGCATCGGCGTCATTGCGACCTTCTGTTCGCCGACATTGTCGGAGCGCCCGCTCATCGGCTTGCTGGCAACCACGCTGGGCGTCGTGTCTGCATTGAATCTGGGCTGGCTCTATCAAGGGCGTCATCATTTCCGCACGCCGATCATGATCGAGGTATTCGGCTTTGCGGTGAGTCTGGTGCTGGTGCTGTGCCTCGTGAAAGGACCGGCGGACTCGGTTTGGGTAGTCGGTAGTCTGTTGACGGCGGGCGTGCTGTCTCTGGCCATTTCCTATGCGCTGGCGACGTATCAGCTGGGGCGGCCCCATCTCTCGTTTTCGGGTATCGCGTCGCTCGTAAAGGGCTCGACGATGCTGTTCTGCTATTCGTCGGGTTCGGTCGTGCTGACGGCATCGTCGACGTATCTGCTGACGCTGCTCTCCACGCCGGCTCAAGTGGGCTATTTCGGCGCGGCGGAGCGGTTTGCGACGATTGGGCTGAGCCTGATGGGGCCCGCATCGCAAGTCTTCATTCCGACCATTTCCCGCCAGCTTGCACAGGGCGACAAGGCGGGCGCTCACGCGACCACGCGGCGCGGCGCGACGCTGATGCTCGGTTACGGCATGCTGGTTTTTTGCGGTGCTTTGACGTTGTCGCCCATCGTTCTGCCGTTGATTCTCGGGGAAGCGTTTACGCCGAGCGGCCATGTGTTGCAGTGCTTTGCCTGGATGTTTCCGTTTGCGGCGTTCAACGAATTCGCTGCGTTCTATGTATTCGTTCCGCGGAAAAAAGATCGCTTGCTGGCTATTGCGGGTGCCGCGTCCGGTGTCGCGAACCTGCTCGCGGCGCTCTACCTTGCGCCGCGATACGGGGCGCAGGGTATGGCATTCGCTCGCGTCATCGGCGAACTTTCGCTGTCGGCGATGCTGCTGACCATCATGGTTCGGTTGGAATTGATTACCTTGGTGCCCGGGGCCGGGCGCGCGATCGCAATGGCGCGAGTCGCGTGGGGAACACGCGGTCAGGCTGGCGCGCGCGAGGAGGATTGACAGATTCCTTGTTGGCGGGCGGAGCAGATTGTCGGATCAGGTTCGAATGGACCGGAAAAGTATTAACGTACTCGACGAGTACAGGGAGGTCGCGTTGAAAGTTGCCATTGTTCATGACTGGTTGGTGGTATCGGGCGGTGCCGAAAAGGTACTGCAGAACATTATCGAATGCTTCCCGGACGCGGACCTGTTTTCGCTGGTCGATTTCATGGAGGACCGCGCCTGCATCAAGGACAAGCCGGTCAGGACATCGTTCATTCAGCGCTTGCCGTTCGCGCGCAAACGCTACAGGGCGTATCTGCCCTTGATGCCGATCGCAATCGAACAGCTCGATCTGTCCTCCTACGACCTCGTCATTTCCAGTTCGCATGCCGTGGCGAAAGGCGTGCTGACGGGACCGAACCAGTTGCACATAAGCTACGTGCATTCGCCCATACGCTACGCGTGGGATCTTCAGCATCAGTACCTGAGAGAGTCGCGTCTGACGGCGGGCGTCAAATCGGCGATGGCCCGTGTGCTGCTTCACTATATTCGGGGGTGGGATTCGCGCTCCGCGAATGGTGTCGATCATCTGCTCGCCAATTCGAAGTTCATTGCGCGCCGGATCAGGAAGGCCTATCGGCGCGATGCGACGGTCATTTATCCGCCCGTCGATCTTAGCCATATGCCGATTCGTGAGGGCAAGGAGAACTTCTACGTCACTGCGTCCCGCATGGTGCCCTACAAGCGCATCGATCTGATCGTCAAGGCGTTTTCACAAACACCGGAGCGCAAACTGGTCGTCATCGGCGATGGGCCGGATATGAAGAAGGTCAAAGCCGCCGCGGGTGAAAACGTCACGATTCTCGGCCATCAGCCGTTCGACGTGCTGGTCGATCATCTGCAGCGCGCGCGTGCCTTCGTGTTCGCGGCGGAAGAAGATTTCGGCATTTCGGTCGTCGAAGCGCAGGCGTGCGGGACACCCGTGGTCGCGTTCGGGCGGGGCGGAGCGTTGGAGTCGGTGCTAGGCTTGCCGCGCGAGCGGCCCACGGGCGTGTTTTTCCAGGAGCAGACGGCTGAGTCGCTGCTGGAAGCCGTGGACAGGTTCGAAAAGTACTCCCGTCTTTTCGATGCGCGTCAGTGCCGCAAGAACGCGGAGCGCTTTTCGTCGGAGCGGTTCAAGACAGCGTTGACGTCATTTATCGAAGACCGGCTGCCGGATAGTCTCACCGATCCTTCGTATGTGGAGGCCGCAGACGATGAAGTGTCGTTAAAGGACGAAGCGCCCGAGCGGCATCTGCTGGTCTGAACGGCTTCGCTCGCGCGGACGCTTATCCGTGTTGCCGCGGGCGCGCGTGTGACAGCGCGCAGACAAGCGCTGGCGTATTCTCTCTAAGCGCCGCCGAGTTGTCCTTGATGAGATCCTGGAACGGCGCCGTATGCCCATAGGTCAAGGTCGACACGGCGAGCAGGCAAATCGTCGACTCGATAGGCCATAACCGTCGGAATTCGGCGCGTAGCGCCGTCCGCAGAAACGCTGCAGCGACGGCGGCGCCGATCACCCAACCCACACAGACTTCGGCGATCGAGTGCGAATGTCCATGCACACGCGAAGCCCCTGTCAGTGCGCCCAAAAGCAGTCCAGCGGCGACGCCTGCGAGGATGCCTGAACGGGGTAGCCGCCACCATCTCAATTGCAGCGCGAGCGCAACGGTCCACACGGCTGTCGATAGCATCGTATGACCGCTAATGACGCGAAAGTGCATCAATGGCGGCACCACGCCCCACGTGTAGTACAAGATCTTGCTCGCGCCGACCAGCAGCATGCCGCAGCTCAACGCGAGCGCCCAGCGCAACGCGAGCCGCACATCACTCATTGCAATCCAGATTGCACACACGATGGCGATGGGCAGCGTGACAGCAGCATCGCCGACGTTGGAAAGGACTGTCCACATATCGGCCTGTTCGTTCGGTTTCGTCGGCTCAAGAGCGCGGGATACTGCGCCCGGTTGCCGTTGGATAAGCTTGTCCGCGTTGTCGATATGGCGGCTGCGGGTCGGGCACACGGGCCCGTCCGTATGCGGGATTCGACACGCGCACCGGTCGCGACGCGAGCAGCAGTGAAATGACTAGAGAAAGAATCAGAACATTTGAAGGCGAGACCAGCCGATGTTCCGTCGCGGCCATGACGAGCAGACATACGGACGAAATCTCGACGAAGCGGAATGCCGCGAAGTTCCGTCCGCGTTCGACGAGAGCGCTGCGCGCGGCGCCATCCTGGCTCCATTTGACGAGCTTCCAGTAAAAACCCAGCACCAGTGCCAGGCCGACCACGCCAAGCTCGGCAAGAAAGTTCAGATACGAGTTGTGCGCGTGGGAATCGCTGTGTTCGACGATGATGTCGGAAGGTACGCCGAGCACGCCGAAATACGACACGACGTTGCGTATCTGGTCGTCGAATGAACCGAATCCCATGCCGACAATCGGGCTTTGGCGGAAATAGGCGAGTGCTCTTGGCCAGAGCCATTCGTAGCGGATGTCCAGATTCGCCGTCTTGGCGTCCTGATTCTGGATGCTGAAGGTGTAACCCATGTAGTCGACAGTGGAGCGCGTGTGATACATCGCCATGGCAAGGGACGCCACAACGAGGCATGAGATCAGCGACGCGAGAATCACGCGTTTGCGCCCGAAGTACAGATAGGGCAGTACCGCAAGGGCGCCTAGCAGCGAGCCGCGGCTATATGTCGAGAAGAGCATCAGCCAGTTGAGCGCGATCAGCGCGAGCATGATCTTGCTGCGCCGCTGGAGATAGCAGGCCACGCCGAGGCAGAACAGCATCGCGAGAAAGCCGCCTGCCGCATTGCGGGCGATGAAGAAGCTGCCGAAGCTGTCGTCGGGATGCTTGAAGATGCTGAGCAATCCATTCTGTGCGAGATAGAGCGCGTAAGGCGGGATATTGATGACAACGGCAAACACGAAGAACGCGCGAAGCAGCTTGTTCATGTCCCAGCGATGCGAGTACAGGCAACCGGCAAAAATGGGCGCATACGCAATGAACAAATTGCCGTCGCGCCGATAGAAATCGAATTCGGTCAGAGAGTGGGGGTCGTAGAGCAACGTCGATACGAGCGCGAACAGCGTCAGTGCCGTGAGCGGCGCGATAAAGGACGGGTAGCTTCTGCCGAAAAAGCGCCAGGCGCAGAATATGATCGGCAAAAATCCCACTGCGCTAAGCGGCACCAGATTGGTAACAGTCAGGAATAGCGCCAATACCGATATGTAAGCCATTTCGACTCTCGCGAAGAATAGAGTTGCACGTCCGCTGGTGGAAGTGGCGCATGTCAATGAAGGATGTTGATCCAACATTGCGCGCGGCGAACGATCGGGATGCCGATCAGCCGCCAGAATGGAATTGCGACTTTGCTATTGACGTGTGAGGTTTCCGTATCCGGACACCAAACGAGGGCAGATATCGTGCCCAACCGGATAAGAGAGGAACACCTTCTATACACAACCTAACACGATTACCCCTTTATTTCCAAGCTCGAATCGCTTTTCAAAAATCTTGAAGCCGCCAGATATTAGCCATTATCCGAAAGGCTCAGCGTGACAGGCCATAACATCAACCGTTCGCGCCAGAGATGCTGTATCGCAGCGTAAGGTGTCTATGATTCATCACAGGTCGAGTTGAATACGATGGCTGCGAGTCGTTCACGACGCCGTTGCCGGAACTTCGATCTTTCCTTCATCTTGCAAGGTTGCGCGAGCACGACGCAGGACGGGCGCTTTCCTCAGTTGCCTCCCGTTCGCGGCCGATGCGCTCTGCGGCCATCACAATCCCGCGTCGATACTCGCAAGATTCGCGCGCAAGGTGTGTAAATAAAAAGCCGGTGGTTGGTTCATATCGACGTCGCCCAGACAGTCACGGGCGACGAGGACCTGGCTTCCGGACTTCAATACCAGGGAGATTGAAGTGGACACACGAATCACGCATGCCGAAGCACAGAACGTCGCCGTTGCCGAATCGGCAACCAGTGGCCGACGGCTCGTGCAGGTCATTCTCGCAGGCGGCTCGGGCACGCGGTTGTGGCCCGTATCACGCGAGCAATATCCGAAACAGCTGATCGATGTAGTCGGCGATCAATCGCTTCTGCAGGCCACGATGAAGCGCATGGACGGGTTCACGAAAGCGTGGGACGTCGCTGCGGAACCTGTGATTGTCTGCGGCGCTGAACATTTCCATGCGACGTCCGGGCAGGCAGCCGACTGTGGTGTGAAGCCGTGTGTCGTCGTCGAACCGGCGCGGCGCGATACGGCGCCTGCATTGACGCTGGCCGCGCTGGCCGCCTGCGCCGACGGAGACGATCCGATTCTCGTCGCGATGCCTGCGGACCACGCGATTGCGGACGTGCTCGCATTGCATCGGTCCATCGAACTCGCGGCGCTCCACGCGCAGGAAGGTGAGATCGCTACGCTGGGTGTTCCGCCAACGAGCGCCGACACGGGCTTCGGTTATATCCGACTCGGCGCGCAATTGCAGGATGGCGCGCATCGTATCGACCGCTTCGTCGAAAAGCCCGCTGCCGAACTGGCCGCGCAATACGTTGCATCGGGCGGCTACTGGTGGAATAGCGGCATGTTCGTGGTGCGCGCGTCAGTATGGCTCGCCGCGTTGAAAGTGTTCCAGCCGGACATGCACGCTGCGTGCATGCAGGCCTACGCGGATGCCAGGCGCGACAACGGTCATATCGCGCCGGGTGCCGATGCATTCGAGCGCTGTCCGTCCGATTCGATCGACTATGCGGTGATGGAGCAACTCGGCAAGCCTGCGTCGCCCTTCACGGCTGTCGTGGTGCCGCTCGAAGCCGGCTGGTCCGATCTCGGTTCATGGGATGCCGTGTGGCAGGCAATGGACAAAGATGAGTTCGGCAATGTGGCGAACGGCCGTGTGGTGATGGAAGGCGCAACGAGTACGTATGCGCGTTCGCAAGGCGGCAGGCTCGTCGCATGCGTGGGGACGAGCGATCTGGTCGTCGTCGAAACGGACGATGCCGTGCTCGTCGCGGACCGGTCGCATGTGCAGGACATCAAGGGTCTGGTGTCGCGGATCCGGCAGACCAAGGCGCCGGAAGCCGACAATCATCGAAAAGTGCGTCGTCCGTGGGGCTTTTACGATTCCATCGATCACGGCGAGCGCTTTCAGGTCAAGCGCATCGTCGTGAGTCCTGGCGGGCGGCTGTCATTGCAGATGCATCACCATCGCGCGGAACACTGGATCGTCGTATGCGGCACCGCGCTCGTCACGCGCGGCGACGAGCAGTTCCTGCTGAGCGAGAACCAGTCGACCTACATTCCGATCGGCGTGCAGCATCGTCTCGAGAACCCCGGCCATGTGCCGCTGCAGATCATCGAAGTGCAGTCCGGCGCGTATCTCGGCGAGGACGACATCGTGCGGTTCGATGACAAGTACGGCCGCTGCAATTGAGCGGCCGTGGTGGATATGTGCTTGCCTAGAGGGGTGTTGTGATGCGTGCATTGACAGGTCTGCTGGCGCGGCTATTCGATGTCGCCCTGATCGTGACGGGTGCGCTCGTGGCGTCGCAAATCCGCTTCGACGACGTGTCGCAGCGTGGGTTTTATCTCGCCTTCGTCGCGTTTTCGGCGGCTTTTTCGCTTGCCATTTTTCCCACGCTCGGCGTGTATGAATCGTGGCGTGGGCGTTCGAAGCGGATATTGACGGGTCAAGTGGCGTTGGGCTGGCTGATCGTGCAGGGATGCGCAATGGCCCTGATGTTCTCGCTGCACCGGATCGATTTCGTGTCGCGGCTGTGGTTCGTTTACTGGACGGCCATTTCAGGCAGCGCGCTCATTGCGAGCCGTCTCGTGCTGCACAGTGTGATTGGACGTGCCCGCCATGCCGGAATGGATTTGCAGCCGGTTGCAATTGCTGCGTGTGGAGACCACTACAACGACATCATTCATAAAATGGATGATGCACCTGCTTCCGGTTTCCGGCCGTGGGCGATCTACAATCTGCAACCGGACGCCGAACCTGCGTCGCATGTGCCGACTTTCTCCGAGCACAAGGCATTTGCCCGATACGTGCGCGAGCAGAACATCGGCGAAGTATGGCTGGCGTTGCCATTGACGGAAGAGCGCGCAATCCTGAAGCTGGTCGACGAGTTCCGCAATGACCTGATCAACATTCGTTTCATGCCGGATGTGCGCGCGCTTGCTTTATTCGAGGGAAGCGTGACGAGTGTGCTGGATCAGCCGACGATCAATCTCGCCGCGTCGCCGTTGCCGCCCAACGCAATGGTCAAGAAAGATCTGTTCGACCGCCTGTTCGCGCTTTGCGCGCTGATCGCCATTTCACCGATTCTTCTCGGGTGCGCGATTGCCGTGAAGCTGAGTTCGCGGGGGCCTGTGTTTTTCAAGCAGCAGCGCAAGGGCGCGGATGGCCGCGTATTCACGATCTACAAGTTCCGCACGATGCGCCTGCATCAGAAAAAGACGGGTGTGCTCGAGCAGGCGAAACGCGATGATCCGCGTATCACGCGCGCTGGCGCTTTCTTGCGGCGCACGAGTCTCGACGAATTGCCGCAGTTCTTCAACGTGCTGTGTGGCGATATGTCGGTGGTCGGGCCGCGTCCGCATGCGCTGGAGCATGACGACCAGTATCAGCATGTGGTGTCGGGCTATATCCATCGCTACCGGATCAAGCCGGGCATTACAGGCTGGGCGCAGATCAACGGATTCCGGGGCGAAACCGATCGCATCGAAAAGATGGAAGGGCGTGTCGAACACGATCTGTATTACCTGCGCAACTGGTCTTTCGCTCTGGATCTGCGGATCATCCTCGCGACCATCTTCAAGGGCATTTCTCATCAGAACGCGTATTGAGCGCAATCGCGTATGCGCTTTATCGCGGCGCTCGAGGAACGTATTTTTCCCCCACGAAAGCAGGAACGGCTCAACGTTTTATTCGAGCAGGTGCGCCATACATGACTCATGCAATCACGTTCAGGAAGTCTGCGGCTCACACGCAACGTGCGGGTTCGAAAGACGAAGATCGAGCCTCGGTTCATCAGGAGCGCGTCTTGAGCGAGCAGCTTTGGTGCGTTCACATCGAAGGGCTGGACGACTTCGTTGCGACGATCTCGAGGGAAGCCGCCGAGCGCGAGGCATCGGCGATCAACGCATACATCGACAGCGCGAAAGCGCACGGGCAGGCCGTCACGGGCATCATGCGCGCGTCGGCAACCGTGTGGCCTTTTACGCCAGCGGGCCATGCGCGCTCACTGGAAACCGACTGGGACGATCTGCAGCGCATGCCGCACCGTCAGGTGCAAGTACATCGTCGTGAAGGTCTCCTGTCCGCGCTGTTGCGGCGGCTCAAGGCGCTGGTCAGCGGCACGCGGCAAGGCAGCTAGTACACGAGCAACGCACGTTCGTGCCGTTGCGCAATCACGAGATGCCGTCCAACGGCACGTCACTGGGATTACATGGGCGGAGATCGACATGTCGTACGGCATCTTTTCACGGATCGTTACGGTTGGCGCCATTCTGATGTTGGCGAGTTGCGGCGGCGGCGGATCGGGCGGTTCACCGGGCGCGCCAGCTGCGAATACGAGCCAGCCGACGCTGGCGAACGCGACCGCGCTTGTCGACGGCAGCAAGGTCGGCGACGATTATTGGCCCGCCGGATCGACGCAGACGGGCGGCAAGGGCCAGCCTGTCAGCGGCCTGAATTGCGGCACGCGCGGCAATATCTACACCTACTCGCATTTGTCGATTTATCTGAACGGCAGATCACTAGCGCTGCCCGCGAACATCGGCACGGTGGCGCCGACGATGGCCGCGCAAACGGGTTGCGCGTATCCGCTGCACACGGATGACGAAACGGGCAAGATCCGCATGGACGCGAGCTCGAATGCGTCGTACACGCTCGGCCAGTTCTTTGCGATCTGGGGCCAGCCGCTCACGTCGGCGAATGTCGCGGGATTGACGTCGACGCCTATCACGGTCTACGTGAACAATGGCGGCCAGCTCACCAGATACACGGGCGATCCCGCCAGTCTCGTGCTGCCCGCACACGGCGAAGTGTCGATAGAAATCGGCTCGCCACTCGGACAGATCCCGACGTTCAGCTGGACTGATCCGCCGTCTTTCGATCCCAACCAGACGGTGCTGGCGTATGGCGGCACCGTCGGCACCGCGCACTGGCAGAACGGCAATACATCGACGGGCGGCACGGGCGCCGATGTCGACGGGCTGGTCTGCGCGTCGGGCATGAGCGAGCTGTACCACGTGCACGCGCATCTGGCGATCGTCAGCGATGGCCAGTGGCTAGCGTTGCCCGCGAACGTCGGCATTCTCTCGCAGTGCAACTACGAGATGCACACGCACGATTCGACGGGGATCATCCACATCGAAACGCCAAATATGAAGACTTTCACGCTCGGCCAGTTCTTCGATATCTGGGGACAGACGTTATCGAATACGAACGTCGCGGGGGTAACGGGAACGGTAGTCGCATACGTCAACGACAACGGCGACGTGCGGCGCTACGAAGGGGATTTGCGCAGTATCGAGTTGATCTCGCATCGCGATATCACACTGCAGATCGGCAAGCCCGTGAATACACTGGCGACGTACTCGTGGTACGAGCCGCAATAGGCCGCAGATTTCAGCAAATGCATGATTGAGTTGGGCCGCGACATACGCGCGCATCGGGCGTGGTGTTTCGCGGCCCAATTACATGCGTCCTGCCGCGCGTGCATTGGCGTGTCATTCAGTGCTTCGTTAAAGACATCGCCGCACGGCGACGGCATTCTGTTGGACGATCGCGTACATCAAATAGAAAAGAGTTGGCATCCGCCCGACAACGCGACGCTACGCGCGTGGCTCGCATTCGCCTTTCAATGCGGCAATTCTGTTTGTTTTCAACTGCCTGACAGCAACCGGCGGAAAAGATAGCGCGGCTGGCACAACCCCTGCATTGGTAGCCGCGGGCACAACGACGGCCAGCTTGGCCAGGCCGCCACGGCGTCAACAGCATTGCTCAGATTCCTGGAAAGTGTTGTTTGGTTGAGCCTCTTTGGCAGCGTGCCGCACGACGGCCCTGCACATCGTCCCATCAATATTGAACACGACGCGACGCAATGGACATGGTCCTTGTGGTCGATCCGTTCATTGATTTAATTGGAGTCCTTATGAAATCGAAGCTTATCGTTACTTTGCTCGTCGCAAGCTCGGCGTCGCTGGCCGCACCCGCTTTCGCAAGCGGCTATGGTCCTGCGCCTTACTATCGTCCGGATACCGGCGCACCGGCTTCGCAGGCGGGCCAAAGCGCTCAGACACTGGCAGCGGAAGCGGCCATGGCAGGCATGATGGATGAAAAGCGTACTGGCGTCGGCGGCGACGATGCAATGACCACGCAGTCGGGCCGCCGCGCTCCTGCCGATCGTCAGGGGCCCGTCTATCGCGGAAGCTGATCCGCAGATCGCGAAGCGCTGGCTCGCCGGCGCTTCGCCTCTCGCCGGGTTTGCACGCCCAGGTCCAGCAATGCTGTCGAAAAGAAGCAGCCCATCACCGCAGACAGGATGATGAAAATCGACGCTGCATCGACGAGCAAGCCGAAGTATTTGAACAGCAGCAGGCAACTCGCGAGCAACAGCAGGTTGAGCAGCAGGCCGAGGACCGCGGACGCTTTCGGCACGGCCCGCACGAATGCCGCAAGACGCGAATCGGTATGCGGCAGATACCAGATGATCAGAATCCCGAAGGCGAGGACGAAGATCGTCTCGGCCCACTTGAGCCAGACAGGGCGGCGCAGGAAACGCCCGTCGAAAATCGTCTCGATGATCTGAGCCTGAATCTCGATACCCGGCACCAGTTCGCCCAGCGCGGTCGTGCGCATGTCGGTGTTGCCCGTTCCCGTCAAGCCGACCAGCACCAGCTTGTTATGAAAGCGGTCGGGATCGACCTGGCCTTGCAGGACGTCGCGCGCGGAGACGTAGCGATGTTGCGTCGAGCGTATCGACGCGAAATGCAGCCAGATGTCGCCGTCGGGCTGGGTGGGCACTTCCACATCCGCGACGCCGACTGACTGCATGCCCGTCGTGTTCGCATACACGTCGACAGCCGCCGATCCCGTGACGACGCGCAGCATTTCGACGGGCATGCACGGCACGAGCTTGTCGCCCAACCCAAGGATGAGGGGGATGCGCCGGACCGTGCCCTGTTCGAGCGCGACATTGAGCATCGCCTGTCCGTGCGCCGCCGCCTGCAATTCCGGCAGGCTCGCGAGCACGTAGTTGTACCGCTTCACGCGGTTCAGCGGATCGACGCCGTGCACGAGGATCGGCGCGCTGCGCAGGTCGGTGCTGGTGTCGAACGCGGCGTGATCGACGGCGGCGGCGCCGAGTATCGAAGGCGCGGCGCGTAGCGAGTTCGCAAGAATGGCCTCGTGGCGAGGCAGCGCGCGCAAGCCCGCTGCGAGCGTGGCGGCCGAGGCGGGCAGGTTGTCGGCGACCTTGTCGGGCGAGGTCTGATCGGCTTCCGGCATATAGATGTCAAGACCGATCGCGAGCGGCTTGTGCACCGCGATCGCGTCGACGAGGTTCGCCAGCCGGTTGCGCGGCCACGGCCATTGACCGACGGCCGCGAGCGTCCTGTCGTCGATCGCGACGATGGTCACAGGCTGCGAGGCGGGCACGCGCGGGAAGCGGCGCTGGTAGTGATCGAACAGCAGTTGCCGCGCCGTGCCGAACGTATCGGGCACCATGTCGTCGAGCTTGTCCAGCAGCGCCGGTCGCGGAATGACGCCGGGCGATTCGCTGTACAGGTTCAGCAGACTCAGGCCGAGCAGCACCGCGAGCGCGACGGGGCGGCCTTGTCCCGCCCTCATCAGCTTCATGAAAAAAATCAGCCATGAGTAGTCGCGAAAGCGTTTCATGTCGGCAGCGGCAGATCAGTGCGCTTGACAGGCGCAGTGACGGATCACCCGGATCACTGGATTGTAATGACGACGCGCCGATTCATCTGGTTAGGGACGCCGTCCGCGGTGTGCACGAGTGGTTCGCGCTTGCCGCGTCCCGCCGTTTCGATTTCTTTCGCGGGGATGCCCGCCTTGATCAGAAACTTCGCGACGGTCTGCGCGCGCTGCATCGACAGCTTGTCGTCGTATTCCTGCGAGCCTGCCAGATCCGTATGGCCCACGACGGTCAGATGCGGCGCGGGCCACGTCGCGAGCGCCGCTTTCAGCTGCTGGACGGTCGCATTGGACTGCGGTGCGAGTTCCGTCGCCGAGTCGAACAGGAAGTTGATCGTGAAGGTCTTCGGGCGCGGCGGCTGCGCGGCGAGCACGTCGCCATAGCGTGTTTCGACATTGGCCGCACTGCTTGCCGTCTGCTCGATCGCGCCGCCTTTCGCGACTTCGGCCGTCGCGTAAGCCTTGTCGATGACTTGCGTCTTGTTGCCGCTTCGCACGATCACGCTGCCGACCGTGCCGTCCGGATTGGGCAGCAAGGTGATCTTGTCGGGCGTCGAGCTGCATGCCGAAACCAACGCGAGCGTCGCGCAGCTTGCGCACCACGTGAGCCTTCGCCGTTGTGCCGCGGGCTTCAATGCCCGTTCTCCCCGTCGCCGACCTCGATGATGAATTCGGTGCCGCGCACGCCGAGCGTCGTGGTCGGCGTGCTGAAACGCACCGCTTCCGGATGGGCCTTTGCCAGCTTGCCGTCGACGACCGCGAGCGAGCCGCGCCGGATGGTTGCATCGAGCGTGCCGTCGTGGGTGGTGGTATCGAAGGCGAACTGGTTGAGCTCGAGTACCGAACTGGAGCCCTCGGAAAGCAGCGTATTGTCGCGCAGCGTGATGCCGACGGAAGACGCGGGGCCCGTTACGATGCGGTCGCTTTTGAACACCTCGCTGCCGACGGCGGCGTCCATGCTTTGCGCCGTGCGCTCGATATGAACCGAGCCTTTCACCGTCTTGACGACGCCGATCGAATCCGCGCCGAATGTGTCGATGGCCGCTGCGCATCCGCAGGCGAAAACCAGTGCATAGTTGACGGCTTGCTTGTGCATGGGTGACGACCGTGATGGCGGTTGGACGACGCGCGCCAAAGCGAAGGCCGCGCGGCAGAAGCGGGCGCGGTTCGCGGTGATCTTCGGGAGAATAACGTGCCGCGACCGATCGTTCCGTGCGCTGCCGCGCATTTCGCGAGATTGATGGGCATGTTTCTGGCAAAAGACTTGCAGAGCTTCGGGCGCTGGTCGCCACCCGAAGCGGGCTGCTACGCGTGACGCGATGGCGCGTCAGTTCGCGGTGCACCGGCGCATAAAGGTGCGCAACGTCATCGACTTTTACGCGGCGGTTTTCAATCAGGAAGCGTATTGAAAGCGTTGAAGCCAGAGGCGGCGCTCACGCCTCGGCGTGCGGCTGTTTCATGTCGCGCAGGTTGGCTGCGGACGCGCTGAGCATCTGCGGAATCTCTTCCCTCAGAAACTCGACGAAGGTCTTGATCTTCGCGTCGAGATAGCGGCGCGACGTGTAAAGCGCATAAGCCGAGAGCGGCTGCAAGTGATAGTCCGGCAGAACGCGCATGAGCGATCCGTCGCGCAGCGCCGACACGGCCGTCGACATTGGCACCGCGCCGATACCGATGCCTTCCTTCAACGCGACGGCAAGCTCGTCCGCCGAGTTGATGCGAAAACCGCCGGCCGGCAGATGCACGGTCTCGATGCCATCCGGTCCTTCGAGCAACCAGCGGTCGGTGGGATAGACGGAGGAGACGAACTGGAAGCATGCGTGCTGCGTCAGTTCATGAACCTCGCGCGGCATGCCGTGCTCGCGCAAGTACGCGGGCGCGGCGCACAGCACGCTATGCACCGTGCCGAGCCGCTGCGCGACGAGGCTCGAATCGGGCAATTCGTCAACGCTCAACTGGACGCTCACGTCGTAGCCTTCGTCGATGATGTCGGGCATATGCTGCGACAGCGTCAACTCGATGGAGACGGACGGATAGCGCTGCCGGTAGCGCACGATAGCAGGCGTCACGTACGTTTGGCCGAAGCTCGACGTCGCATGCACGCGCAACTGGCCGGTGGGCCGGACCTGTGCATCGGCGGCTTCGGCTTCGGCCTGATCGACGAAAGCGAGAATCTGCTCGCAGCGTTGCAGATAACGGTACCCCGCTTCCGTCAGAACGACCTTGCGGGTGCTGCGGTTCAACAGGCGCGTGCGCAGATAGGCTTCGAGCGCGGACACGGCACGCGATACGGCGGGCACCGTGACGTTCAAGCGCTGCGCGGCGCCCGTGAAGCTACCTTCCTCCGCTACGCGAGCGAAGATCCGCATGCTGGTGAGAGTATCCACTGGTCAAACGCTCCACAGTGCGCGCCGCGCACCTTCCTCAAGCTTGCACACTGCAAATCTGCAATTGATGTTGATGACGCTTTGCAGAATACGCGATCAATCGATTTGCCGCTGGTAGAGCGCAAAGAGCCCGCCGCAAAGCGAGAGGCCGATCAGGAAGTAAAAGCCGTCCAGTGAGCTCAGAAAGCTCGCCTGTTGCGAGACGACGCGGCTGAGCTCGACGAGCGCGAGGCCCTTCGCGTCGCCAGCCGTGTGCCCCAGCCCTTCGAATGCGCGTGTCAGGCCGTCGAAGGCATTCTGGAACGCGGGATTGAACGGATTCACGAACTCGGTCAGGCGCGTCTCGTGCACGGCCTCACGGTGCTGTTCGAGCATGATGATCGTCGCGGTCGAGAACGAGTAGGTCAGTTGCTTGACCATGTTCTTGAAGCGGTAGCCGTGGTTGTACTCTTCGACCGAGAAGATGCGGAATGCGAGATTAGCGACGGGCAATACGATGGACACGAGCAGCAAGCCGCGCAGCAGAAGCGGCGGTAACAGCCACGGCATGCTGACGTCGGGCGGCATGCTCGCCATCCAGCCGCCGATCAGCGCGGCGATCAGAAAGCCGGGGACGATCAGCCAGCGCTTATGCTTGATGAGCGGGGAAACGCGGAAATAGACGAACGCGAAGGCAAGCGACCCAAACGACGTGAGACCCACGAGCCGCCCCGCGTTTTCGACGGGATAGCGAAGTCCGCCTTCGAGAAAGCGCGAGACCAGATAGCTCATCGCATTGCTGATGTAGTAGAACAGCACGTACAGCGCAATGCCCGTCTGGAATGTCCGCTCGCGCAACGCGTGAAGCCGCACGAGAGGCGCGGGATGATGCCATTGATGCCACGCGAACCAGCCGAGCGACAGCAATCCCGCCACCGTCAGTCCAACCAGCGTGGGCGAACTGAAGAACAGCTCGAACCGCACCTGTTGCATCGCGATCTGCAGCGCGCCCTGCGCGAACGCAAACACCATATACGGCCAGAAGTGCGCTTCGCCGCGCGCTTCGGGAAGCAGCTTGCCAGCGGGCGGCACGACGAGCAGCACGAGGAGCGCAAGGCCGGCGGCCGCGAGCGTCGTGCAGGTGAAGAGTGCGCGCCAGTCGAACGAAGCGACCAGATAGCCGCCCGCGAGCGGCGCGAGCGCGCTCGCCAGCAGGATCATGCTCAGGAACGCGCGCACCGCCGAAGACCGCCGCTGCGGCGTGAAGCTGGTCTGAATGAGAATGCGGCACGCGCTCATCATGGGGCCGATGAAGTAGCCCTGCGCACCGCGCGCGAAGGCGAGTTCGATCGACGATTCGCTCAGCGCCGCCGCTACGGAGCCCGCCGCGAACAACACCAGGCACCCGCCGATATAACGCCGGTAGCCGACCCGCTCGACCCACCATTGCTGCTGAAGAATGGCAAGTACGGAAGCGACGGCATACGCGCTCGACGACCACACGAGTTCGTCTGTCGATGCGTTGATGCCGCCCGCGATATAGCTGGTGAAGAAAGAGAAGATCGTGTTGTCGAAATACTCGAGACCGGTGGCGAGCGCAATGACCCAGGGGAAGAGGTCCTCGCGAAAGCGCCTGGCGACGACGGGCGTGTGTGCGGCCGGCATGGCGGTTACGTGCCGCTGTGCGACGCCCCAGCAGCGTGCGTAAGGAGCGTGGCGCCGATCGTGACGACGGTGGGGGTTTTGGTGGACATGCGCGAAATGCTGCTGCGATACGGTCAGGAAGCTCCGCATTATACGTCAACGTGAACGTTCGCGTACAGGTTTGGCCGTGCCACGGGATTGTCGTGGCATGCGCGTTAGCGCATCGAGGCGGTGGAAAAGACGCAGCGTGACGGGCGAATCAACCGCGCAGCACCGCTTCACCGTGTTCGGCATACGCGCGCAACAGATGATGCGCAATCGCGAACGGCTTCGGCGCGGACAGGTTGTCCGCATGCGTGCTCTCGAGCATCGCGGTGACTTCGGCGCGCGTGAACCAGCGCGCGTCTTCGAGTTCGTTGGTGTCGATGACGATCTCCCGGCTGCTGGCGCGCGCGAAGCAGCCGATCATCAGCGACGAAGGAAACGGCCACGGTTGCGACGCGAAGTAGACGACCTCCGCGCATGCCACGTGGGCTTCCTCATGCACTTCGCGGCGCACTGCGTCTTCGACGGTTTCGCCCGGTTCGACGAAACCTGCGAGCGCCGAGTACATGCCCGGTGCGAACTGGCGCTGGCGTCCGAGCAGACAGCGCTCGCCGTCAATGGTCAGCATGATGACGACGGGGTCCACGCGCGGGAAGTGGCGCGTGCCGCACGCGTCGCACAGGCGTTGCCAGCCGGCCGCCGTCGCGCGGCTCGGCGAGCCGCAGTTCGCGCAGAAGCGATGGCGGCGGTGCCAGTCGAGCATCGATTTGGCCTGGCCAAGCACACCGAGCATTTCCTGTGCGACGAGGCCTTGCAACGCGATCGAGCGCAGATCGATGCGATCGTGCAGCTTTTCTTGCGGTTGCCCTTCGTGTTGCGCGAGACCGGATGCGAAGCCGAGCGCGAAACGTCCGCTGCCGTCGCTGTCCTGGCCGAGAAACACGCGTTGCAGCGGCTCGCCGAACGCGGCCGCCTCGCTTGCGGAGAACCAGGCTTCGTGCGTGTCGCCGCGTTTGAGCAACGGAATGTCGCCATCGAAGACGAGAAAGCGCGCGGTGGGAGCATCGTGCAGGCTGGCAATGAAGGCGTCGTCGTCGCGTTGTTCGGAGCGGCGGTCGAGCAGGTTGAGATTGAAGCCGATGGAAGCGGAAGGGACGATCATTACGTTCGAATGTGGGCCGGGACGATCCGCAAGTATGGCACGGCGTCCCGCCCTGCGCAGACGGCTGGCGCTTCGGGACGAGCCGCCCAGCCGTCTGCGCGCGAGAGCGTCAGATCTGCTTCACTGCTGCGAGCGCATCGGCGAGGCCCGCGCCCGTCGCGCCGTCTTCGCCGACGCCCGCCGGCACGCCCGCGCCTTGCGGATCGCTCGCCGGGTTGGCGTGGCCCTTCGTCACGTCGCGCGCGGTGCGGCGCAGGATCGCCTTGATGTCGCCCGGCGACAGGTGCGGGTCTGTCTGCAACAGCAGCGCGCACAGGCCCGCCAGTTGCGGCGCAGCCGCCGACGTCCCGCTGAACACACCCCAGCCGTCGTTGGGCGCGGTGCCGTCGAAGGCGGCGTTTTCACGGTCGATCTCGCAACCGGCCGAAACGGGCAGCGAGATGTAGGTGGCGTGCGGCAGCATGCCGACCAGCCCGCAGACGTCGGGCACGCTGCGGCCCGAGTAGATCAGGCTCGTGAATGCGCTCGCGTAGTCCGATGCGCGCATCGCGCCGTGCTGATCGACGAACACGCCCCCCGCTGAAATGATGTCGGGCATCTGGCCGGGAAACGAATAGTGGCCGTTGCCCGCCGAGAAGACGATCACGATGCCGCGCTTCACCGCCGCCTGAATTTCCGCCTCCAGCGCGACGAGTCCGTTCGGCAGCGTTTTCAGCGGCGTGTCGCCGGGGCCGCGCAGGTCGTAGCCGAGGCTCACCGAGATCACCTGCGGGTCATGCTTGAGCGCCTCTTGCAATCCTTCGAGCACGGAAGCGCCGCTCGAAGGATCGGCTTCGTTGTCGAGCTTCACGCCGATAAAGGTCGCGCCCGGCGCGATCGCGAAGATGTTGGCGGATTCGCCCGTGCCGTGGCCGTTGCCGTCGCTGCGGCGGTCGGTGGCGCCGGGCGCGAGCACGATCGACGACGAATAGCCGTGCGCCTTGAAATACGGATGGCCGTGAGCAAAGCCGCTATCGATCATCGCGATGCGCACGCCTTTGCCCGTGATGCCCTGCTGGTGCACGGGCGTCGCGTTGAGCTGGAGCGCGATGTCGGCGGGCGCGGCGAGATGGAAGTAGGGCACGGCGGGCGCCGTCGCGGATGGCGCGCTGGCCTCGTGCGGCTTCTTCGTGGCGGGGCGTTTCCCGGCTGCCGTCGCGGTCTTTTTCGCCTTCGTGCTCTTTGCTGCTTTCGCCGCTCTCGCCATGTAGATGTGCGGCCACTGGATATAGACGTCGTCGAGCAGCGATTTGATCGCGGGGTCCGGATTCCATGGCGCGCCGTCGGGCGGATAGAGCACGGAGCTGAACTGCGCCGCCGACGCGCACGGCGCCTTCATGCGCTTGAGGCGCGTCTGGAACACCGCTTCGAATTGCGCGCGCGTGCAGCGCATCGACGCCGACAGCGAGCCGCGGCCCGTCAGCGTGAAGCCGCGCCGCGCGAGTTCGGCGAGCGCGAGATCGGCCTGCGCGGGATCGGGGATGAACGAAGCGACAGTTTCCGTCGACATGCGCGCGCCGAACCGGGTCGGCCCGCCGTCCGAGCCGGGCCGGTTGAAGGTCACGGCAACGCGGAGTTCTTCATGGGCGGCGTCGCCGCGCGCGGGCCGCGCGGCCGCGTCTTTGGGATCGTAGGCCTTCATCGTTTCTTCTCCAGTGACGACGGCTGCACGCGCGTGAGTGCGTTGGCGTGGACGCCGTCTCATGCAAGACGAATGCGGGTTAATCGAATGAAAGATGCTGCGGCGCTTCGCTGATCGACGCGACGTACGGTTGCAGACTGCGCGGCACGGCAAGGGTTCCGCTCGTGCCGGAAGAACCGGAAAAAAGCTGGCGGAATGCATCATCGGGCATACGCGCGGACAAGGTGGCATGACCTTCGCCGCTGATCTGCATGCCGAGCTGTTCGGCGGCGAGCCGCGCCGCTGCGCGTGCCGCGTCGGTGCGGCAGGGGTCGCGCAGCAGAAGCTGCAGACGATGTACAGGGCAGGTTTCGTTCATCATCGCCACCTCCGGATGGGTCGCAACAGAACGCGCCGTTGTGCCGTCAAGAAGGCTTTCGATCTTACGCCTGCTCGTGCAATTGCGCTGCCTGTGCCGTCTGGCGCGGATGCGCCTGCGACTGCGCGATGAAGCGGTCGATGGCCGTGGCCAGCGCATGCGGATACTGATACATCATCGCGTGCCCCGCCGAGCGCACCACCACTAATTGCGCATCCGGCAGCGTGCGGGCGAGCGCTTCGGCGTTCTGCTTCGACAGGACGGCGTCGTCGTCGCCGGTGAGGATCAGCGTGTCGGTGTGCAGGGTGCGCAGCGCGCCGGCGGCGGCATCGTCCTGTTCCCATGCGCGCAACAGCGCCTTCTGGCCTGCCGTCACGGTCGCGGAGATGGCAGGCGACGCGTACCCCGCGGGCACGAACATGTTCTTGCGGAAGCATTCGCCCGCCGCGTTCGCAGCCGATGGCGGAAACAGCAGCTTCATCACGTCGTCGAACGTGGTGCCCGGCCTGCCCGACAGCATGGCTTCGACGCCGGGCGCGATAGGCACGCCAAGGCGTCCCGGCGCGGGCGCGCTCATCAGCACGATGCGCTGCACGTTCGCCGGGTGGTCGATCGCGAGCTGCGTGGCGACTGCGCCGCCCATCGACCAGCCGAGCACCGTGACGTCGCGCAGCTTCAGCGTGTCGATCAGCGCCGAGAGGTCGCTTGCCATGTCCTGCACGGTGAAGCTCGACGCCTTTGTCAGCGAGCGGCCCACGCCGCGATTGTCGAAGACGACGACTTCATGATGTTTCGCGAGGTCGGCGAGCAAGGCCGCGTCCCATTCGGAGAGCGTCGCGCGAAAGCCGGTTTGCAGGACGATGGGACTGCCGTGGCCGAAGCGGTAATACGCGATGTCGCCCTGTGGCGTGTGCGCGATCTGCTCGCGTGTCGACGGATCGTGGTCCGGGCGGTTCGCGACGACAGGGCAGGCGTTTTCGAGCGGATAGCTGACGGTCCTTGCGTCGGCAGGCGCCGCGATGATGCCGGCGAGCAATGCGGCGAGCGGGACGAGTGCATGCAGACGTTTCATGACGATGATCCTTTCGCGGCAGGCGGACGGCGGCTCGATCAAGCAGTTTGGTGCGCGTTGCTCACAGCAGGTGCGAGGTTTCCGCATGACGAACCACCACGGGACGCCGGCTCGAAACACGCGCCGTTTGCCGCGTGAGCCAGTTGTCGACCTTTTCGGCGGCGATCGCGAGCAACACCGAAACGATCATGACGCTCGCGCCGAGCGCACAGAAGACGAGAAAGGGCGGGTGAAAGTCCATGGTGGCTCCTGATTTCCGTGATGCTCGATGTCGTTGTTTCCAGCTCGACTGTGCGGTCCTGGCTGGCTGTGACGACATCATGCTTCAGGCAAGTGAGGAGAAAATTAGCCGCGCGGATACGGTCCTGGCACCGCTCGCGCCTACCGCGGCGGCGCGTTTTCGCCCTGTCCGACGCCTGCGCGCCCGAGCAGCCAGTGCGTGAAGGCGGCCACCTTCTCGACGCGGGATTCGTTCTTCCGATACGACAGAAAATGCGTGTCGCGCTCGAAGCGCACGAACGCGTCGCTGCGCACTTCGATCAGGTCGCCGCGCACGATTTCGCGCTCGGCGAGCCGCATGCTTTCGAGCACCACGCCCATGCCGTCGGCTGCCGCCGAGATGCCGAGCGCCGCGCGATCGAACGAGGGGCGGGGCGTGGTCGGCATGTCGATCCCGTTGGCCGCGAACCAGTCGGCCCACGTGACGCGACTCAACTGCGTGTCGATCAGCGTCAGTTCGCTCATGCGCGTCTCGACGGGCGTGCCGTCGCCGAGCAGCGCGGGCGAGCAGAGCGGCACGATCGCTTCGCGGCCCAAAGGCACGGTGTCGATGCCGGGACGATCGAGCGCGCTGCCGTACGAAATCTCGACGTCGACTTCCTGCACGCGCGTGAGATCGAGCGGCTCGGCGCCTGTCGACAGGCGGATGGTGATGTGCGGATACGCCTTGTTGAACTCGGGCAGCTTCGGCCCGAGCCATTTCACCGCGAAGCTCGGCGCGCAATGCACGGCGAGCACCTGCGAATCGGGCGCGAGCATGACCTCGCTGCAGGCCGCCTCGACGACGTCGAATACGCGGCTCAGGCTTTCGAGCAGGCGCACGGCTTCGGGCGTGGGCTCGATGCGCCGGTTGCGCCGCAGAAACAGCGGACGCCCGAAATACGCTTCGAGTTCTTTCACCTGATGACTGATCGCGGATGGCGTCAGATGCAATTCCTGCGCGGCGAGCGCGAAGCTCTCGAGGCGGGCGGCGGCCTCGAAGGAACGCAGCAGCACGAAGTTGGGCATCCGCCTCATGTGGTTCCTCTTCAGGTGAATGTCATTCATGCTTTCATGAACAACCATCGTTTGTCAACGCGATCGGCGGGAACGACCATGTGCTTACCTGATGTCCACATGTTCAAAAGGAGCCGACATGTCCGAAGTGATGGAAGCCCCATCGAAAGCGATCGACCTCAAGGGCCGCATCTCGATCTATCAGCCCGAGCAGGACGGCCTGATCTTTCCCGAACTGCCAGATTTCGAGAGCCACGCGCAGCACCGGCAGTATCTGAAGGAGCGTCTTGTCGCCGCGTGCCGCGCGTTTGCGCTGCAGGGCTTCGATTACGGCTTCGCGGGCCATCTGACGGTGCGCGATCCGGAGCATCCCGGCCTCTACTGGACGAACCCGATGGCCGTGCATTTCTCGCAGGTGAAGGTGTCGAACCTGATCTGTGCGGACCACGAAGGCCATGTCGTCGAAGGCGACTATGCGATCAATCGCGCGGGCTTCGTGCTGCATGCGGCTGTTCATGAGATGCATCAGGACATCGTAGCGATGTGTCACGCGCACACCGTGTACGGCACGGCGTTCGCGTCGCTTGGCAAAAAGCTCGATCCCATCAGCCAGGATGCTGCCGCATTCTTCGAAGACCATGTCGTGATCGGCGAGGAAGCGGGGCAGGTGGCCGTCGAAGTGAAGGCGGGCCACAAGGTCGCGCATGCCTTCAAGGGCGTGAAGGCGGCGATCCACCAGAACCACGGGCTGCTGACGGCGAGTCGGCACAGCATCGAGTCGGCCGCGTTCTGGTTCATTGCGCTCGAACGCTGCTGCCAGCAGCAACTGATGATCGAGTCGACGGGCATCAAGCCGCGCTTCGTGACGGAAGAGCGCGCGCGCTATAGCCGCGAGCATGTGGGCAGCGAGTACATCGGCTGGCTGCATTTCCAGACCATCTGGGATCAGCTCGTGAAGACGCAGCCCGACATGTTCGACTAACGCAGGCTCTTGCAGTGCGATGCGGCGGGCGAAATGCAAGGTCCGACCGCCGCGATCAGCTCACGATTAATACACGACGGAGACATCCCCATGAGTTCGATCAGCCAGGACGTGTATCTGCAGCGTTCGGGAACGGGCGTCTATGCGAAGGTTGCATGGCGCCTGATTCCATTTCTGTTCTTCTGTTATCTGTGCGCTTACCTCGATCGCATCAATGTCAGCTTTGCGAAGCTGCAGATGCTGCAGGATCTCGGGATGAGCGATGCCGTCTATGGGCTAGGCGCGGGGATTTTCTTCGTCGGTTATCTGATGTTCGAAGTGCCGAGCAATCTGATTTTGCTGAAGGTGGGGGCGCGGCGCTGGATTGCGCGGATCATGGTGACATGGGGTGTGATTTCGGCGGCGATGATGTTTGTGTCGACGCCTACGCAGTTTTATGTGGTGCGGTTTCTGTTGGGCGTGGCCGAGGCTGGATTCTTTCCGGCGATTCTTTTATATCTGACGTACTGGTTTCCTGCTGGGCGCCGTAGCAAGGTGACCGCGCTTTTCATGACGGGGATTCCGATGTCGGGTGTGATAGGCGGTCCTTTGTCGGGCTGGATCATGCATTCGATGAGCGGCGCGCATGGGATTGCCGGCTGGCAGTGGCTGTTTCTTCTGGAAGGTATTCCGACGGTGCTGGTTGGGATCGTGGCGTACTTCTATCTCGACGACAAGGTGTCCGATGCGCGGTGGCTGCGCGATGACGAGAAGGCGTTGATCGAGGCCGATCTGCAGGCGGAGAGTGGGCATCACAAGCTGCATTCGCTGCGTGATGGGCTCGCGAGTCCGCGAGTGTTGTTGCTGTCGGCGATTTATTTCTTCTTCACGATGGGGTTGTATGGGGTGAGCTTCTGGCTTCCTTCGCTCGTCAAGGCTTCGGGAGTGTCGGGGACATTGAATATCGGGCTGTTGTCGGCTGTGCCTTATGCGGCTGCTGCTGTCACGATGGTGCTCGTCGGGCGTAGTTCGGATCGGTATGGCGAGCGGCGCTGGCATCTCGCGGTGCCGGGTGTGGTTGGCGCGATTGCGTTGTGTGCGAGTGTCGTCTATGCGCATCAAACCGTGCTTGCGATGATCGCGCTGACGATCGGTACTATGGGGGTTATTACGACGATTTCGCAGTTCTGGACTGTGCCGCCCGCTGTTTTGCAAGGTACCGCTGCTGCGGGTGGGATCGCGCTTGCTAATTCGGTTGGGTCGATTTCTGGAGTTGTTAGTCCGTATGTGATTGGGTTTTTGCAGACTTCGACTGGGTCGACCGGGAGTGGTGTGGTTGGGATTGCAGTGAGTATGGTGTTTGGTAGTCTGCTGACGCTTGCCCTTCGGCCGGCGCATGTTAATGTTTTTTCTCAGCGGGAGTAGGTTGGGTTTTTTTGTCTGCGACGCTGGGGTTGAGTTGAGTTGAGTTGGGTTGGGTTGGGTTGGCGTGGCTTTGCGCTGGCATCCGCGTATCGTTAGCGTGCTTCAGGCGTCGCCCCTGTGCGGGGCGGCACCTACTTTTCTTTGCCGCCGCAAAGAAAAGTAGGCAAAAGAAAGCGGCTCACACCGCCAGCGCTAATTCTTGCCTGAGGGCCCCCAAAGGTTCTTACACTTCACACGGCAACCACGTGACCGACGTCCGTTGCCAACGCGCTGAATGAGCGCCCTCACCCGCTTCACGCACCTGCGCTTCAGCACGCCGCGCCAGCCAGTCGGCCGCCGCCCAGGTGGCAAACTGTGTGTAGGCCGTAGTGCCTCGCACGTTTCACTCCGGACCGATAGCGCACGCGTCCCACCTTGTAAGAGCGCCACCCTATACGACGCGACAACCTACACACAGTTTGCCACCTGGGCGGCCCATACCATTCGCTGCCGCCGGCTCATGTACGGGTGCCTGAAGCGGGTGAGGCACCTGTTCGAAGCGTTGGCAACGGGCATCAATAAGCGCGTTGCCGTTTGAAGCGTGGGGACGTTGGGGGCCCGTGGATAACCGTCAAGCACTGGCGGTGTGAGCCGCTTTCTTTTGCCTACTTTTCTTTGCGGCGGCAAAGAAAAGTAGGTGCCGCCCCGCACAGGGGCAACGCGTGAAGCACGCTAACAATTCGCGGATGCCAGCGAAAAGCCAACGCAACCCAAGCCAGCCGAACCCAACCCCAGCGTCGCAGACAGAAAAAACCAAACCTTCACCCAGCTTTAAGCATCTCCCCCAACCTCGCAACAAGATTCTGCCGCGCACTGCTAGTGTGCAACTCGGTAAGCTCAGCAGCCCGCGCGGGATCGCGCGCAGCGATCGCCTCGGCGATAGCCTGATGCTCATCCCAGATCGAATCCCGCAACCGCGAAGACTGCAGCACCGCGCCCATCACCCGGCGCAAATGAACCCAATGCAACTGTGCACTCTCAACGATCAGCGGATTCCCTGACGCCTCATAAATAGCCGAATGAAAAGCAATATCGGCATCGATCATCGCCTTCACGTCCTTGCCCTTCGACACCAGCCGCCCACGCATGATCAACGCGCTATCGATCACAGCGCCACGCTCCGCAGCAAGCCTCGCAGCAAGCGTATCCAGCGCACCGCGCACCTGATAAAGATGACTCGTCCACTCGACATCGAGCGGCGCAACCAGAACGCCCCGCCCCGGCGCATCCTGCACCAGCCCGTCCTTCTTCAACAAACGCAGCGCCTGCAGCACGGGTGACCGCGATACCGCGAACTGCTCCGCAATCTCCTCCTGTGTCAATCGCGTGCCGGGCGCGAGCGACCCGTCGCTAATCGCATCCGCAAGCACCCGATACACCTCCTCGACATAGTCGGGACGAACCTGCAGCTTCTCGAACTTGAGTGTCATCGTGTACCTCTGTACTTTGGATACAGACTACATGGCGCTCATGAGTCGGTCAACCTTAGGTGTAAACCTTGATTGGCGCGGATTCGGCATCTCCTTAATCTTTGTATACAGAGTTCGGTATCCGTATTCAAACGACGGAAGGCAGTCAAAACGGCGGTCTTCAACTACCCACAGTCAAAAGGAGCGGTCATGACGATGAAGTCGGAGCAGATGGAGAAGGGCGGCACCGCGGGCGGCACCGTGGTGAAGAAGCTGATTCCCTACGGCGGCTACTACACGAACAGGATTCCGGCGCACGATGTCGAGCTCACCGAGACGGGGCCCGGCACGCCGACGGGCGAATACATGCGCCGGTTCTGGCATCCTGTCTGCATGTCGATGGAACTCACCGACACGCCCCGCTTCCTGAAGATCCTCAACGAAGAACTGGTCGCGTTCCGCGACGGCAGCGGCCGCGTCGGTCTGTTGCACGCGCATTGCGTGCATCGCGGCGCCTCGCTCGAATACGGCGCGATCCAGCAGCGCGGCATCCAGTGCTGCTATCACGGCATGGTGTTCGACATCGACGGCACCTGCCTGCATGCGCCGTTTCCGAAGGGCGAAGAGGCGGAAGCCGAGAAGTACGCATGCTCGATCCGTCAGGGCGCGTACAAGGCCATCGAGCGCAACGGCCTCGTGTTCGCCTACATGGGTCCGCCCGAAGAGGAGCCGCCGTTCCCCGAATGGGAAGGCAACTTCACCGTGCTGCCCACCGACGAACTCGTTCCCTATAGCAACTTCCAGCACTGCAACTGGCTGCAGGTCCAGGACAACGCCGCCGACAATTACCACACGGCCGCGTTGCACGCGGGCAGGAACGTGGTCGGCGGGCACTACCAGGGCACGACGTTCGACGAAGTCGGCGCGGCATCGATGGAAGTGCCGCCCGACATGCAGTTCGTCCCCGTGCAGCAGGGCCGCAGTCTCGCCTGCGCGGGCGCGCGCCGCGCGGACAAGGATCATCTGTTCGTGCGCGTCCAGCATCAGGTACTGCCGAATCTGAGCCTGCACGCGTACACGTCGGAAGACGGTTTGAACAAGAAGCTGTTCAGCCGCTTCCACATGATCCGCTGGACGGTGCCCGTCGACGACGAAAACAGCAAGATGATCGGCTGGCGCGTGATGGGCCCCGGCGTCGATACGCGCGGCGTCGGCGACAAGTCGATGGTCGGCTATGAAACCATCGACTTCCTCGAAGGCCAGGTGGCGATGCGCAGGCCCGAGCGCTTCGGCAAGTACAAGCTCGAAGACATGCCGCCCATTCCACCCAACCATCGCGAGCGCGCGCACTACAAGGACGCGCAGTACGCACCGGGCGATTACGAAGCGATCATCAGCCAGCGCCCCATCGCCGTGCATTCGCTCGAACATCCGACCAAGTTCGACGCCGGCCTCTATCTGTTCCGCAAGATGCTGCGCGATGCCGTGCGCGGCACGAACCCGGCCGCGTCGCCGGCGGAGTTCGCGCAGTGGCTGCGCGACGTCGGCGCCGCGCCTAACAGCTATTGCTCCGGCAACGTGTTCGAGATTCCCGAGGCCGCGACCGTCGAAGAAGAAGTCGCGCAGCGCCGCCGCATTTCGAAAGCGGTCGTCGCGATTCTCACGCAGAGCGATCACCTGAAGGGCGATGAGCGGGCCGCGTTCGTGCGCGCGAAGATGGACGAGCTGGAGCAGTCGGCGCGCTAGCAGCAGCGATGCGGCGCCCGCATTGGCGATGTGGCGCCGCATTGGCAGGTAGCGCGAACGCAAGTGGCAAGGAGACACCAATTGACAGCATTCAATCAGGCAGCGGCGACGCTGGAGTTGTTCGTGCGGCAGGTCCGCTACGAAGGCCGCAATATCCAGTCGTATGAACTCGTCGATCCCGAAGGCGCGGAGTTGCCGCCCTTCACGGCGGGCGCGCATATCGACGTGCATCTTGCGAACGGTGTCATCAGGCAGTACTCGCTGTGCAATTCACCTGCCGACCGGCATCGCTATGTGATCGCGGTGCTGCGCGACGAAAAAGGGCGCGGCGGCTCGAAGGCCGTTCACGAACAGTTGCAGGTGCAGGGCCGCGTGCGCGTAAGCGTGCCGCGCAATAACTTCGAACTCGCGCAAGGGGCGCGCAAGGTGATCCTGATTGCGGGCGGCATCGGCGTGACGCCGCTCAAGTCGATGGCGCATCAGCTTGCGAATACGGATGACGTGGACTACGAGTTGCACTACTGCGCGCGCGATGCGCAATGCGCGGCATTCACGGAAGAATTGCAGACGCTCGTCGAGCGCGAGCGGCTGCATTTCCACTTCGACGGCGGCGATCCGGCGCGCGGCCTGGATATCGCGGCGCTGTTGCGCGACGAGGCGCAAGACGGCACGCATGTCTACTATTGCGGCCCTACGGGCTTCATGCGCGCCTGCGCCGACGCGTCCGGGCACTGGCCGAAGGATGCCGTGCACTGCGAGCATTTCAAGGCGCCGGAACGCGCGCTAGCGCCAGCCGATCGAAAGCCGGGCGAATTCACCGTCGAGATCGCCAGCACGGGTCAACGTCTGCCCGTGCCCGTCGACAAGAGCATCGCCGATGTGCTCAAGGCTGCGGGCATCGGCGTGCAGACATCGTGTGAAGCCGGCTTGTGCGCGACGTGCAAGGTGCGTTATCTGAGCGGCGAAGTCGAGCATCAGGATTGCATTCTCGACGCAGCCGACCAGCAGAACTTCCTGACCTTGTGCGTCTCGCGCGCGAAAAGCGAACTGCTGGTGCTGGATCTTTAAACATAAAAGGCCCGCGCACGGTCGCCGTGCGCGGGCCTCGCTTCATCGAACGCGATCAGGCTTTCGACAACTCGCCGTCCGTGAGACGCCAGAGGTGGCGCGGATTGTCGTGCTTCAACGCCTCGGGCAGCAGATCGTCCGGAAAGCCCTGGTAGCACACGGGACGCAGAAAGCGCTCGATCGACGTCATGCCGACCGACGTGAAGCGGCTGTCAGACGTTGCCGGGAACGGGCCGCCGTGAATCGACGCATAGGACACTTCCTGCGGATGCGCGAACGCATTGATCACGATGCGCCCCGTGCGTCGTTCCAGCACGGGCAACAGGCGCGCGGCGAGCGCGTGATCGGCGGAATCGATTTGCATCGTCGCCGACAGCTGGCCGCGAAACTGCCTGGCGAGCGCGATCAATTGCTCGACATCCGATACACGCACGAGCAGCGCAGCCGGACCGAACACTTCCTCCGAAAGCGACGCATCGGCAAGCATGCGCGCGCCGTCGATTTCGAGCAGCGCCGCCTGGCCGTCCCACGCGCCTTGCGCCTCGCCTCCCGCCGCGATGTGTTCCGCGCCCGCGTGTTTGCGCCGCGCCAGGTTTTCGCCGTACGACTTCCAGATACCGGGCGTCAGCATCGTGCGCGCGTGCATCGCTTCGACGCGGGCGATCAGCGCCTGCCTCAGTTCCGCGTAGCCGGGCCCGTCGATTGCGAGCAGGATCGCGGGCTTCAGGCACGCTTGCCCGACGTTGACCAGCATGCGTTCGCCGAAGCCGTCGCCGACTGCGCCGCCGCGTGCAGCAAGCGCCGCCGGCAGCACGAAGGTCGGATTGACGCTCGTCATTTCCGTGAACACGGGGATCGGATCGGGGCGCTGCTGCGCGCGCCGGAACAGCGCCATGCCGCCCGCTTCGGAGCCCGTGAACGTCACGCCTTTGATAAGCGGATGATCGACGAGCGCTTCGCCGATTTCATTGCCGCCGCCGCGCAGCATCGAAAACACGCCTTCGTGCAGGCCCGATGCTTCCACGGCCTGCTGGATCACGCGGCCCATGAGTTCGGATGCGCCCGGATGCGCGTTGTGCGCCTTCACGATAACGGGGCAACCGGCCGCCAGCGCCGACGCCGTGTCGCCGCCCGCGACCGAATAGGAAATCGGAAAGTTGCTTGCACCGAAAATCGCGACGGGGCCGAGCGCGATCTTCTGCATCCGGTGATCCATGCGCGCGCGCGGCCGGCGCTCGGGTTGCGCGGGATCGATCGTCGCCTGGCGAAAGCGCCCCTGGCGCACCACCGTCGCGAACTGACGGAACTGCGTGGCCGCTTTGGCGGTTTCCGCCTCGAGTTGCGCGGCAGGCAAGCCTGTTTCCAGCGAGGCGCGCTGCGCGAGTTCAGGCGCAACGGCCTCGAGGCCGTCAGCAATGCGGTCGAGAAACGTGGCGCGTTCGTCGAGCGATGTGTTGTTGAAGCTGTCGAAAGCATCGTCGGCGAGTTGCGCCGCGAGATTCACTTCCGCAACGCCGCCGAACGCGAAATCCGGTTCGATCGCGGCATTCGTCGCGGGGTTCAGCGCCTTCATGGTCCCCGCCGTCGCAGAGACCTCATGCGCGCCGATCAGCAGATTGCCAGTAAGCGTCATGCCTGTGCTCCCTTTGCTTCTTTCACTGCGGGCAACGCGGCGATGAGTTCGGCCGTGTTCAGGATTTCATGTGCGAAGGTCGGGCCGTTCAGTTCGTGCGCGGCGCGCATCATCGCTTCAGAGAAAGCGGCCGTGCTGTCGCGAACGAGCGTGACGTGATAGCCCAGTTCCATCGCGAAGCGGCTGGTGGATTCGATGCACGTATTGGCGAGCAGGCCAACGGCGATTACATGCGTGATGCCATGCTGCTTCAGCTGAAAGTCGAGATCGGTGTTGGCGAAGCCGCTTTGCGCCCAGTGCTCCTGCACGACGATGTCGCCTTCCTGCGGCACGAAATCGGGATGCCACTCGCCGCCCCATGTTCCCTTTGCAAACGTGTGACGTTGTTGAATCTGGCGTTGCGTCGGATTCGGATGATCCCAGTTGTCGTAATCGCCCGGCTGCCAGCGGCGGTGCGGCACATAGAACACCTGGATGCCGGCCTTGCGTGCGGCGGCCACCGTCGCGCGCAGGTTGTCGAGCAGGCGGACGTTGGTGGCGATTTCCTTGATCATCGGAAACAGCTTGCCGCCTTCCGACAGAAAGTCGTTGTACGGATCGACCAGCAGCAGGCCAGTGCGCTCAGCGCGATAAACAGTATTGGGCATTTCAGTTTCTCCATCGAAAAGGGTACGTACGAGTTCGCGTTCCGCACCCGGCGCCGGCTGCCGTGATCGGACGATACGTGACGTCTCGCGCATCGCTAACGTGAACGCAGCATATAACTATGAAAATCATAGTGTCAAGTGCGATGAGGCTTTGCGGGTTGGTTTGCGAGGGTTTCGATTAGCCCTCGAGGGCCGCCAGCAGCCGCGCAGAAGGCGTGTGCGTATGCACGCCAATTTCCGTTTGTGTTACTATGAAATAAAGAGTTTCGATGGGAGAAGGGTCGTGGTACGTGTCGCGGCGCAGGCCAATACGGTGTGTCCGGTGTCGCGGTCGCTGGATGTCGTCGGCGACCGGTGGTCGATGCTGGTCCTGCGGGAGTTGTACATGGGCGCAGCGCGTTTCGAGGAAATTCAGATTCAGACAGAAGCGACGCCGCAAATGCTGGCGACGCGTCTGAAGTCGCTCGAAGCGGACGGCATGATCGAGCGTCATCCGTATAGCGAGAAGCCGCTGCGCTACGAATATCGTCTGACGGAGAAAGGGCGGGCGTTTTACCCCGTGATTCACGCACTGCGCGCGTGGGGCGAAACGTGGTGCAAGGAGCAGCACGAGGACATCGCGGTGCGCTTCGTGCACCGAAAGTGCGGCCATGATGTCGGGCTGGCGAACGTGTGTCCGCATTGTGGCGAACACGTCGAGCGCAAGGATCTGGACTCGACGCTCAGCAGCCAGTTCGCAAGCGAGCGCGCCGAGCGGCGCGCCGCGTTCAAGCGGAAGTAGAGAGCGCGACTTGACGACGCCGCGCTTCGCACCTCAAACGCACTCGGTCTGAACCTCGCTGGATGCCATGGGCGCGGCGGCCTGTACGGCGTTGTTGCGCGTGCGGAAACTCGCCAGCGTGACGAGGCCGAGAATCGCGAGCACGCTGCCGAACCAGAAATCGACGGGAATGCCGGCGTGGTCGACGATCGTGCCGCCCACCGACGAACCCACCGCAATCGCGACCTGAATGATGCCGACGAACAGCGCTGAACCCGCTTCGGGCAAATCGGGCGCGGCTTCCTGCATCCACACGCTCACGCACAGGGGAATGGCGCCGAACGCGATGCCCCACGCAAGCACGATGCCCGTAACGACGGGCGCCATGTCGCTGAGCAGCGGCAGGGTGAGCAGCGCGAACATCAGCAGCACGGTCACCGTGGCGAGCGAGCCCTTGAGCCTGCGCGCGACGAACGTCGATACCGCGAAGTTCGAAAAGAAGCCGATGATGCCGAAGCCGAGCAGCACGGCCGTAATCGTCGACGTGCTGAAATGCGCGTTCTGCAAGAACGGCGCGATATACGTGTACGACGAGAAATGCGCGCCGAAAATCAGCGCGACCATCAACAGGCTCTTGCGCGGGAACGGACGGCGCACGAGCGTCACGAGATCGGCGAAGCGCAGAGCCGCTTTGGACGGCAGCGACGGCAGCAGCGCAATCTGCGAGATGAGCGCGACGCCTACGAGCACGGCCGTCGCGATGAACGACATGCGCCACGAAGCGAGACTCGCGATGAACGTCCCGAGCGGCACGCCGATCACCGTCGCGCAGGTGACGCCGGCGAGAATCGTCGCCGTCGCGCGGGCCGCCTCATGCGATTTCACGAGGCGCCCGGCGGCAGCGAGCGCGAGCGTCCAGAAGCCGCCGAGTGCGGCGCCGAGCAGTGCGCGGCCGACGAGCATCATCGGGAAGTTCGGTGCGAATGCCGACAGTAAATTCGACGCGAGCAGCATCACGGTCAGCAGAATCAGAATCAGCCGGCGGTTCACGCGTCCGGCGGCGAGCATCAGGCCGGGCGCGGAGATGGCGGCCATGATGCCGGGAATCGTCACCATGAGGCCGGCTGTGCCCGGCAATACGTCGAAGGTTTGCGCGACTTGCGGCAGCAGACCGACGGGCAGAAACTCCGTCGTCACGAAGGCGAACGCGCCAATCGTCACCGACGCTACCGCGAGCCATGCTCGCAACGGCGAAGACGTCGCGTCGGCGACGTCCAGCGTGTTGCTCGAAGCGTTGTTTTCGAAGTTCATGTCTTTTCGCTGATAGATGAATGGAAGCGCGACGTACGGCTTCGCACGCTGCACCATTCAGGTGAGCGGGCGACCACACGCGTTGTCGCTATTTGCGCGCACCATATCACCGCTTTTGAAAACAGGCAGACGGATTGCAAATCCCGCGTGGAGCGCGTGGTTTCAGGCGTCTACACGCCTTGTCCCGGTGCATGTGCGAGATTGTGCCCTTGCAGAATTAGCGCATTCTTAGCGCGGCGGTCGTGATGCCCGCGATGAACTGCGCAGCCGTCACGGGACTCGACCTGAGCGGCGTGACGGACGACACGGTCACGATCACATCCGCCGTCGTGCGGCGATGGCCGCGCGCCGTCGTTTCATGACGGGCGGCGCGCGGCCATGAGGCTTCCGGTGGTCTCAGATGGCTTCAGGTAGTCGCAACGAGAAACGCTTCACCCGTCGACGGCCTCAGTCCATCGGACCGGCCCGCAAAGTAGCGCTCGACGAGATCGGCCGTCGACACATGCTTGACGCCCTTGAAACCCGCTTCACGCGCGAGCGTCAGCATCTCGACGGGCTTGAAGAAACTGACGAACGGCGTGCCCGCAGCCCGCGCGCGTTCGTAGACGAACTGATGCTGCGCGCGCTCGGCGGGATCGATGAGATCGAGCGGCAGCAGGAAGGTCATGGCCAGCGTCGAGCCTGGCGCGAGTTTCGCGATCTGGCGCAGCGTCGCCAGATTCGCCTCGCGCGTCAGGTACATCGAGACACCCGTCGATGCGATCACGGCGGGCGCGTCCGCATCGAAACCCGCGTCGGCGATCTGTTCCCACCAGGACTGACCGGCTTCGAAGTCGACGGGCACGAGCCGCAGCCAGTCGGGAACGCCGTAATCGAGTTCGAGCAGGCGTTCGCGCTTCCATGCCGTTGCACCCGGCCGGTCGACTTCGAAGATGCGCAAGCGCGACGCGACGTGAGGCTTGCGCTGCGCGAACGTATCGAGACCCGCACCGAGGATCACGTACTGACCGACGCCCCGATCCGCCTGTTCCGTCACCAGGTCTTCGATAAAGCGCGCGCGGCCCACGATCGACGCGCGATACCCGCGCGTTCCTTGCGCGTCCATGTCGGGACGTTCGCGCCAGCCCGCGTCGGGCGCGGCGAGCCGCAGGCCGGCTTCGTCGTCGAGCACATGCGGCGGCGCGTCGATCTGAACATGCATCGCGCGCCATAGCGCGACGCGTACTGCGGTGCTGTCCGCTGCGACAGTCTGTTTTTGTTCCATGATGTCCCCCTCGGAAATCGAACACCAACGGCCAGAATCTAAACCGTTGGCGCAGATGCCTGTCAACACTTGCGCGATGCAGCCGGATGCTTATCGCATAGGCGGCACGTGACAGCAGGCATGAATCGTAAGCACTCCCGGCGTTTTGCGCGCCAGCACCGTGTCGTTGCAAGCGGGATGCCAGGCCGTGCAGACGCGGGCAGGGCGCGGCGCTATACTGTGGACCCATTTACACACTATAAGTAGCCGGCGTGGCGATGCGTCGAGACGCGCGACAGCATCCACCTGCGGCAACGACATAAGAAATTGGCAGATCACGATCTGAAGCGGCTGAAAATCGACCGGCCCGCCGTCGCCACGGGCGGCCGCCGGCGCAACTGGATCGGCTACGGGGTCATCGCGCTGATCCTCGTCGTCGCGCTCGTCGCTGGGCTCCGGCTGGCGGGGCCGCAGACCGTCGAGACCACCACCGTGGTGTCGGCTTATCCGTCGCAAACCTACACGCTGCTCAATGCAACGGGCTATGTCGTGCCGCAGCGCAAGGCGGCTGTATCGTCGAAGGCGCAGGGGCGCCTCGAATGGCTCGGCGTGCTGGAAGGCACGCGCGTCAAGAAAGACGAGATCATCGCGCGGATCGAGAGCAACGACGTCGAGGCGTCGCTTGCGCAGGCGAAGGCGCAGATCAAGGTCGCGCAGGCAAACCTCGCGTTGCAGCAGGCCGAACTGAAGAACGCCGAAATCAATCTGCGCCGCTCGAAAATTCTGGCGCCGAACGGCGCGATTTCCGCCACCCAATACGACGCCGATCTCGCGCGCTACGACAAGGCCGTGGCATCGATCGACAATAGCCGCGCCGCGATCGTGGCCGCGCAGGCGAACGCGCAGGCCGCGCAGGTCGCCGTCGATCAGACCGTGATCCGCTCGCCGTTCGACGGCGTGGTGATCGAAAAGCACGCGAACGTCGGCGACAACATCACGCCGTTTTCGCAGGCGTCGGACAGCAAGGGCGCCGTCGTGACGATCGCGGATATGGACACGCTCGAAGTCGAAGCCGACGTCGCCGAATCGAATATCGGCAGGATCGCCGTGAACGCGCCCTGCGAGATCCAGCTCGACGCGCTGCCGGACATGCGCCTCGCGGGCAGCGTGTCGCGCATCGTGCCGACCGTCGACCGTTCGAAAGCGACGGTGCTCGTGAAGGTGCGCTTCGTCGATCGCGACGCGCGCGTGCTGCCCGACATGAGCGCGAAGATCGCGTTTCTGTCGAAGCCGGTGCCGCCCGAAGACCGCAAGCCGGTGGTCGCGGCGCAGCCGGCCGCCTTCGTGGAGCGCGACGGCCGCAAGGTGGCGTTCGTGGTCAAGGACGACAGCGTGCGCGAAGTGCCCGTCACGACGGGCGCGACGCTCGGCGAACTGGTCGAAGTGAGCGGCGTGCGACCCGGCGACATACTGGTGCGCGCGCCGAACGAGCACATCAAGGACGGCGCCAAAGTCACCGTGGCGAAGAAACAGTGAGCGAGCCGATCAACGCAACGCCGCCGCTCGTCGATATCCGGCATCTGGTCAAATCGTACCGGCGCGGCGTGCAGACCGTGCCCGTGCTATCCGATATCACGCTGGCCATCGGCGAGGGCGACTTCATCGCGCTGATGGGGCCGTCGGGCTCGGGCAAGAGCACGCTGCTCAATCTGATTGCGGGCATCGACAGGCCGGACGGCGGCGAGTTGCGGGTCGGCGGGCTGGACATCACGCGGCTCAATGAATCGGCGCTGGCGCAATGGCGCGCCGCGCACGTCGGCTTCATCTTCCAGTTCTACAACCTGATGCCCGTGCTGACGGCGTTCGAGAATATCGAACTGCCGCTGATGCTCACCCGCCTGACGCGCAAGGAGCGCCGCGAGCGCGTCGCGCTCGTGCTCGACATGGTGAATCTCGGCAATCGCGCGCATCATTACCCGTCGGAGCTGTCGGGTGGACAACAGCAGCGCGTCGCGATTGCGCGCGCGCTGATCACGGACCCGACGCTGATCGTCGCCGACGAACCGACGGGCGACCTGGACCGCGCATCCGCCGAAGAAGTGCTCACGATGCTGCAGCGCCTGAACCGCGAACTGGGCAAGACGATCATCATGGTCACGCATGACGCGCACGCGGCCGGCGCGGCACGAGCGCTCGTGCATCTGGAGAAAGGGGAGCTGATCGATGGCACGGCTCGCTGAAGCGCGCGCGGCAGTATCGGGAGTCGCGGCGCCATGTTCCTGCTGAAGCTGATCACGCGCAACGCGCTGCGGCACAAGCTGCGCACGACGCTGACCGTGCTTGGCCTGATGATCGCCGTGCTGGCGTTCGGGCTGCTGCATACCGTGATCGACGCGTGGTATGCGGGCGCGGCGGCCGCGTCGAACGCGCGGCTCGTGACGCGCAACTCGATCTCGCTCACGTTCCCGTTGCCGCTCAGCTACGAGAACCGGATTCGCGGCGTGGAGGGCGTGACGCTGGTCGCGCGCTCGAACTGGTTCGGCGGCGTTTATCGCGAGCCGAAGAATTTCTTCGCGCAGTTCGCCGTGTCGGACAACTATCTCGACCTTTACCCTGAATTCATTTTGCCCGCGCAGCAGCGCTCGGATTACGAGCGCGACCGCAAGGGGTGCCTGATCGGGCGGCAGCTTGCCACTGCGTACGGCTTCAAGGTCGGCGACGTGATCCCGATCAAGGGGACGATCTATCCGGGCACGTGGGAATTCGTCGTGCGTGGCATTCTGGACGGCCGCGACGAATCGACGATCACGCGCCAGATGATCTTTCATTGGGACTATCTGAACGAATCGGTGCGCAAGACGCCGGGGCGGCGCGCGGACCAGGTCGGCGTGTACGTGCTCGGCATCGACAATCCGGACGATGCCGCCGCGATTTCCCGCAACGTCGACAACGTGTTCAAGAACTCGCTCGCCGAAACGCTGACGGAAACGGAGCAGGCGTTTCAGCTCGGTTTCGTTGCGATGTCGAATCAGATCATCGCGGCGATCCGGCTCGTGTCGTACGTGGTGATCGTGATCATCATGGCAGTGATGGCGAACGCGATGGCGATGAGCGCGCGCGAGCGCACCACTGAATACGCGACGCTCAAGGCGCTCGGCTTCGGGCCGGGCTTTCTTGCGCTGCTGATGTTCGGCGAGTCGCTGACCATCTGTGCGGTTGGCGCGGGTCTCGGCATGCTCGCAACGCCGCCCGCCGCGAGTTTCTTCAAGCAGGCGACGGGCGGCGTGTTCCCGGTGTTCAGCGTGTCGCGCGAAACGATGCTGCAGCAGGCCGCGTGCGCGCTCGTCATCGGGCTGGCTGCCGCCATCATTCCGGCGCTGCAGGCGGCGCGCGTGCGGATCGTCGAAGGCCTGCGGGCGATCGGCTGAGTTTCAACGCTAAAGGCAAGCACAACGTGGCCATCCCGCTTTCGTATATCGCCCGCAACCTGTGGACGCGCCGTCTGACCACGGCGCTGACGGCGGGCGGCCTCGCGCTCGTGGTGTTCGTGTTCGCGACGGTGCTGATGCTCGATGCGGGACTCAAGAAGACGCTGGTATCGACGGGCGAAGCGGACAACGTGATCGTGATCCGCAAGGGCGCGGAAACGGAGGTGCAGAGCGCGATCGACCGCGGCCAGGCCAACGTGATCGAGATGCATCCCGCCGTGGCGATGGGCGGCGACGGCATGCGCATGGCGTCGAAGGAATCCGTCGTGCTGATTTCGCTGCTGAAGCTCGGCACGGGCAAGCCGTCGAACGTGGTGATTCGCGGCGTATCGCCGGCGGGCATGAGCTTGCGGCCGCAGGTGAAGCTCGTGTCGGGGCGCATGTTTGCGCCGGGCTCGTCGGAGATCATTGTGGGCAGCAGCATCGCGAAGGGCTTCAGCGGCACGCAACTCGGCGAGCATCTGCGTTTCGCGCAGCGCGACTGGACGGTGGTCGGTACGTTCGATGCCGGCGGCAGCGGCTTCGATTCCGAGATCTGGGGCGACGTCGACCAGTTGATGCAGTCGTTCCGGCGCACCAGTTATTCGTCGATGGTGGTGCGGCTCGCGGAGTCCGATCAGTTCGAGCGCTTCAGGGCTGACATCGATGTCGATCCGCGTCTCGCGGAGGAAGCGAAGCGCGAGCAGACGTTTTATAGCGACCAGTCGAAGGCGCTGTCGACCTTTCTCAACATTCTTGGCTTTACGTTGTCGATGATCTTTTCAATTGCCGCGATGATCGGCGCGATGATCACGATGTACGCGTCGGTGGCCAATCGGGTCGCTGAGATTGGCACGTTGCGCGCGCTCGGCTTTCAGCGGGCGAACGTGCTGGCTGCGTTTCTGATCGAGGCGGTGCTGCTGGGGCTCGTGGGCGGCCTGGCGGGACTGGGATGCGCCGCCTTCATGCAGTTCGCGTCGTTTTCCACGACGAACTTTCAGACCTTTGCGGACCTGTCGTTCCGGTTCATTCTCACGCCGGCGATCGTCTTGAAGACGCTGGCGTTTTCGATGACGATGGGGCTCGTCGGCGGCTTTTTGCCTGCGATGCGGGCGGCGCGCATGAATATCGTCGATGCGTTGCGTGCGCGGTGAAATGGCTGCGTGCCGCCGGCGGGCTTGGGTTTGTTCAAGTTGGCTTGTGGGTTTGCTGTTCGATCTCGGCGCGTAGGCGGTCTTCCTGCGCGCGTAGTTCGGGGGTGAACTCGTCGCCGAAGTCTTCGGCCGAGAAGACCTGACGAATCTCGATTTCCGAATCGCCTTCCATTGGATTTGGGCAGCGCCGGACCCATTCAACAGCTTCTTCCATCGATTTCACCTGCCAGAGCCAGAAGCCGGCGATCAGCTCCTTTGTTTCTGCGAACGGGCCGTCGATTACGGTTCGGTTTGCACCTGAGAAGCGGACGCGCTTGCCGCGGGAGCTTGGATGCAGGCCTTCGCCTGCCTGCATGATGCCCGCTTTTACGAGTTCTTCGTTGTATTGGCCCATTGCGGTTAGTAGCTCGGTGGTGGGCATTTTTGCGGCTTCGGAGTCGCTCGTTGCTTTGACGATTACCATGACGCGCATGTTTTTTCTCCTGTCTGATTGGGGTGGGACCGCGGAATGGCGGGTTTCATTTTTGACGACGGGTGAGGGTGGGGGGAATCGACATTCTGGTTTGGTTTTTTTGTTTTTGTCTTTTTGTTTTTTTGCTTTTGCGCTGGCGTCCGTGTTTTGCCTTCGTGGGTCGTGCTTCGCCGGTCGGTGTTTTCAGCCTTTGCGCTGGCATCCGCGAATTGTTAGCTCGCTCCACGCGTCGCCCCTGTGCGGGGCGGCACCTACTTTTCTTTGCCGCCGCAAAGAAAAGTAGGCAAAAGAAAGCGGCTCACACCGCCAGCGCTAATTCTTGCCTGAGGGCCCCCAAAGGTTCTTACACTTCACACGGCAACCACGTCATTCGTGTTCGTTGCAAGCGCTCTGAAAGAGCGCCTCACCCGCTTCAAGCCCCCACGTCACAGCCCACCGCGCCAGACAGTCCGCCGCCGCCCAGGTGGCAAACTGTGTGTAGGCCGTAGTGCTTCTCACGCCTCACTCCGGACCGATAGCACACGTGTTCCACCCTGTAAGAGCGCTACCCTATACGACGCGACAACCTACACACAGTTTGCCACCTGGGCGGCACATACCATTCGCTGACGCTTGACCGGGTACGGGTATTTGAAGCGGGTGAGGCGTTCATTCGAAGCGTTGGCGACGGGCATTGATAAGTACGTTGTCGTGTGGAGCGTAAGACCCTTTGGGGGCCCTCAGGCAAGAACTAGCACTGGCGGTGTGAGCCGCTTTCTTTTGCCTACTTTTCTTTGCGGCGGCAAAGAAAAGTAGGTGCCGCCCCGCACAGGGGCGACGCCTGGAGCGAGCTAACAATTCGCGGATGCCAGCGCAAGGCTGTAAACACCGACCGGCGAAGCACGACCCACGAAGGCAAATCGCGGATGCCATCGCAAAGGCCGAAAACACCGACCGGCGAAGCACGACCCACGAAGGCAAATCGCGGATGCCAGCGCAAACGCCGAAAACCCCAAACGGCGTCGCCAACCAACCCCTACCCCTCCCTCCGCAACTCCGCCGATTCCCGAACCATGGCAATAAGCGCCCTCAACCCAGCGGGCACATGCCTGCGCCCAGGATAATAAAGACACAACCCATCCAGCGGCGGCGTCCAATCCTCCAGCACGCGAACCAGCGTCCCCGCCTGAAGATCCTCAGCGACCGTCCACTCGGACAGATAAGTCAGCCCAACCCCAGCCCGCGCAGCGCTCAACATTAACCCGGATTCATCAAGGGTCAACGCACCCTTGCCATCGATCCGCACCGTCTCCCCATGCCGCTCGAACTCCCATTGATAAATCGTGCCACTCGGCATTCGAGTCCGAATACAACGATGCTGACTCAACTCGTCAGGCGTACGCGGCGGCCGATGCCGCGCAAAATACGCCGGACTGCCGACCACGGCAAACCGCTGCTTATCCCCGAACGGCACCGCAATCATGTCCTGCGGCACCGTCTCCGCGAGCCGGATCCCCGCATCGAACCCCTCGATCACGATGTCGATCAGCCGCCCCTCCGTCACGATATCCAGTTTCATCTCCGGATAGCGCGCGAGGAACGCTATGAAAACAGGCATCGCCTGATGCGCCGCCCCCACGGCCGTGTTGATCCGCAAGGTGCCGCTCGGCGTGTCGCGAAAGCTGCCCGCCTGCTCCAGCGCGACGCGAATCGTCGACAACGCGGGCGCCACACTGTCGACAAACTGCGCCCCCGCCTCCGACAACGACACACTGCGCGTCGTGCGATTGAAGAGCCGCACGCCGATGCGCGCTTCGAGCGCCGCCACAGAATGGCTCAGTGCCGACGTCGAGACGCCCATCTCGTTGGCGGCGGCGCGGAAGCTCCGGTGACGCGCAACAGCTAGCACCGCTTCGAGTTCGCTCAGGCCGGTCGTCTTCATTATCCTGTTTTGCTCAATAGGTCATGTCTGATTGTACGGCTAGTCGCGTCAATCAGGCGCCGCTATCTTTATGGCACTGAAGGCAAGTCACGGGATACGCAGATGCACACAATCGACAGGATCTATATCGACGGCGCGTTCGTCACGCCGCACGGCGACGAATGGTTCGACCTTTTCAACCCCGCGACCGAGCGCGTGATCGGCCGTGTGCGTCTCGCGGACGCAAAGGATGCACGCGACGCAATCGCGGCAGCGAAGCGCGCGTTCCCGGCGTTTTCGCGCACCAGCAAACGCGCGCGCATCGACATGCTCAGGCGCATGCATGCCGCCGTCGTCGCGAAAGAGGACGAGCTCTACGAAGCGATCGTCGAAGAGTACGGCGCGCCCGTGTCGCGCGGCCGCTGGATGGCGCAGCACGCGAGCAATGTGCTGATCGAAGCGGCAAAGGTGCTGGAGCAGTACGAGTTCACGCGCCGCGCGGGCAGCGCGGAAGTCGTGATGCAGCCGCTTGGCGTCGCGGGGCTGATCACGCCGTGGAACAGCAATGCGGGCTTCATCTGCGGCAAGCTTGCGGCCGCGCTGGCGGCGGGCTGCACGACGGTCATCAAGCCGAGCGAAATGAGCGCGCTGCAGACGCAGATCGTCACGCAGGCGCTGCACGAGGCGGATCTGCCGCCCGGCGTGTTCAACATCGTGACGGGGCGCGGCGATTCCGTCGGCGCGCAGATCAGCTCGCATCCGGATGTCGCGAAGATTTCGTTCACGGGATCGACGGCGGTCGGCAAGACGATCCTGCGCACGGGCGCCGATACGCTCAAGCGCGTGACGCTCGAACTGGGCGGCAAGTCGCCCGCCATCGTGCTCGACGACGCGGACTTCGAGCAGGCCGTGCCGCTCGCGATCAACGCGGGCTTCATGAACAGCGGGCAGGCATGCATCGCGGGTACGCGCATTCTGGTGCCGCGCCAGCGTCTCGCTGAGTTCGAGGCGCGCGTGCGCGACGAAGTGGCGTTGACGCAATCGGGCGATCCGCGCGATCCGCGCACCACCGTCGGGCCGATGGTCAGCCAGAAGCAATGGGAGCGCGTGCAGCGCTATATCGGCATCGGCATTGACGAAGGCGCGCGGCTGGTCGCGGGCGGCGAAGGGCGTCCCGACGGGCTCGATGCCGGCTGGTTCGTGCGGCCGACCGTCTTCAGCGACGTGACCAACGACATGACGATCGCGCGCGAGGAAATCTTCGGGCCGGTGCTGTCGATCATCGCGTACGGCGACACGGAAGAGGCGATCAGGATCGCCAACGACACCCACTACGGCTTGCAGGCGTACGTGTTCGGGCAGGACAGGGCGCGCGCGCACGAAGTGGCGTCGCGCATCGAGGCGGGACGCGTGCTCGTCAACACGCTGGCGCATGAGCCGGCTGCGCCGTTCGGCGGATTCAAGCAGTCGGGTATCGGCCGCGAATACGGCACATATGGCATCGAAGCGTTTCTGGAGCCGAAGGCGTTGCTCGGCGTGCTGTGAGCGAGTCGTGACGCATCGAGCGCGGCGGTGAAGGACCGGGTGTCTTTCACCGCCTTTCTTTTGCTCGCGCGTGTTAGCGTAGGACGATCCCCATGCGCCGAGCCCGGACGGCGCGCGCCGCCCGTCGACGCACGCGATCGAGCCAGCACGCATGTGATACGTGAAAGCCTGCGTAAGCGAGCCCTTTGCGGCGAGCCTCCCATCGCGTGGGACGCGTTGTTATCGTTTCGGCATCTTCATTACTGCAACGGCAGCCGCCGTTCTGCCGATCGCCATGATCTCGCTCAAACGCATTTCTCTTCTCGCCGCGCAGGTCGCGCTGACCTGCGCCGCTCACGCGCAAGTGCCGCCTTCGTCCGATTTTCCGCCGCCGCACGACGGCACCGCGCATGACGGCCCGCCGCCGCATGGTCCGGGCTTCGCGGCGATCAACGATCTCGAGCATCTGCAGCGTCTCTATGACATGAGCGGGCGCGATGCCGAGATGATTGCGGTCTATCACGACGTGCTGTCGAAGACGCACGATCCGGCATTGCGTCACTACGTGTATGTCGCGTTGGCGCGCAACCAGCTGAAGCCCGCCAACGTCGATCAGGCGATCGACACGATCCGCAAGAGCCTCGATGAAGATATCGACACGCTCGACAAGCAAGCTGTGCTGCGGCCAAAGCGCTGAAGCATGTCCCTGCTCGCTGCCCGCATCACGCGAGCAGCGAGATCAATCCTCCGATTGTCAGCCCTGCCGCGAGCCACTTGCCTGCGGTGTAGAAGCCGTTGCGCTCGTCGTGCGGCTGGTCCGGCCGCTCCAGTCCCAATGCGCCATAGGCGAATGCCTTCACCGGCGAGACGTTCGCGGGATTGGCTTCCGTGCTGCCCGTAGCATCGTCCGTTGCGGTGGGGTCGTCGATGTCGCTGTCGGTAACGGCCGAGTCCGGCGTGCCGTTGTCCGCTTTCGTTTGTGTGTTGTCCGTGCCTGCGTCAGTGGATGCCGTCGCCTGATCCGTAGCCTGCACACGCGAAGCCGCCGCCGCGCCTTCGGGCGAAATGCTGACCGTGACGCCCGGTTGCGCAGGTTTCGTCGCAGTGTTCTGCTTCCCTTCGTTCTGCTTTTGCGCGGCGCCGATCACATTGTTCGCCGCGGACTGCGCGGCTTGCGCCGATGCTTCGCCGGACACGGAAGCGAGTTGCGTCGACGGCGTCGTCGCCGTCCCATATCCGACACTGCTTACCATTGCACGCCTCCTTCAGTCGCGAATTCCAGTTGCACTGACGGTGCTAACGTCCAGTCGCGCGCGCAACTTGAGGCCTCGTAAGGACCGGTAAGCAAGCCGGGCGCGCACGTCATGCGGCGATGTACACCCACGCATCGATGCCGGACTTCAGCGTGACGAGCACGCGCTTGTAGTCCGACACCTCGTATTCATCGGCGGCGAGCAGCTCCTGCTGGGTGATTTCGAAGACCGTGCCCGCCACTTCGTCGGCGGGATTGGCGCTGGGTCGCACCACGGGATGATGAGTCTTGCCGCTGATCTCCACGACCTTAGGATCGCCGATGGCAAGGAGCGTCTGCGCATAGCCTGGCAATGAATCGGGACGGCCCGCGAGCTCGCGGCCGAAGCTGGAAATCTGTACGTTGCGATCCTGCAGCGTGCCGTACGAGAACAGATAAACGATGCCCGGGGTGTTCAAGTGGCGCTCCTCGATTCGAAAAAGGAAAGTCTACCGTCGCGGCGTGATACACGCGCGCGACCGTCGCGCAACAGCCCGTCGCAAAAACGCGGGAAGCGAAAACTCTCCCTCGACTATCAGGCGCGCGGTGGATACGCCGGGTCGGTTGGCTTCGATTGGAGTGTGTGTTCAGCAAAAAGCTGGATGCGGGCGGGCGCTTCTTTACTGCGCGCTGATGTTGCTCTGACTTCGTTCCGGGTGTAGCTAAAACAGCCCGAACATTCTGGCGTTCGAGCTGTTTTTTTAGCGCTTCGTTTCTTTCCCGTTACCGCTCTCGACGCGCTTCCTATTGCGACGCGCTGGTGTCGGCGGAAGGCGCCGCGATCATCGCCACGCCGCAAAACCAGCCATCGGAAGACGGCTCACGCGCTTGCCATTGCGCGCGTTTGCCCAGCACGTTATCGCATTGCACGGGCGGCACGAGATCTTGCGTCGTGGCCGTGCATTGCTGGACGTCGCGGCCGAGTGCCTGCGATTCGAATGGCTTCGGCTTGTCCGCGGGCTGGCTCACGGCGGCCAGATCCGTGTCCACGGGCCGCGGCGCGCGCGGTTCGTCCGGCGAAGGCTTGTGCAACTGCTCGCGAATCTCTTCGATGCGCGTCGAGTACCAGTCGCTCAGGCACGCGACATCCCTGCAGTTCTCTTCGCGCCACGCCCATTTGCTGTCGCTCTCTTTTCTGTACGCGCGACGGTCGGCGGCCTGGCGCTGTGCGAGCTTGAACAGCTTGCCGAGTTCGTCGTCTGCTCGGGACAGACCGTCGTCGTGGCAGATCAGCGTCTCGGCTGGCGAATGCGCCTTTGCGCAATTGAAGCTGGTGGCATGCGCGCTGGTCATCGCCAGCAGGCCGAGCGCGGCTACGGTGTATCGGTTGAGCTTCATCGTATGCGGATGGCTAGTGACACACGACAACGCATGTGACTGCGCTGATGCCCGCTGCCGCGCCGACCAGGCCGCCGAGCATGAAGGTCTGAAGCGATGTCGCGCATCCTTGCAGACACAGGATGGCCGCGAGCAGGATGGAAGCAGTGGTAAAGCGCATTGGCCCCTCGATGCAGATAGTCTCGATCTGCAAGCATAGGTGCCGTGCGCGTACGCATTCGGGCGAGCAACGGGCGATAAAGCCGGTTGCTTACGAGAAATTGCGCACGCGTCAGGATATGGAAGACATGGCGCGCCGAGCGGGAGCGGAGCGCGCACAAACGTTCAAGACTGTGCGCCGCCGCGCGCGATACGCTGGGTTCCATACGGTAGATCCGGGTATTCAGCGTGAGGGCGACATGACCACTTCCACCACCGTAACCAGACCTCGGGTGCTTCCCGAGATTCGCGAAGCGACGTTCCCCAGCGATACTGCGCCGCTCGTCGCGATCGTTCGCGAATACGTGAGATGGCTCGCTATGGACCTGTCGTATCGCGGCTTCGAACAAGAGATGCAATCGTTCGAACAAACGTATACGTTGCCTTCGGGTATGTTCCTGATCGCGGAAGTTCCGGCGGAGATAGCGGGCTGCGTCGGACTGCTGCGTCATTCGGATGAGGTCGCCGAAGTGAAGCGGCTTTACGTGCGGCCAGCATACCGTGGCTCCGCGCTCGGCGAGAAACTCATGCATGCATTGATCGACAAGGCGAAGTCGCTCGGCTTTGCAAAGCTCGTGCTAGATTCCGTACCTCAAACGGCTTTCGCGCAAATACTCTACGAGCGTTTGGGTTTTGCAGAGACCTCTCCGTACTACGCGAATCCCGTTCCCGGTACGCGCTTTCTCGAACTCGTGCTCTGAAGCGCAAGAGGGCGCGCGCCGCGAACGTTCATCGAACACACGTGCAAGGAATCCATGTCGTCGGCCAACTCACTGCTTCTCTATGTTGACGCGCAATTCGCGAGTCCGTATGCGATGTCGGTTTTCGTCGCGCTTCACGAAAAGCGTCTGACATTCGACATGCGAACCGTCGATCTGGGCCGTCATGCGAACAACGAGCCGGAGTACGCCGCGACCTCCGTCACGCAGCGCGTGCCGACGCTGGTTCACGGCGCGTTTGCGGTGTCCGAGTCGTCGGCGATCACTGAGTACGTCGACGACACTTTCGAAGGCACGCCGTTTTACCCGGTGGATCGAAAACTGCGCGCGCGGGCGCGCCAGATTCAAGCGTGGTTGCGCAGCGACCTGATGCCGATTCGCAGCGAGCGCCCGACGGAAGTCGTGTTCTACGGCGCGCGAGGCGGGGCGCTCTCCGCCGTCGCGCGCAAGGCGGCCGACAAGCTCTTCGCGGCTTGCAATGCATGGCTCTCGCCAGGCGCACAGTCTCTGTTCGATGAATGGTGTATCGCCGATCTCGACCTCGCCTTGATGCTCAACCGCCTCGTGCTGAACGGCGACGACGTGCCGGAACATCTCGCCGATTACGCGCGGCATCAATGGCAAAGGCCGTCGGTGCAACGCTGGGTCCAGTTGCAGCGGCCGCCTCTTTGACGCACGGGCCGCGATTCATTTCCCACATAAAGGGAATAGGCGGTTGCGTTCGCAACATGAATTGCATCGAATGCAAGCTGCCCGCGACCGCAAACGTCAAATGTCAGGCAAAGCGGGCCGGCTGGCATTGACTGCCCGACTGTGCGAATCGATGTGAAGTATTAACCTCAGGCGTTTGCTGCCGTTATACATCGGCAGAGTGACCGAAACTGGCCTGAGTTGACAATGCTTTTCTCCCCGACGGAACAGACGTCCGACGCCGGATTTAGAAGCCGGTTTCACCGACGTTCGCTGGAACATCAGCGACCCCTTTCGACCGTGACGATGGCGTTTACCGTCGTCGCGTTCATCGCCTTCGCTTGCGCGCGCAGTCTCGTCTCCGGACCGGCCGTGCCGCTCGTGTGGCGGCTCGCGTGCGCGATCGTGCTTGCGCTGCTGGTCGCCGCGATTCCCCGGACCCGGCGCACGTCGGTATTCGGCGGCATCGGCGTGGCGTACACGCTCGTCCTGCTGGCGGGGCTCGAGTTGAATGTGGTCGGGCTCGAAGAGCCGCTGTTGTGGGCGCTGCCTGCGATCGTGGTGATCTCCGTCTGCGCCGCGCCGCTGTGGCTCACGCCTGCGCACTTCTGCATCGGCACCGCGCTGTTCTACGCGGCGGGCACGCCGCTGTTGCTGAACCTGCCGGACCCGCACGGCAACACCAGCGTCGTGTGCTGGATGTGGATACTGATCGCGGTGCCGACCTCGGCCGTGTTTCACTTTGGTTTCTACTGGTTCCGGCGCAATCACTTTTTGCTGGAAGACCGGCTCGCCCGCCTCGCCGCCACCGATCCGCTGACAGGCCTGCAAAACCGCCGCGCGTTTCTGGAGCAGGCGGCGATGCGTCTGTCGAAGCTGGATAGCGGCGCGAAGGTCAGCGCGATCTTTCTCGACATCGACTACTTCAAGTCGCTCAATGACCAGTTCGGCCATGCGGTCGGCGATCAGGCGCTGTCGGACGTGGCGCGCGTGCTGAAGGAACTGACGGCGGCGGCCGATATCGTGAGCCGTATCGGCGGCGAAGAGTTTGCGCTGTTGCACGACGCGGCGTTGCGTCCCGCCGCGCATCTGGCCGAAACGCTGCGCGCGGCGATCGGGCGCGTCGCGCGTCCCGATGGCCAGTTGAGCGCAAGCTTCGGCGTGGCGGAATACCGGCCGGGCGAAAGCGTGATGGCGCTGCTCGACCGCGCGGACGAGGCGCTGCTGCGCGCGAAGTATTCGGGACGCAACCGCGTGTGCGCGGAACGCGCGACGCTCGTCGACCCGGTGCGCCTGACGTGGACGCACGTCCACGCCGACGGCGATACGGCGTCGCAGCCGATTCGCCAGCAATGGGACGACTTCTGGCTGACCTCGCATTTCCAGCCGCTCTATAGCCTGTCGCATCAGAAGCAGGTCGGCTTCGAGGCCTTGTTGCGCGGCGAGCGCGAGGACGGCGCGCAGGTGCCGCCCGTCGAGCTGTTTTCCCCGAAGCCCTTCACGGATCAGGGCGAGCTGGACCGCACCAGCCACGCGCTGCATCTGAGCAATGCGCGCCGCCTGATACCGGACGACGCGTGGGTCTTCCTGAACATCCTGCCCGCGACCTTCGTCGCCGACGGCTATCCCGATCAACTCGCACAGATCGCGCGCTCGGCGGGCATTCCGTCCGAGCGCGTGGTGCTCGAACTGCTGGAGTCGCATGGCGGCAGCGTCGACGATATGTCGCGCGCGGCGGGTCAATATCGCGATCACGGCTTCCTGATCGCCGTCGACGATTTCGGCGCAGGCCATTCGAACCTCGACCGGCTGCTGCGTATCCGGCCCGACCTCGTGAAGCTGGACGGCGAACTGATCCGCGCCAAAAGCCCGGGTGCGGATCAGCCGATCCTGCCGAAGCTCGTCTCGCTGCTGCATCAGGCGGGCATGCTGGTCGTGGTCGAAGGCGTGGAGACCACTGAGCAGCTGATACTCGCCGTCGAATCGAATGTCGATTTCGCGCAAGGCTATTTGCTCGGCCGCCCTGCGCCGTCCGTTACGCCGCCCGATGCGGTGCACCGGCGCATCGATCACGCGTTCGACGTGATCGCCGAAGGGCGCGCGCATCAGCATGCGTTGTTCGAATCGGAAGTGCGGCCGTACCGGCAGGCGCTCGACGCGGGCGTCGATGCGTGGCTCAAGGGCGTGCCGCTCAACGACGCGTTCTATGATCTCGCGCAATTGGAGCTGTGCATCAGCTGCTTCGTGCTCGACGATACGGGCCGGCAAATCGGGCATGAGGTGCCGGGCAGGGCGTCCGGCATCGACGGCGGGTCATTGCATCCCGTCGCGAATCCGCGCGATGCGCGCTGGGACCACCGGCCGTATTTCCGCAATGCCGTGCTGCGGCCGGGCGTACCCATCACGAGCAGCCCGTATCTGTCGCTGGCGAGCGGCAGGCCGTGCATTGCCGTGACTGTCGCGTTGCAGTCCGCCGTGGGGCGCTGCGTGGTCGGCGCGGAGCTGGACTGGTCGCTGCAGCGTCTGCCGTGGCCGACGGCTGAGCATTGGTGATGGACGGGTTAGGGCAGAGCTATCTCGTTGCTGGCTGAATGCAGCTGGGCGAGCAGTGCGCAGGCCTGTTCATGGAGATCGGCGCCCGTGGGCCGCAGCGCGAAACGCGTCGATTCGGGCAGCCGCGCAAAATGCTTGCCCGTGCTGCGCGCATACGCGGGGTCGTAGTGCAGATCGATCAGCTGCTCGAATAGCTCGACACGGCGGTCTTCGTCGATCAGCTTGTGCCATTCGCCGATTCGCGCACGCCCATGCAATTCGACGAGCCGCGCGAGTTGCGACTTGAAGAGCGCACGGTCGTCGAACAGATGCGCGTAGTCCTCGAGCAGCAGGCGGATACGCTCGTCGCGCTCCGTGACCACGGCGACACACGAGCCGCGACGAATCTGTTCCGTCAATGAAGCGGGCAACGCGATGGACCCGATACGGCGGCTTTCCGCTTCGACGAACACGGGCCGTTTCGGATCGAAACGGCGCAACGCGCCGACGAGCGCGGTATCGAATGCTTTCTGCGTGGGTTGCGGCTCGTTGGGCAGCGTGCCGAGAATCGAGCCGCGATGCGCGGCGAGCGCTTCGAGGTCGAGGGTCTGCGCATCGGCCCTGGCGAGCGCATTCAGCAGACGTGTCTTGCCGCTGCCCGTGTGGCCCGCGAGCACGATATAGCTGAATTGCCGTGGCAGCGTATCGAGCAGTTCAACCACCTTGCGCCGGTAGGTCTTGTAGCCGCCGTCCAGTTGCCGCGCGCGCCAGCCGATCAGATTCAACCACGTCGCCATCGACCCGGAACGCTTGCCGCCGCGCCAGCAATAGATCAGCGGACGCCAGTTGCGCGGGCGGTCCGCGAAGGTCGTTTCCAGATGCGCGGCGATGTTGCGCGACACCATCGCCGCGCCTCGCCGGGTCGCCTCGAACGGCGACACCTGCGCGTACATCGTGCCGATGATGACGCGCTCCTCGTTCGACAGTACGGGCGCGTTGATGGCGCCGGGAATGTGGTCCTCGGCGAATTCGAGTGGCGTGCGGACGTCGACGATTTCATCGAATTCCGCGATCTGGTCGAGCGTGACGAGAAGCGATTTCAAGGGCTGAAGCAAGAGGCCGCCGCGGCGCGGCGTACGGAACGATTATCGCATGCCGGGCTGTCTTTCCCGTTCCCGCCCGCGACGGGCCGTCGCAAGCGAATACCTCACGTTATGACGTAAAGTCACGGAAAGCGATGTAAGCTGATGGTGTGGAGGCGCAACATGTCGATTTCGTCGGTATTGCACTGGTGTTTCGGAACCCAGCGGCACCATAGGGGACTCGACCACGGCAACGGTGAATCGGGCGACGGCGAACACCGGGCGTTGGCGCGGCAGGACCAACGGCGGGAACTGCTGGACGAACTGCGCCGGCAGGCGTATCTGCACGATCTGCTGCGGCTCACGTGCGCGGATGTGATGCGCAAGCCGCCCGTCACGGTGACCGTCAATGAAAGCATCGGCGGCGCGCTGGCGGCGCTGGACGCGCACCATATCAAGCTGCTGCCCGTGGTCGGTGCCGAAGGGCGCCTCAAAGGCGTCGTCACGCACGTCGATCTGCAACCGCTGGACGAAGTCCTGCCTTTTCTCAAGCTCGCTTCCGACACCATCGCACCCGAGAGCGAAAGGCGCGAATGGCCCGTCACGACCGTGATGTCGAGCCATGCACAGTACGTCGACGCAACGGCGCCGCTAACGGAAGTCATCCCGCTCTTCACGAAGAACGGCCATCATCATCTGCCCGTCGTGGATGAGGACGGGCGCGTCGTCGGCATGCTGACTCAGGCCGATATCGTCAAGCTCATGCTCGGCCATCCGGACAGCGTGTAAGCCCGCCGTTTATCCGGCCTCACGCGCTCAGGCGGCGCAGCGGTTCGCCGCGCGCGGCCAGTTGCCCGATCGCTTCGCCGATCGCGCCGCCCACCAGGATCACGGCCGGGCTGGCAATCTGTTGCGCCGCCGCACGCGCCGCGATGTCGCGCAGCGGCGCGCAGACCCGCTTCTCGCGCGACGTGCCGGCCCACTGCACGACGGCAGCGGGCGTCTCGGGCGCGAGCGTCTCGCCCAGGGCTTCGCTGATGCTGTCGATGCGGCTCGCGCCCATGTAGATTGCGAGCGTCATGCCAGTCGCCGCGAGCGTGGCCCAGTCGGGCTCGGTGCCGTCGCGCAGATGCGCGGTCACGAAGATCACGCCCTGGCAATGATCGCGATGCGTGAGCGACACGCCTAGCGCGGCGGCCGCCGCGAAACCCGACGAGATGCCGTTGACGATCTCGACGTCGATCCCCGCGTGCCGCAGGTCCGCGATCTCTTCGCCGGCGCGCCCGAACAAGAGCGCGTCGCCGCCCTTGATGCGCACGACGTGCTTGCCTTGCAGTGCGTAGCGGCGCATCAGGCGCTGAATGAACGCTTGCGGCGTCGACTTGCAGCCGCCGCGTTTGCCGACCTTGACGACGCGGGCATGCGGCGCTTTCAACGCGGCGATCTCGTCGTTCACGAGGTCGTCGATCAGCAGCACGTCGGCGGCTGCGATCGCTTTGGCCGCCCTGAAGGTCAGCAGATCGAGGTCGCCGGGTCCTGCGCTGACGAGTGTGACTTTGCCCGTGTTCATTCTGTTCTCCATCGTTTGATCGTCGATCATTGGCCGCCAATGCAAAACGGCGTCCCGTCCGTGCATGCACGAAGGGGACGCCGCTGTCCTGACTGATCCTGCCTGTTTTCCATGGCGGGCGCGCAACGCTGCGTGCCCACACTCGATTCGTTGCCGGCGCCTTTGCCGGCGAACACGTTATTGCAAGAACAAGGCCAGTGGTTTCGATGGGCGCGTATAGCATGCGCGCGAGGCGCGGCTGGCTTCGCTGGACGCTTTCTATGCGGAAAAGCACGGCGTGCGTGCAGGTCCGTGGGCCTCGCGCTCGCCGCACTCGCGCAGTGCTGCGGCGCACCACGAACGTGCCTGAAGGCATCATGTTGATACGCGCGGCGTGACCCGCCGGAACGTCTCGACGTCCGCAACCCTCCACCCGGCGTGGACTCGGGCGCATCGCCGCACATATGGCATAGCGCTTGCATCACCGAACCGCCGCGGCATCAACGATGAGCCGCTCTATGGCAAACCTTCGTAACATCGGATTGGACAACGGCGTCCCTTCGGTCTGGTCTCGCACCGGACTGTCGGGACGCCGTTTGCGTTTACTCACGACGGACGACGCACGACAAGCATTTGGAGACCACATGAAACAGCGCATCTCGACGTTGATCGATTTCTTTGTGCGAGACAAGGCGTCGACGAGTCCGCCCGCACACGGCGACGATGGCCCGCGTGACGGCGCGAGCATGCGACCCGAGCGCTTGAGAGACCGGCGTGCAACGCGCGCGCACAGGCGCCGCGGCGAGAGCTACAGGCCGGCACGCGCGGTACGCTGCGCCGGTTGAACCGGCATGACGCCGGCTTGCATCCCGACGTCCTTGAACGTGACGGATTGTGACAATTCGTCTGTACGCCGCGCCTACACTGGGTTTTGGTCCACACACGCCGAAACTCAGCTTCCGCCATGACAGACGCCATTCAGCAGATCCAGAAGAACTACGACGATTGTCCGTATTACTCGTTTCCCTATCACCACAGCGCGCCTGAACATCTGGCGGCAGTCGCCTACGCGTTCGGCCTTTCCGCGCCCGACGTGCGCACGGCGCGCGTGCTTGAACTGGGATGCGCGGCGGGCGGCAATCTCATTCCGTTCGCGGTGCGCAATCCTCAGGCACGCGCGGTCGGAATCGATCTTTCCAGCACGCAGGTTCAAGACGGCTGCAGACGTATCGAGCGTTTGCAACTGGGCAACGTCGAACTGCTCCAGAAGGATCTGATGTCGGTGACAAAGACGTTCGGCCAGTTCGACTACATCCTGTGTCATGGCGTCTACAGTTGGGTGCCGGAGGCGGTGCAGCAGGCGATCCTGAACATCTGCCGCGAGAACCTGTCGGCTGACGGCGTCGCCTACATTGGCTACAAAACCTATCCGGGCTGGAAAGCGCACGAGATCGTGCGCGATGCGATGCTGCTGCGCGCGCATGCGCAGGACGATGCCCATACGCGTCTCGCGCATGGGCGCGGCATGCTCGATTTTCTGCACAAGCACGCGCTGCGCAACAGCGTGCTCGCGCGCGCGGTCGAACAGGACCAGGAAACGGTTCAGACCTACGATGCCGCCTACGTGATCCACGACTTCCTGTCGCCGAACAACGCGCCTTGCTATTTCAAGGACTTTGCGGCGCGCGCGGAGTCGCACGGCCTCGCCTATCTGGCCGACGCCGAGCCGCCGCTGATGTTCGCGACCAACTACGGCGACGAGATTGCGCGGTTGCTGTTCAGCGAATGCGGACACAGCCAGGTGTTGCTCGAACAGTATCTGGACTTCGTCAGCGACCGCTCGTTTCGACGCTCGCTGCTCGTTCACAAGGAACGCGCCGGCGATATCAGCTATCAGATGCAGCACACACGGCTGCGCGAATTGCATGTGGCCGCGCAACTGGAATGCGCCGATGGCGAAGTGCGTATCGACGATTCGCCGCAGCGATTCGGCGCGTCCAATGGCAGCGTAGTCGTGTTCGACACGCCCGTCGCCAAGCTGGCCGCCGATGCGCTCGCGCGGGCATGGCCTTTCACGCTGGGTTTCGAGGAACTGCACCGCATGGCGCAGACGAGCTTGCCTGTCAGCGCCGAGGCGGGCAACGACACGGAAGGACAACTCGTCGCGTTCTTCAACGCGATCGTGGTTCAGGGCATCGGGCGTTATCGGGTGGCGCCGTACGTGCGTCAAGCGGAGAATCCATGCGTCGAACAGTCCGCCCGCGACTATCCCGCCGACCTGCCGCAAGGCCAGGCCGTGCACACCTTCAACGGATGGCACGAGCCCGTCCAGCTCGATCCCGTGGCGCATTACCTGTTGCCGCATATCGACGGCAGCCGGACGCGCGAGGCGCTGCTTGCGTTGCTCAAGCAGGCAGTCACGCAAGGCACGCTCGCGATTCCCCGCAAGGCATCCGCGGTCGATGCGCTCGACGACCAAGCGCTCGCAGCGGAACTGGACCGTGTGCTGGCGCTGCTGTGCGCGTGAATGTCTGCTACTGTTGACTGGTTCGCCGGCGCGCCCTACCAGGCGCGCGGCCCGTTGCGCCCGTTGCTCACACAGAGGATCGTCATCATGCAGACACTGGAATGTGTGTTGCCCGCCGCCGCCGCGCTTGGAGAATGTCCGCGCTGGGACGAGCGCCGCGCGAAGCTGTGGTGGGTCGATATCAACGCGCCCGCGCTGAATAGCTTCGATCCGAAGACAGGCGAGAACAGCGCGATTCCGATGCCCGAGAACATCGGTTGCTTTTCGTTGACCGAGGACGATGGCTTCATCGCGGGCATGCGCACGGGCATCTTTCTGCTCGATGCGAAAGGGCAGGTCGTGCGCAAGCTGTGCGCGAACGCCGAGAACCCCGCAACGAGCCGTTTCAACGACGGCCGTTGCGACGCGCGCGGACGTTTCTGGCTCGGCACGCTCGACGAGCCGAAGGCGGGCGATGCGGCCGCGCTGTATCGCTACGCGAACGGCGCGTTGACGAAGATGGACGCGGGCCTGCTGACGTCGAACGGCATGGCGTTCAGCCCCGATTACCGCTGGTGCTACCACTCGGATACGCCGCGCTTCACGATCTACCGTCATCCGTACGACATCGACAGCGGCGAGGTCGGGCCGCGCGAAGACTGGGTGAAGTTCCAGCCGACGCCGACGGATCGCGGGCGTCCCGACGGCGCGTCGGTGGATAGCGAAGGCTACTACTGGTCGGCGTTGTACGAGGGCGGGCGCGTCGTGCGCATTTCGCCCGAAGGCAAGGTCGTCGAAGAACATCCGCTGCCCGCGCGCTGCCCGACGATGTGCGCGTTCGGCGGCGACGACCTGCGCACGCTTTACGTGACGACGGCCCGGCAGGGCCGTCCTGCCGAAGAGATCGAGCAGTACCCGCAATCGGGCGGCGTGTTCGCGATGCGCGTATCGGTGCCGGGTCTGATCGAAAAGCGCAGCGCGCTACGCGTGACGCAGTAAGCGCGGCGTCGCATCCGTCGCGAAAGGTTGGGTCGTGCGCGCTGCCGTTATCATATGCGCCTGTCCACGAACGCGATCGACCCCTTCAGCATGTCCAGCACTCCACGCACCACCAGGCGCGTATCCCCAACACGCAGCACGCTCGCGGGACCGCCGCGCATGTCCGACGTCGCGGCGCTGGCAGGCGTATCGAAGATGACCGTGTCGCGCGTGCTGGCTGGCCGCGGCGTCGCACCCGCGACACGCGAGCGCGTGCAGCGTGCGATCGACGAACTCGGCTACGTCGCGGACGCTGCGGCGGGCGCGCTGTCCTCCGGGCGCTCGGCGTTCGCCGCCGTGCTGGTGCCGTCGCTTGCCAGTTCCAATTTTTCCGACACCGTGCGCGGACTCACGGCCGCACTCGAACCTTACGGCTTGCAACTGCTGATCGGCGACACCGACTACGACCTCGAACGCGAAGAACGGCTGGTGCGTTCGATGCTGCGTCATCAGCCGCGCTGCATCGCGTTGACGGGCGCGCAGCACACGCCCGCGACGCGCGAGCTGCTGGTGCGCTCGGGCGTGCCCGTCGTCGAGATGTGGGATTTGCCCGCGACGCCGATCGACGCGGCCGTAGGCTTCTCCAACGCCAGAGCGGCACGCGAGATGGTGCGTTATCTCGCCGGGCGCGGCTATCGGCGCATCGGCTTTCTGGGTGGCGCGAGCGAGCTCGACAGACGCGGCATGGAGCGTCTGAGGGGCTATCTGCAGGAAGTGAAGGCGCAGGGCATGGGCGAGCCGCGCGTGGTGCGGCTGGGCGAGTCGCCCATCACGATGAGCCACGGCGCGCCCGCGCTCGAAGCGTTGCTGCAGCAATGGCCCGACACGGATGCCGTGATGTGCGTGAGCGACATGTCCGCGTTCGGCGCGATCATGCAGTGTCACCGGCGCGGCCTGTCGGTGCCCGGCGACATCGCGATTGCGGGCTTCGGCAATTTCGAAATGTCGGCGTGCTGCACGCCCACCATCACGACCGTGTCCGTCGACGCCTACGGCATCGGCACGCGCACGGGCGAAACGCTGCTGGCCGCGCTGGCCGAAAGCGACAGTGCCGCGCGGCATGCATCGGCTCGCCCGGCGACCCGCAAAAGCGTGAAAATCGACTACACGGTGATCGCGCGCGAAAGCGCCTGACACGACTCGTCGCGGCCTTTCGTGCCGCGCGAGTGCCGTGCTACCATGATCGGATGTTACCGATAACGTGCCGTACCCGATACGCCTTTGAAGCGGGGTGGAAGCACCCGCACGAAGCAACGGCGGCACAAGCAAACATGGAGACACGAGATGACGGAGAACACGCAAGCGCGCCGTCTGCGCAGCCAGGAATGGTTCGACGATCCTTCGCACGCGGACATGACGGCGCTGTATGTCGAGCGCTTCATGAACTACGGCCTCACGCGCGAGGAGTTGCAGTCGGGCCGGCCGATCATCGGCATTGCGCAGTCGGGCAGCGATCTCGCGCCCTGTAATCGTCACCACATCGAGCTGGCCGCGCGCACGAAGGCGGGCATTCGCGACGCGGGCGGCATTCCGATGGAATTTCCGGTGCATCCGCTTGCCGAGCAGAGCCGCCGGCCAACGGCCGCGCTCGACCGCAATCTCGCGTATCTCGGCCTCGTCGAAATCCTGCATGGCTTTCCGCTCGACGGCGTGGTGCTGACCACGGGCTGCGACAAGACCACGCCCGCGTGCCTGATGGCGGCCGCGACGGTCGACATGCCCGCTATCGTGCTGTCGGGCGGCCCGATGCTCGACGGCTGGCATCAAGGCAAGCGCGTCGGCTCCGGCACGGTGATCTGGCATGCGCGCAATCTGCTCGCGGCGGGCTCGATCGACTATGAAGGCTTCATGGAACTGACGACGGCCTCGTCGCCTTCCATCGGACACTGCAACACGATGGGCACGGCGCTGTCGATGAACAGCCTTGCGGAAGCGCTCGGCATGTCGCTGCCCGGCTGCGCGAGCATTCCCGCTGCGTACCGCGAGCGCGGCCAGATGGCGTATGCGACGGGCAAGCGTATCGTCGAGATGGTCCGCGACGATCTGAAGCCTTCGCGCATCATGACGAAAGAGGCCTTCGAGAACGCGATCGTCGTGGCGTCCGCGCTGGGTGCGTCGAGCAATTGTCCGCCGCATCTGATCGCGATCGCGCGGCATATGGGCATCGAACTGAGTCTCGCGGATTGGCAGCGTGTCGGCGAGCAGGTGCCGTTGCTGGTCAATTGCATGCCCGCTGGCGACTATCTCGGCGAGAGTTTTCATCGCGCGGGCGGCGTGCCTGCCGTCATGCACGAGCTGACCGCAGCGGGCCTCATACACGAATCGTGCATGACGGTGTCGGGCCGCAGCATTGGCGATATCGCGGCGCGTTCGGCGACAGGCGATCGCGACGTGATTCGCACGACAGCCGAGCCGCTCAAGCATGGTGCGGGTTTCATCGTGCTGTCGGGCAACTTCTTCGACAGCGCGATCATGAAGATGTCGGTGGTCGGCGAAGCGTTCCGGCAAACCTATCTGAGCGAGCCGGGCCAGGAGAATACATTCGAAACGCGCGCGATCGTGTTCGAGGGTCCCGAGGACTATCACGCGCGCATCAACGATGCGTCGCTGGAAATCGACGAGCACTGCATGCTCGTCATTCGCGGCGCGGGCACGGTCGGTTATCCGGGCAGCGCGGAAGTGGTCAACATGGCGCCGCCCGCGGAACTCGTGCGCCAGGGCATCACGTCCTTGCCTTGCATGGGCGACGGACGGCAGAGCGGCACGTCGGCGAGCCCCTCCATTCTCAACATGTCGCCGGAAGCGGCTGTCGGCGGGGGCCTCGCGCTGTTACGCACGAACGACCGCATTCGCGTCGATCTCAACGCGCGCAGCGTGCAACTGCTCGTCGATGAAGACGAACTGGCGCGCCGGCGCGCCAGCATGAAGTTCGACATTCCGCCAGCGCAAACGCCGTGGCAGGAGTTGTATCGTCAGACGGTCGGGCAGCTTTCGACAGGTGGCTGCCTCGAACCCGCGACGCTCTATCTGAAAGTGATCGCCGAGCGCGGGAATCCGCGCCATTCGCATTGACAAACCATGATTGGAGACGCGCTTCATGACAGCATCGAACGAAACGAACTATCTTCCCGACGACCTCGACCGCGCATTGCTGGTTGGCCGCGTGTGGCGCAAGACGGACGGGCATGAAGGGCCGAGCGTCGTAGCCGTGCGCAACGGCGACGTGTTCGACATTACACCGAGCGCGCCGACCACGGCTGATCTCTTCGAACGCGACGACGCCGGCGAGATCGCACGCCATGCGCCGGGCGAACGGCTCGGCAGCGCGGCCGAACTGATCGCCGCGAGCCTCGCGAACGACGCGTCGGCGAGCGTGCAACTGCTCGCGCCCTGCGACGTGCAGCCCATCAAGGCATGCGGCGTCACGTTCGCGGTGAGCCTGATCGAGCGCGTGATCGAAGAGCAGGCGGGCGGCGATCCCGCGAAGGCCGACGAAGTGCGGCAGACGATTGCAACCGTGATCGGCACGGACCTCTCGAAGATCAAGCCCGGCTCGGAAGCGGCGGCGCGTCTGAAGGCGGAACTCGAGCGGCGCGGCGCGTGGTCGCAATACATGGAAGTCGGCATCGGCCCGGACGCGGAAGTGTTTTCGAAGTCGCAACCGATGTCGTCCGTAGGGTTCGGCGCGGACGTCGGCCTGCTCGCGGCATCGACATGGAACAACCCCGAGCCGGAGATCGTACTGGCCGTCAACAGCAAGGCTGTGATCGTCGGCGCGACGCTCGGCAACGATGTGAACCTGCGCGATATCGAAGGGCGCTCGGCATTGCTGCTCGGCAAGTGCAAGGACAACAACGGCTCGTGTTCGATCGGACCGTTCATACGGCTCTTCGACGGCGACTTCACGCTGGATACCGTACGGCGCACGAGCGTGTCGCTGCGCGTCGAAGGCGCCGACGACGGCTTTCTGCTCGAAGGCGTGAGCCATATGTCGGAGATCAGCCGCGATCCCGCCGATCTCGTCGCGCAGACCTGCGGCAAGCATCATCAGTATCCCGATGGCTTCATGCTGTTCCTCGGCACGATGTTTTCGCCGATCAAGGACCGCGACGCGGAAGGCGGCGGCTTCACGCATCACCTCGGCGATATCGTGACGATTTCGACGCCGCAACTCGGCGCGCTGCGCAACACGGTGCAACTGTGCACGGAGATTACGCCGTGGACCTTCGGCGTGCGCGCGCTGTACGCGAATCTCGCGGCGCGCGGGCTGCTCGGTTCGGGCGTGCAATACCCTTAGAATGCATGTTGAAATGGATTGCGTTCAACGCAGCGAGGCGCACCGATAGCGCCGTTTTCAACGGAGAGGATGTTGTGCAATTTCTGAATCGCACGGTTGCCTCGAGCAATCGCGTGCTGCCAATGCTGTGTGTCGCGCTGGCGTTGTGCGCCGGTGCGGCCAACGCCACGCCGGCCGCGCCCAAGGGTAACGAGGCTCATGAGGCAAGCGCCGCGGCAACGCCCGACCGCTTCACCGCCGACGACCCCGTCAAGGTGCGCGACATGCTCGCGAGCCAGATGCCCCCGGCCGCGTCGGACTCGCTGACCACTCGCATCCGCAAGTTCGCACGCGAGCCCTACGACCGCATCGTGCGCGGTCATGCGGCGGGGGCCGAAAATGGGCAGCGCACTTTCCTGTTCATGATTCCGGCGCCGCACGGCATTCTGTATCGCTCGAATACGCATGTGCTGAGTGTGAACGTGCCGCTTGCCAGCGACGAGGACCCCGACGCAATCCAGCTCTACCAGAGCGTCGCCGGCCCGAGCGGGCGCGGTCTCGTGATCGCGCCCGATGCGAAGGCCAAGGGTTTTATCCAGAAGATCGATTCGATCGAACTGGCGACGCAAGGCAAGCCGAAGACGACGGCGCGCGGGCGTCTGACCGTCCCGCAAGCAGTCTTCGAGCAGGCCGACAACAGCTTTGCGATCGTACTTGTCTGCACGCTCGAACCGCCGTATCTGACTGAAACGCGGGAGCACAGCGATCCCACCGACGAAGAGCCCACCGATATCACGCGCCGCACATCGACGCTGCACGCGAACGTTCAGGCTGTCTGGCTGGTGAACCAGAAAGACGGCACAGTGATTGGCAAAGGGCTGCGGCTCGCGAAGTAGCGGCGCAACCGGACCCGATGCGCGTCCAGCTGCATGTCGGAAACGCCGCACGCATTTCCGGAAAAGGCCTGCGTACCCTTCTGCGACTTTTTCTTTCTGATGCGGTAAGGTACTACGTTTCCTGTTACAGCAGCGGCAGTCCTTCGCAACATTTCACATCGGAGAATAAGCTATGAAGGCAAAGTGGGCAGCAGTTCTGATCGCGGCATCGACGTTCGGCGTGATGGCAGGCCAGGCAAGCGCGCAAGTGGCGGGCTCGCAGACCATTGGCGTGAGCGTCGAGCAGGAATCGATCATCGTCAACGGCTGGAGCGCGAAGAAGGGCCTGCTTGGCAAGCCGATCTACAACGAGCAGGGCCAGAAGGTCGGTGTGCTGCACGACATCATCATCGCGCCGGACAATGCGGCTTCGTTCGCGATCGTCGCCGCGCATCAGTTCCTCGGCGTATCGCAGCATGACGTCGCCGTGCCGTTCTCGCAAATCGACTTCACGGGCGGCAAGCTCGTGTGGGCAGGCGCGACCAAAGACGCTGTGAAGGCCATTCCGGCGTTCCAGTACGCGAAGGTCCGCGCAACGCCGATCGCTCGCAAGGAATACAGCGAGCATCACTAAGCGCGTCATGCGGTTCGCTTCGAACTGGAGCGAACCGTGAGCATAAAAAAACGCGGCAGCCCTTGGGCTGCCGCGTTTCGTTTGTGGCGCTGCCGCGCCCATATTGGGCGGCGGCGATGCCGATCAGCTGCGTTCGAGGAACGGGCGCAGCTTGTCCGCACGGCTCGGGTGATTGAGCTTGCGGATCGCCTTGCCCTCGATCTGGCGGATACGTTCGCGCGTCACGTCGAACTGGCGGCCCACTTCTTCGAGCGTCAGTTCCGACGCCGTGTCGATGCCGTAGCGCATGCGCAGCACCTTCGCTTCACGCGGCGTGAGCGCGTCGAGCGCCTCGTCGATCGCGCGGCGCATGTTCGCGTGCACGGCGGCGTCGGCGGGCGACGTCGCGGACGTGTCTTCGATCATGTCGCCGAGTGTCGTGTCGGCGTCTTCGCCCACGGGCGAATCCAGCGAAGCCGGATTCTTCGCGATCTTCAGGATGCTGCGGATCTTCGCTTCGGGCATGTCCATGCGCTCGGCGAGTACCGACGGATGCGGCTCTTGTCCCGTCTGCTGGACGATCTCGCGCTGGATGCGGTTCAGCTTGTTGATCGATTCGATCATGTGAACGGGCACGCGAATGGTGCGCGCCTGGTCGGCGATCGCGCGCGTGATGGCCTGACGGACCCACCACGTCGCATACGTCGAGAACTTCCAGCCGCGACGGTATTCGAACTTGTCCACTGCCTTCATCAGGCCGATGTTGCCTTCCTGGATCAGGTCGAGGAAGTGCATGCCGCGATTCACATACTTCTTCGCGATCGAAATGACCAGACGCAGGTTCGCTTCGATCATCTCGCGCTTGGCCTGGCGCATCTTGCCTTCGGCCGAGCCAAGCTGCTTGTTGATCTGCTTGAGCTGCTGCAGCGGCAGCGCGATCGACGCTTCGATGTCGACCAGCTTCTGCTGTTCCGACTGGATGGCAGGCAGGTGACGCTCGAGCGCCGGACCGTACGACTTCGACTTCGCGGCGACGCGCATCGTCCAGTCGAGATCGGTTTCGTTGCCCGGGAACGACTCGACGAACGCTTCGCGCGGCATGTCGCAGCGGTCCACGGCGATCTGCAGGATGTTGCGTTCGATCGCGCGAACCTGCGCGACCTGCGCCTGCACTTCCGCGCACAGGCGGTCGATGGTCTTCGCCGTGAAGCGGATCGGCGTCAGTTCCTGCTGGATCGACTCGCGCAGGTTGGCGATGGCCGTTGCGCGGCGCTTGTCCGTGACGGGCATGTCGGGCACGCTGGCGAAGAGGTCGCGCACGCGCTGGAAGATCGCGAGGCTGTCCGCCGTCAGTTGTTCGAGGCGCGCGGCGTTGGCTTTTTCGCCGCCGTCGTCCGACAGGTCGCCGTCTTCGTCGTCCGAATCTTCGTCCGAGGCGCTCGCTTCCAGTTCTTCTTCCGCGGCGGCGTCGGCTGCTTCGTCGTCGAGTTCCGCGGCCTCGCTCGTGTCGCTGATGCCGTCGACCAGTTCGTCGATGCGGATTTCACCCGCGACGACGCGGTCCACGTCCGCGAGAATCGTCGAGATGATGGACGGGCACATCGCGATGGCTTGCACCATGTCCTGCAGGCCGCCTTCGATGCGCTTGGCGATTTCGATTTCACCGGCGCGCGTGAGCAGCTCGCTCGCACCCATTTCACGCATATACATGCGGACCGGGTCGGTGGTGCGGCCGAATTCGGAGTCGACCGTGGACAGCGCGACTTCCGCTTCCTCATCGGCCTGATCGTCCGATGCGGCAGCCGAGGGGCCGTCGTTCAGAAGCAGCGTTTCCGCGTCGGGTGCGGTTTCGTACACGGAGACGCCCATCTCGCCGAACGTGCTGACGATGGTTTCCATCGCGGCCGTTTCGGTGAAATTGTCGGGCAAGTGGTCGTTGATGTCGGCGTGCGTCAAATAGCCGCGCTCGCGTCCCAGCGCGATCAGTGCGCGCATCTGGCGTTGACGCTCTTCAACGAGAGATTCCAGCAAGGCCGCATCTTGCGGCGCGGCGGCGGGCTGCGCCTTCGCCTTTGCTGCGCGCTTGGGCGCCTTCGTTGCAGTGATGGTTTCGAACTGGGAGTTGTCCCGGTCAAGCTTTGCCAATACGTTCTCCTCGGCAGGCTGTTTCGCATCCCCGCGCGCGCACACGCGGCAGGCGGGCTGACCTGTCGGATCGTGAGGTGTGGGCGGGGTGTTGCACGAATCGATTGACGCGGAACGGTGTGCTCGAAGCCACTGGCGAACGCTGGCATGCCAGCAGGTTCACCCGGCTTCCGCGCAGTGCCTTCCAGTTAGGACGCAATTCGACGCGTGCTGAAAAGTGAATCTGCGAGTATAGCAGAAAAGGTGGTGCAATGCACCAGGTTTATACAGTTGCCGATGCCCGGTTCTGGTGCATGCGGCCTCACTGCCGATTGCGCGACAGGTCGGACGCGACAATGCCCGCGAGCGCCGCCACCAGCAGGCACCCGACCGTCAGCAGCGTCTCGGCGAGGGCCACGGACACATGCTCGGGCCCGATTACCGCGAACGCGCCGACGATCAGCCCGACGGCCGACAGCGCGAACATCGTCCATGGCGTGCTGCCGTGTTTCGCGGCATCCCGCGCGACGCAGGTCGCGTCCTGCGCGCGTTCGGGCTCGGAAGCGGTAGACGGAGTGCTCACGGCGGAAGCTTCAGACGACGTAGAGATAGAACCTATCTTATGCGACGCATCGTTCATTTCGACAACGTGTTTCTTTCGAACCGGTAACGGGGCAAGACGGGCGTATGCCGTAGGCGGCAGCCGCGCTGCGAGATCCATCATGTTATGACACGACGGCAACGGCGTCAGCGGGCAATGCGCGCGATGTGCAGAAGTACAACGTCAAGGTAACGAGCCAATCCCCCATGTCGCCGCTGCCCAGGGCGCCCCCGCACCGTTTGCCCCTTCCATATTTGAGAGGCGGCGTATCAGTTTTGCGGGTTCCCGTTTTCATGCCGATGCGCCAAAGTTGCGCCACATCGTCCTGATCAACCAAGAGAGCAAGATGTCGACCGTCAAGAACCCGATTGAAAACCACATCGAATCCCGCGTCTCCGCCAACCATTTCGATGCCGCGCGCCTTCTGGCCGACCACGAAATCGAAGAACTGATTCGCCTTGCGACAAAGGCACCTTCGGCATTCAACCTTCAGAACTGGAAGTTTGTCGCGGTTCGCACCGCCGACGCGAAGGCTCGTCTGTTGCCGCACGCGTATGGGCAACAGAAGGTCGTCGACGCGGCGGTCACGTTCATCGTCTGCGGCACGCTCGAGCCGCACCGGACCCTGCCGGTTGCGCTTCAGCCGTCTGTGAGCGCCGGGCTGATCGATGAAGCGACCCGGGAGGGCTGGATCGGTGCCGCGCGCTCGATGTATCAGGACAACCCGGCGCGCCAGCGCGACGAGGCGATCCGCTCGGCGTCGCTTGCCGCGATGACGTTGATGCTCGCGGCGCAGGGGAGGGGACTCGCGTCCGGCCCGATGATCGGCTTCGATCCGGTCGGCGTCGCACGCGAATTTGGACTCGCGTCGACCGACGTGCCCGCGATGCTCGTCACCGTCGGCCATCCCGCGCCGGGGAACTGGCCGCAAAAGCCACGCAGGCCCGTTGCCGACGTATTGCTGTTCGCCTGATCCGGCGCGCCCAGAGGAAAGCGGAACAACTAAGCAATTAATCAGGACTCCATGATGAAAGCCTATGTGATCGAACGGGCTGGCGGCCCGGAAGTGCTCGAACTGCGCGACATGCCGTCTTTCGCACCGAAGCTCGACGAAGTGCGCATTCGCGTGCGCGCCTTCGGTATCAACCGCGCTGAAGCGTATCTGCGCGCCGGCAAGCTCGGGCCGATCGACGCGCCGCGCGTGCCCGGCATCGAAGCTGTCGGCGAAATACTCGAAGATCCGTCCGGCGCGTTTCGCGTCGGCGAGCGGGTTGCAACCGTGATGGGCGGGCTGCAGTTCACGCGGGCGGGGAGCTATGCGGAGGAAGTCACCGTGCTCGCGCGCAATGTTGTGTCGCTTCAGGGCTCGGCGTTGCCGTGGCAAGAACTGGCCGCGTTGCCGCAGGCGTATCTGACCGCGTGGGGCGCACTGCGCAAAAGCCTGAAGATCGAAGCGGGGCAAACGCTGCTGGTGCGGGGCGCCACATCGTCGGTCGGTCTGGCTGCCGTTACGTATGCGAAGGCCTCCGGGGTTCGGGTGCTCGCTTCGACCCGCTCCAGGGAACACGTCGAGCGGCTTTATCTCGCGGGCGCGGACGCGGTCATCGTCGACGACGGGGCGATCGCAGAACAGGTTCTCGACACGCAGCGGGGCGGCCTCGACGCCGCGCTCGAAATCGTCGGCGCCGCGACGCTTCGCGACACCATGAAAACGGTGCGCCCGTTCGGCGCGATCACGGTGGTCGGCATGCTCGGCGGCCCGCCCGTGCTCGAACAGTTCAATCTCGTCGCCGATGTGCCGCCCGCCGCGCGACTGAGTTTCTTTCCGAGCCAGTTGTTCGGCACGGAGGCTTTGCCGCTCACCAACACGCCGCTGAAGTCGCTCGCACTCGACGTGGAAAACAGGCGAATCCCGTCCCACCTGGCCCATGCATTTGGATTCGACGAACTGCAGGACGCGCATCGTCTGATCGAGAGTAATCGCGCGCTCGGCAAGATCGTGGTGCGGCTATGAACGCGTCACGCGAGAGGGCTGTCGCCGTGCGATTGAGCAGATTGCTGGTTCCAGTGCTGTTTGCGGCTGGCGTCGCGCTGCAGGACGCCGCGTCCGCGGCGCCCTCGGGCGACACGGAACGCGCGATCGCGCGACAACTGCATCGCTACGAGCAGGCGCTGAACGCGTCGGACGCAGACGCGATCATGAGTCTCTACGACGACGCGCCCGTCGTGATGGTGCCGAACGCGCCGACGATCGTCGGGCGTGAGGCATTGCGCAACTCGATCACGCACGCCTTGAGCGCGATGAAGCTGAACGTCCGTTTTTCGATCGATGAGATCAAGCCGATGTCGCCCGACTGGGCATTCGCGCGCACGCATTCGACGGGCAGGGTCGACACGCTGACGGGTAAGCACGCGACGCAGCCGGAAGCCAACCAGGAGTTGTTCATTCTGCATCGCGGGCCGGACGGCGTCTGGCGTATCGCGCGTTATGGTTTTTCGTCGACCAATCTGCCCGCGGCCTAAATCTGCCGTCTAGACGCGCCCGGGCACGGCCGTCCTCGTCTGGCGGCGCGCCTCGGCGGCTTCGCTGACGTCCCAGAACGACAGCACCTGCACCGACAGCCGGAAGCGATGCCAGTACATGCCATGCAGGCGGCGCCGTACATTGTTCAGCGTCGTCCAGCTGGCGCCCTTGACGGCGACGAGTGCGGCAGGGTGCTCGTCGGCTGCTCCGACCAGTTCGATATCGCGGCAGTCCGCGTGCGAATAGCGGAACACGAGCGCTTTCACTTCATCGAGCGAGGCCGATTGCGGCAGACCGCTGATCAACAGTTTCATGCCTTGTCCCGTTCAGCCGATGATGCTCACGCCGCCGTCGACGAACACCGTATTGCCTGTCATGCGACGGGCGTAGGGTGTCGCGAGGAACGCGCAGGTGTAGCCGACGTCCATGATGTCGACGAGCTCGCCGATGGGCGCGCGCTCGGCTGCTTCGTTGAGCAGCAGATCGAAGTCCTTGAGTCCCGACGCGGCGCGCGTCTTCAGCGGCCCCGGCGAAATGGGATGCACGCGGATGCGCTTCGGCCCGAGTTCGTGCGCGAGATAGCGGCATGATGCTTCGAGCGCGGCCTTCACGGGCCCCATCAGATCGTAGTTCGGCACGACGCGCGTCGCGCCCAGATAGCTCATGGCGAACAGCGATCCGCCTTCGTCCATCAGCGGCGCGGCGAGCCGCGCCATGCGGATGAACGAGTGACACGAAATGTCCATCGCCACCGAAAAGCCTTCCGCCGAACTGTTCAGCAGGCCGCCCTGCAGATCGGCCTTCGGCGCGAATGCGATCGAATGCACGGCGACGTCGAGCCGTCCCCACGTCGCGCGGATTGCATCGAACACCGCTTCGAGTTCGCCGGGCTTCGACACGTCGAGCGGCAGCAGCAGCGACGCGCCGAGCTCCTGCGCGAGCGGCTCGACATAAGCCTTCGCCTTTTCGTTCAGATAAGTGATCGCGAGTTCGGCGCCAAGCTCGCGGAACGCGCGCGCGCAGCCGTACGCTATGGAATGCTCGTTCGCGATGCCGACCACCAGCACCTTGTGTTGCGCCATCACCTGGCTCGTTGGCGTGTCCATGCTTAACCCTCCAGCCGGCCGAGCGCGTGCCGGGCGATCATCAGTTCTTCGTTGGTCGGAATCACCCAGACGTCGACGGCGCTGTCCGGACTGCTGATGCGCGGACCATGGCGCTGGTTCGCCGCTTCATCGAGAGAGACGCCGAGCCATGCCGCCAGCTCGCCGACGCGCTTGCGCACCGGGTCCGCGCGTTCGCCGATGCCCGCCGTGAACACGATCGCGTCGAGTCCGCCGAGCGCGGCGGCGAGCGAGCCGAGCTCGCGCGAAATGCGATAGCAGAACAGCTCGACGGCTTCGGCGGCTTTCGGGTCGTCGCTGGCGAGCAGCGTGCGCATGTCGCTGGAAATGCCGGACACGCCGAGCAGACCAGAGCGCTTGTACAGCAGCGATTCGATCGCTCGTGCATCCATCTTTGCTTCTTCGAGCATCCACAACACGACGCCTGGATCGAGACTGCCCGAGCGCGTGCCCATCACGAGTCCTTCGACGGCCGTAAAGCCCATGGTGCTCGCGACGCTTTTGCACTGGTCGAAGGCCGTCATGCTCGCGCCGTTGCCGAGATGCAGCACGACGGTTTTGCCTTTCGCGGCACGCTCGTCGAATTGCGGCAGCACGCTCGCAATGTATTCGTACGACAGCCCGTGGAAACCATAGCGCCGCACGCCGCGCTCCGTAATATCAGGCGGCAGCGCGAAGCGCGTTGCGACGGCGGGCTGGGTGTGATGAAACGCCGTATCGAAGCACGCGATCTGCGGCACCTGCGCATTGCGCGCCATGACGGAACGGATGACGGCGAGATTGTGCGGCTGGTGCAGCGGCGCGAGCGGCACGAGCGCCTCGAGATCCTGCATCACCTGCGCATCGACGCGCACGGGCTTTGAATACCTGTCGCCGCCGTGCACGACGCGATGGCCGACCGCGAGGAGTGTGGCGCGTCCTTCGCCATGGCTGCGCAGCCAGTCGAGCAGAAACGCAGTCGCATTGTCGTGCCCGAGCTGCTCGCCTTCGGGCCAGCGTTTGTCTTCGATGACGTCGCCGTTTTGCCGCTTCGCGGTGAAGCGCGGGTTCGTGTAGATCTCTTCGATCTTGCCGCCCGCAATGGGTTCGAGCTGCGCGCCTTGCGCTTCGAACGCGTGAAACTTGATGCTCGACGAACCCGCGTTGATGACGAGGATGACGTCCATGTCACTCCCTCAAGACGTGTCAAACGATGGCGGAAGAAGGTTGCTCGCGCCGCGCGAGCGCGACCAGCGACGCAACGGCGCAGGAAGCCAGCCGCGTGATGACGGAATCCGCGCGGCTCGTGAGGATGATGGGCACTTTCGCGCCGAGCACGATGCCGGCGGCATCGGCGCCCGCGAGAAACGTCAGGCTTTTCGCGAGCATGTTGCCCGCTTCGAGATCGGGCACGACGAGCACGTTCGCATGGCCCGCTACGGGCGACTCGATGCCCTTGATCTTCGCGGCTTCTTCGTTGATTGCGTTGTCGAGCGCAAGCGGGCCGTCGAGTATGCCGCCCTTGATCTGGCCGCGGTCGGCCATCTTGCATAGCGCGGCGGCTTCGAGCGTCGATGGGACCTTGGAATTGACGGTTTCCATTGCCGACAGGATCGCGACGCGCGCAACGGGAAAGCGCAGTGCATGCGCGAGGTCGATTGCGTTCTGCACGATGTCGCGCTTCTCGTCGAGCGTCGGCGTGATGTTGACCGCGGCGTCGGTGATGATGAGAGGCTCGGCGCGGCCCGGCACGTCCATGATGAAGCAATGGCTCACGCGCCGCTCGGTGCGCAGGCCCGTGCCGCGCGCGACCACGGCGCCCATTAGTTCGTCCGTGTGCAGCGAGCCTTTCATCAATGCCTGCGCGCGGCCTTCGTGCACCAGTTGCACGGCGCATTCGGCGGCCGCGTGGCTATGCGGCGCGTCGACGATAGGCAGATCGCCGAGATCGAGGTTGCATTCTTTCGCGGCCGCTTCGATCTTCGCGCGCGGGCCGACCAGTATCGGCGCGATCAGCTTCAGCCGCGCGGCTTCGACAACGGCCGCCAGCGAATCGTGATCGCAAGGATGCGCGACGGCCGTTGGTGTTGGCGGAAGCGTGGCGGCAAAGGCGATCAGACGCTCGTATTTCTCGCGCTTGTGTTCCATCTTCATTGCCCTCGTAGAGGATGTGGCGGGAGTGCGGGCGTGCGCGGCGGACTGTGACCGTCCGCTCGCACACGTGCATGCCATCTGTCATTCGACCTGCTGGCGCGCGGGCTCCGCGCGCCGCGATGCTTTCTTCTTCGATGCCGATTCGAAGATCGTCAATACGCGTGCGAGATCGGCGCGCTCGTGATCGTCGAGCGGCAGCACCGTGCTGAGTTTGTCGATGTCGCGCGCGGCGTTGCGGATGTTGTCGGGCGGCGCGCTGGCGAGCAGCCCCGGCAAGGCCCCGATGGCCGCCTCGCTGTCGAGGCGCAGCAGCGCGGCCTGTTCGCGCACGACATGCTTGAACGACAGAATGCCCCGATCCGACAGCTTGCTCAGCATTTCGCGCGCGAGGTTGAAGCGCCGCTCGTCCGCTTCGCCACGCGTGCGCCGCACATACAGCAGCGCGCGCACGCTTGCTTCGAGCAGGCCGCCCTCCGTCATGTCGTGGCGCAGCCGCTCGTGCTCCGCGACGATCGATGCTTCGCGCTCTTCGGTGTCGCCCGGTTCCTTCAACGCGGCGTTTGCTTCGCTGTCGCTGCGCGGCGGAAGGCCTGCGAAGGCCTGCAGCCAGGGTGCGCCATAGACGGTTTCGAAAATCTGCTCGACGGCGGCGTCGCGCATATCACGATAGAAATCGAACGACGCGATGACGGCATTCGACATGGCCGTCTGCATCTGCAGGAACGGGTTGTCGGCCGTGACGGGCGCGCGCGCTTCCTTCACGCTTTCGGCCGCCCGCGCGACGGACGACGCAAACGGATTGCGATCGGACCACAGTTCGTACGTGACGCGCAGCGGATGCAGCTTGCTGGAGACGTCGGCGGTCCACGGCGTCGTGCAGGCGCGCACCCACGGCTGCAGGAAGCTGCGATACAGGCCGAGATTGACGCGCGACAGATACGCGGCTGTGGCGAAGCGCCGGTCGCTTTCGGGATCGGGCTGCACGATCTCGCGCACGTCGGCGATGGTGCGCGGAGAAATGGACAGCACATACTGGCCCTGCACGAGATCCGCATAAGGCGTCGCGTCCGTCTTCGCGCCCATGTGCGCTTCATAGAGGCCGGACGGCAGCAGGTCGATCAGATCAATATTGCTGACGAACTCGCGATGCTCTTTCTTCCCCGTGCTGCTCGACACGAAGATGCCGAGATGGCCGATGCTGTCGTGCGTCGCGTAGACGATGGTCTGATCGTGGCCGATCAGATCGGCGTCGTCGCGATAGAGATCGGTGATCCAGCCGAGCGCTTGCGGCGGCGGCGTGATGTTGTCGCCATACGAGCAGAACACGACGATGGGTGAGCGGATATTGCGCAGATCGAGCCGCACGCCGTCCGACGTCACGATCTCACCACTGACGAAGCGGTTGCCGACAAACAGGTTGTCGACGATGTACTGCATTTCGCCCGCGTTGAGGAATACGTGGCCGCCCCAGTACTTTTCGAAGCCGAGATAGCGCGGACCTTCCGTGTCTATGTTTGCGTACAGGTTGTACTGCTTGGTCCACAGTGTATTCGCGGGGTTCAGGTTCTCGAAGTTCTGCACGAGCCACGCGCCGTCGAAGCGGCCATCGCCGAGATCGCCCGTGAGCGCCGTCAGCCACGAGCCGCCGAGCATGCCGCCCGAATAGCGCATCGGGTTCTTGCCGCGCCAGCCGGCCCAGTACGACACGGGCGCACCCGCGACGACGATCGGGCCGAATAGCTCGGGGCGCATCGAGGCCGTCATCAGTATTTGCCAGCCCGCCTGGCAATTGCCGATTACGGCGGGTTTGCCGGGGCTCTCGGGATGCAATTCGATGACTTTTTCCAGGAACGCGGCTTCCGCGTGCATCACGTCTTCGACGGTTTGTCCCGGCACGGGGTCGGGCAGGAAGCCGACGAAATAGCAGGGGTGGCCCGCTCGCAGTGCCGCGCCGATTTCGCTGTCGCGCTTGAAGCCGCCGATGCCCGGGCCGTGTCCCGCGCGCGGGTCCACGACCACGAACGGACGCAGGCGGCCGGGATCGTGTCCTTCCGCGAGGTCGCGGTCGGGCTTCAGGTCGTCCGGCGCGGCGATGCGCACGAGACCGTAGTTGACGGGGCGCGGCAGCGTACGCCCATCGACGATGAGCTCGGTGCCGAAGTCGAGCACGTTGGGCACGCGTTCCTGCATGTGCGCCTGATACTGATTGCCGCGTTCGCGCATCACATCGGCGAACAGCACGCTGCGCTGCCATGTGTCGACAGCGTAGGCGTAGCCTTGCGCGAACAGATTGCCCGGCATCGACGCGAAGGGCGTCGACGGTGCGGATGTGTCTGATGTTGCGGAATCGGGTAGAGACTGATTCATGGTCGCATCTGCTCCCTCAAAGAGTCGGCGCCGAGGTCTCATGCGACGCTCACAGGCACGCGCTAAACGTGCATGAAGCGCTTACCCGACGCGCGAGCATCGTTGCAATGAGTCGCGGCCTGAAACCAGGGCGAGACTTCAACGCGCCTCGACGAGGCGCGGCTTCGATCAAGATCAGCGATAAAAATGGCAGAAGCATGACGCATTGATGAATGCCAGCATCGGACTCGCACGTTGCGCGAGCCGGTATGTGTTGCATTGCGTCAACAACCCAGTTTAGGACGGGATGTTTTTTCTGGCAATCTGAAATGTGCCAGCGAGGGCGGGTGGAATTGAAGCGTTGACTTCGATCAAGGCAATTGCATTGCATGCCTTGATCGACGTTTCTGTTCAGACTAGCGGCTTGCGTCGCGGATCATGTTGCGCGCGATCACCAGTTGCTGGATCTGCGTCGTGCCTTCGTAAATGCGGAACAGACGCACGTCGCGATAGAAGCGCTCGACGGCATACTCGGACACATAGCCCGCGCCGCCATGAATCTGCACAGCGCGATCCGCCACGCGGCCGCACATCTCCGAGGCGAACAGCTTGCAGCACGATGCCAGCGTCGATACGTCCTGTTTGTCATCGCGGCGGCGCGCGGCATCGAGCACCATCGAGCGCGCGGCGTAGATTTCCGCGCGGCTGTCGGCGAGCATGGCTTGCACGAGCTGGAACTCGGCGATCGGCTGGCCGAACTGCTTGCGCTCCATCGCATAGCGCAGCGCGTCGTCGAGCATGCGTTCGGCAGCGCCGACGCAGATCGCCGAGATATGCAGGCGGCCTTTGTCGAGCACCTTCATCGCCGTCTTGAACCCGACGCCCTCCTTGCCGCCGATGATGTTCGCAGCGGGCACGCGGCAGTTCTCGAAGATCACGTCGCAGGTATGCGCGCCTTTCTGGCCCATCTTTTTGTCGATCTTGCCGAGCGACAGTCCGGGCGTGCCTTTCTCGACGATGAACGCCGAGATGCCGCTCGCACCTTTGATTTCCGGGTTGGTGCGCGCCATTACCGTGTAGATGCCCGCTTCGGGCGCGTTGGTAATGAAGCGCTTGGTGCCGTTGATCACGTAATGGTAGCCGTCGCGCACGGCCGTCGTACGCAGCGATGCGGCGTCCGAACCCGAGCCCGGCTCAGTCAATGCGAACGACGCGATCAGTTCGCCCGACGCGAGCTTCGGCAGATAGTAGTGCTTCTGCTCGTCGGTGCCGTCGATGATGAGCCCCTGCGAGCCGATACCGTTGTTCGTGCCGATCAGCGAGCGAAACGCGGGCGAGGTCCTCGCAATCTCGAAGGCGGCGAGCACTTCTTCTTCCATCGTCAAACCGAGGCCGCCGTATTCTTCGGGAATCGACAGGCCGAAGAGACCGAGTTCACGCATCTCGTCGACGATGCCGGCAGGGATTTCATCCGTTTCGGCGACTTCGTTTTCGGCGGGCACGAGTCGCTCGCGCACGAAGCGCGACAGCGAATCGAGAAGAATGGACAGTGTTTCCTGATCGCGGATCATCGTTTTACCTGTGTGCTATGACGCGGTTTGCCTGTCGCGTCCGCATGAACGCGTGAAGCGCGCCGCGCCGGGTCTTCTTCAGCGCCGCCCGATGGCGGCCTCCACTCGTTTGACAAGACCCGCAAGGCGCGGGCCGATGTCGTTCTCCAGTATGTCGCGGCTCAGCACGAAGGCGGGCCCGCCGCAGTTGAAGGCCATCTGCGTGCCGTCGGGCGCCGTGAACGGCACGCCGACGCTCGCGATGTCGGCATCCCAGTCGCCATACGACAGGCAGAAGCCGCGCGTGACGTAGTCCTTGATTGCTTCGCCGATGCCGCCTTCGATACGCGGCCAGGCGGTTTCGTCCTGCGCGCGCACCTGGTCGAGCACCGCGCTGCGTTCGGCGTCGGGGGCGGCGGCAAGGTACGCGCGGCCCATCGACGTTGTCGCAATCGGCAGACGCGTGCCGATGCTGCGCATGACGGTGATGGGCGCGCTGCTTCGCACCCATTCGACGTACATCATCGACAGCCGGTCGCGCACGCCGATCGCCACCGAACATCCCGCGTATTCCGCGAGTTCCTGCATCAGCGGCCGCGCGAGGTCGCGAATGTCGAGGTTCGACAGCATCGCGTAGCCGAGCGAGAGCACGCCCGTGCCGAGGCTGTACTTGCCGAGCGGTTCGTCATAGCGCAAATAGCCGAGCTTCGCGAGCGTGCCCGCGAGCCGCGCGACGGTGCCTTTCGGCAAACCCGTCCGGCGCGCCAGTTCGGTCAGGCCGAGATGCCGTTCCTTCAGGCCGAAACAGCGCAGCAGTTCGAGGCCGCGCGCCAGCGCCGTGACGAACTGGCGGTCGGTTTCGTACGGTTCCTCGTCGAAGCGCGCTATGTCGCGTTGCTCGTGCGGCTCGTTTTGACGCACGTCGCGCCTGTCTCCCGTTTTGGTGCTTCGGGCGAATGCTGTCATGTCGCTCAACTCCGTGTCAATCGGCTTCGGGGTTATGGTTCGCATGGCGGACCATTGTAGAGCGGGGTCGACGGATTCGCTAGTTGGCGCTTTAACGCGATCCGGCGTGGGGTTCGTGTCTATTGTGAGATAGCTATAGGTGGGGATATGGCGGGGTTAACCACTAAAGATTACGTGAAGCATCACTGCAGGGAAGAGCACGCAAGTGAACTAGCCGACCGTGCTGATGGTTCGCTGTGCAGACCGGAATGCGAATGCTACCAGGTCCGGACGGAAGGCTGCGTGTTGTCCCTCGGCGAACCGCCCGGGCCGTAGGGATCGGGATTGCCGAAGCGCGACATCGTTCCGTTCTGGCGCGCGCGGCTGAGTTCGTCACGCACTTGGGCGCGCGTCTTCGGTCCATCGCCGGGTGCGGGCGACGGGGCGGCGGGCTCGTGGGTTTGCGCCGTCGATGTCGCAGCGGGGGCGGGCGGCTGCTCGGCGGGTTCGGCAAGGGTCGCGGCAGTTCGCACCGCGGATGCGATCACCGGTTCAGGCTGCGCGGGAGGTTGAACGGGAGCCGTGCCGGCCGCGTGATCGCTTGCCGTTGCGTTGTCCTTCACGCTGTCCGAGCGGATCTCGACGGGCGGTGTTGCGTCGAATGCAGGTTGGTCACGCTCCGAAGTGTCCGTGACATGACGCGACGCTGCCGGTCGCACGTGTGTCGTCTTCGCGGAAGCATGCGCGCGCGCAAGCGGCTGCGCGGCGCTTTGCTCAACTGGCGTGGCCAGCCGCAGTTCCCGCGCCTGCGCTTCGCGCGCGGCCAGTTCCTTTTTCAGCAGCAGCGCTTGCGGCTCGTCACTGCGCATCGTCAGCACCGCGTCGAGCAGCACGTGTGCGGACGCGAGGTCGTCACGTTGCAAGCTGTCGTGCACCGCCTGCAACACCCGCGCGATGCTCGCGTTGCGCGGATCGTCGAGCGTTGCGTCGGGCGTGACGGCGCGCGCGGCGGACGACATGGCGCTATCGACGCGGCCCTCCGTATCTCTTGCGGCCGTCTCGCGATTGCCGAACCGAAGCCCGAGCGTCGCAAGCACCAGCGCGCCGATCAGCAGGCCACCCGCCACGAACATTCTGTTGGACTCACTCAACATCGCGTTTCCCTTCGGGTCTGTCCCGCACACGTCGATACGCGCATCGCCTCACACGCATTCCGTAGACAAAAAAAGCGCGAACTGCGCTGTTATGCAATACGAGTTGTAGCAGCAATTGGATGCGCCGCGCGGGCAAATAAAAATCCGGCGCGCGGCATTCATCACAGGTTTGGCTGATGTGCCGCCATTTTCCAGTAGCATGGCGCCAGGACGCTTTTCGGGGATGCGCATGGGTTATCTGTTGGTTCTCGCCGTCGGCCTCGCGGCGGGCACGCTGAGCGGCGTGATCGGCACGGGCTCGTCGATGATGCTGATGCCCGTGCTCGTGATGCTGTTCGGTCCGCAGCAAGCGGTGCCCGTCATGGCGATCGCCGCGATCATGGGCAATTTCGGCAAGGTGCTTGCGTGGTGGCGCGAGATCGACTGGCGCGCGTGCGGTGCGTATTGTTCGACGGCCGTGCCGGGCGCGGCGCTCGGCGTGCGCACGCTGCTCGCGCTGCCGCCGCATGCCGTCGAGATCGCGCTCGGCCTTTTCTTCGTCGCGATGGTCCCGGTGCGGCGCTGGCTGGCGCGTCGAGCGGTGCGCTTCTCGCCGTGGCATCTGGCGGCGATCGGCGTGCCCGTCGGGTTTCTGACGGGCATCGTGGTCTCGACGGGGCCGATCACGGTGCCTGTGTTCATGGGCTACGGCCTGGTGAAAGGCGCGTTTCTCGCGACGGAAGCGGCCGGCTCGCTCGCCGTCTACGCCGCGAAGGTCGCGACCTTCAACCACTTCGGCGCGCTGCCGCTGCACGTCGTGCTGGATGGCGTGATCACGGGCTCCGCGCTGATGACGGGCGCGTTCTGCGCGCGGCGCATCGTCGTGCGCATGAGTCCCGGCACGTTCAGGCTGGTCGTCGACGGGTTGATGCTGTCGTCCGGTCTGTCGCTGCTGTGGGCGGCGGGACGCTGATCGAAACAGCTACAACAGTGAAGGGAACGACATGATCGAACGAAACATGGTCTCCACGGCCTTCGATTTGCCTGGCTATACCGTCGACACGTCGCTTGGCGTCGCACGCGGCATCATCGTGCGTTCGCGCTCGGTGGTGGGCGCGATCGGTGCGGGGCTGCAGACCATCTTCGGCGGCAATATCTCGCTGTACACGTCGCTGTGCGAGCGCGCCCGGCAGGATGCCTACGAGCGCATGCTGGCCGAAGCGGCGACGCTCGGCGCAAATGCCGTGATCGGCATGCGTTACGATGCAACCGAGATCGGCGCGGGCGTGACGGAAGTGCTGTGCTACGGAACAGCCGTACACGTGCGCCGCAACGTATAACCGAAGTTTTTCAACCAGAAGGAAACGTCAATGCGTCTGTTGCTTGCTCTGCTTTTGCCGTGGTTCCAGTTCTTCACGATTGGCCGGCCGTTCGCCGGGATCATCTGCCTGGTGCTGCAACTCACGATCATCGGCTGGCTGCCGGCGGCGATCTGGTCGGTGTATGCGCTCAGCCAGTACAACACCGACCGCAAGATCGACGAAGCGCTCGGCCGGCGCTCGTAAGCGCATTCGTTGCCAACACATCTGGCCAGGCCCGGTTGCATGCATCGGCCTCAAGCAATCGCGCTTCGAGGCCGATAACCAGACGTTGGGCCTCTGTTGCGGGCCCCAATGCCACGGCCCAGATGAGCACAACACACACGCCCCCGTCCGTCCGCCTTCGCGCACTCGTCGATACGGTGCAACGCAACGAACGCACGTTGCGCCGCTTCCAGGATGTCGAGCTTCAACTGATTCGCGCGCAGGATTTCCCGTCGCTTTGTCGTGTGCTGCTCGACTATCTGCCGCGCGAGTTCGGACTGGAGGGCGTGACGCTGTGGCTCAACGACACGTTGCCGCTGCTGCACGAACTGGCGTCGCGCCACGGGAGCAGCGCGAACCGGCAAAGCAACGAGACTAACGGGATGGCTGCATCGTCGCTCAAGACCTCGCGCGAGATGGGCGATGCCGCCGCGCGGCTCTGTTCTCATGGCCGTCCGTGGCTCGGCACGCCTGCCGCGATGGACGAAGCGGCGCGTCACGCATGCTTCGGCAGCGACGCTCGGCCTGCCAGCATCGCGCTGTTGCCGCTCGCGACGAACGCACAGCCGAGCGGCTATCTGTGCCTCGCCAGCGACAACGAAAGCCGCTTTGCGCCCGGCATGGCGACCGACATGCTGGAGCGTTTCGCCGTGATCGTCGCGGCGAGCCTCGATAACGTCGCGCATCGCGAGCAGCTCGAACGCCTCGGCGCAACCGACGCGCTCACAGGCCTGCCCAACCGCCGCTATTTCGACGAACGTCTGCGCGAAGAAACGACGCGTGCGTCGCGCTACCGGCTGCCGCTGGGCTTTCTGTTCATCGATATCGACGGCTTCAAGCCGATCAACGACGCGCACGGTCACGCCGTCGGCGACCGCGCGCTGGCGATGGTCGGCGCCTGCCTGCGCAAGCAGACGCGCCTCGGCGACACCATCGCGCGCTACGGCGGCGAAGAATTTGCCGTGCTGCTGCAAGGCGACCTGAAGGATTCGCTGGTGGTGGCCGAGCGCATGCGCGCAGCCGTCGCGCAACTCGACCTGCGCGACACGGATGGCGCGGACGAGGGCGCGCGCATCCCGTTGACGGTGTCGATCGGCGTATCCGCGCATGCCATGCAGCAAGGCGCCGATCTCGACGGGCTCGGACGTACGCTCGTCGAGGAGGCGGACCGCGCGATGTACAAGGCGAAGAGCGCCGGACGCAACCGCGTGGTAACGCTCGTCGTGTAAGCGCGGCTGCGCTAGTCGTCGACGAACAGCATCGACACGTAGAGGATCGTCGACACGATGATGATGCCGACGCCGACGAATACCTTCGTGCGGTTGAATTCGAGTCCGCCGTTGATCGCGACGGCAATGCCTGCAACGGCCGACAACGTGCCGATCGCGGCCAGCACGACGTGCGCCTTGCTCCAGATCATTTTGCGGCGTGCTTGGCGCTTCGGGGAATTCCAGGGTTCGATAGGCATCGGGTTGATTGTGCGGGACTGCGAGATGATCTACGACTGCGTCTCGCCGGCATGGCAAAACGCAGTCTTGCAAACGCGCTTTTACTTGATCGGCGTACCGTTGCGCGTGATCTGTACAGCCGTCGCGGACACGTAGGTCGCGCGAATGCTGTCGCCGACCTTGATCCTGGTGAGCGGCACTTCCTCCGACACTTGCAGGACCACGGTGCGCTCGGGCCCGCGCAGCGTTACCTGACGCTTCTTCCGGTCGATCTTCTGCACGGTCGCGACCACCTCGACGTGGCGCGTCTGGGTCGACGCGCCGCCTTGCTCGGGCGTGGTCGTCTGCGATTCGACGCGCGAGCGCACGCCCTTCGCATCGACCTTGTCCGCCGTCAGCAGCAGCGCGCCCTTGTACGAGATATGCACCTCGTCGCCGACTTTCAGCTTCTTCACGTCGCCGACGTCGGGATCGACGTCGACGATGGTCGTCTCGCCGCGCGGCCCGCGGATCGTCACTTCGTTGTTGTCGGCGTCGATCTTGACGATGTGCGCCGTCACGTCGGCGACGGCGGCCGTACCGACGGCATTCGGGGCGGGTGAGGAGGCCGGATTGTCCTGCGCGCGAGCGTCGATGACGGGCGCGGCGAGCGCCGCGCATGCGGCTGCGATGGCCAGGATGCGAACCGGACGGCGAGCTGCAAGTTGCATAGGAGACTCCTCGGTTGGATGGACCTGTGGTCGGTAGGCCGATTGGTCGCGACGAAGCGGGGCGCGAAACCGGCGATCGGGGTCACGCAGGTTCAGGCGGGTTCGGCGACCTGTCTGGCCGCTTTTCTTCTTGCATCTTCATAGACGCGGCGTCGCTCCGCCTCGACCAGCAGGCGCTTGCGCTTGACCGACTGGCGATGGATGGGTGGTCCCATTACCGCGACATAGTCGGCATAGCGATGCTTCTGGTAGCGGCGGAAAAAGTCGGGGCCGGGCAAGCCGTTGCTCAGCGCGAGCAGCACGCCATAATCGATGTCCGACACCTCGCCCAGCGACGCGATGGCGCGCTCGAGTGCGTCGTAGCGCGCGGTGAGCGGATCGCCCGCGCCGAACATGGCGTGAAATCGCTGATAACTGAGGAGACGCTCATGTTCGGCGGCGCGTCGCAATGCCAGCACGATACGCTCGACCCGTTCGCCTTCCATTTTGACCTCCGCGCGTGTTGCGCCCCTCGCGCGAGTATCCGGATGCTGCGCGACGGGCTATTTCGATTAATCGGTTATGCCGTTTATAGGCGAAGTTGTTTCGCGTTGCTGAAATACTGATTTAAATCAATTTTGAAAAAAGCGCTTTTTGAGCGTGCACATATACGCCGCGTTTTAGAGCGGTGAGCAGGGCATGAGTAAATACCATTAGGCGAAGCAATCGAGATATTCGATTTTGAAGCGAGGTCTTGCCATA